>JAEWBM010000119.1 GCA_023391155.1 Acidobacteriota bacterium
ATATGAGATTTCTCAAGACGTTTCGGGGGAAGCTGTTGGCAGTGCTGGCGATAATGCTGGTGGCGACGATCGGCGTGCAGTTCTATCTCAATCTGCTGATGCAGGAGGAGAACAACGAGCTTCGCGAGGCGCAAATGAGAGCGATCGTATCTGGATTTGCGGTGGGTGCGTACAGCATGACGGGCAGCGAGCGGCTGGAGGACATACTCGCGGATCCGAACCAAACGTTCCTGGATCCGTCGTCCGCAGAGAGGATCAAGGACATTATCATCATCGATAACGAATGGCGGATCTCCGACAGCCTGAACCCGGATTACCTGCCGATCCTGGGGCCGGACGGAGAGACCATCTACAGGCAACTGGGGGAGCTGAACGACCTGCCGCCGCTGATGGAGGGGAGCAGGCTTGGCGGCGACATCGAGCGGTTTCCGAACCGACGGGAAGACGGGAGCAAGGAGGTCGATGACGAGGCACATGCGGTGCCGATCGAGACAAGCCAGGGCCGTTGGTACATCATGGTCCTTCTCAGAAACGACAGAAGCGAGGCGGCGGCACGGGCGGCGCAGCCTCTGCTGGCGACGCTCGGGGTGCTGTCGATCTCGACGATCGTGATGGTCTTCTTGGTTTGGAGGTTTACAAAACCGATCGCGAACCTTTCGGCGGCGGCGAGAAAGGTGGCGGAGGGCGAATTGACTGTGCGGGTGCCGGACGAGGGGCAGCACGATGAGATGGGCCGGCTGGCGGGGCGGTTCAATGAGATGACGCGGGAGCTGGAGAAATCTAAGGCCCTGGCGGAGCAACTGCAGGAAGCGGAGAAGAGCGCTGTGATCGGGCGGCTGGGCTCGGCGATCGCGCATGAGATAAGGAATCCGCTCAATTACATCAACCTGACACTTGACCATTTGAGGTCGAAGTATTCGCCGGAGGACGATCGCGCTCCGCAGTTCAGGAAAATGCTCGGACAATTGAAGCAGGAAGTTGCGAGGATCAACCAGCAGATCTCGGACTTTTTAAATTATTCACGGCCGGCGAGCGTTGAATTGCGGCCGACGGTGCTGCGTGACGTTGTGGAGGATTCGCTGAGGTTGATAGAGGGCCAGGCGGAGGAGAGCGGGATAAAGGTCGCCCTGATCGAACGGGAAAATGTGCCGCGTGTCTTGGGGGATACGGAAACGCTGCGGTCCGTCTTCAATAATCTACTGATCAACGCGATGCAGTCGATGGGGAACGAGGGAGGAAAGTTGACGGTCACCATAGAACCGGTTACGGAAACAGACGAGGTGGCGGTGTCTATAGCGGACACGGGCAACGGGATCTCGGAGGAGAACCTCTCGAAGATATTCGAGCCGTATTTTTCAACGAAAGAGACAGGCACAGGGCTCGGCCTGGCGATCGTTCAGAAGATCGTAGATGTACACAATGGGCGGATCGAGGTGGAGTCGGCCGAGGGCGAGGGAACGACGTTTCGGTTGATGCTGAGATCGGCTGAGAACAAGGAGGGTTAGAAATGAAGCGTTTCTCGAAGGAGTTTTTCAGAAAGCTCTATCAGAAGGCGATGGACGACGATGTGATGGGCAATGCTGCCCAGGTGGGGTTCTACTTCATTTTCGCGTTGTTTCCGCTGCTGCTGTTTCTGATGAACCTTTTCGGGATAGTGATGAACGACCGGTCGGACCTGAGAGAGGAGCTGTTTGTGCTGCTGGGGCAGGTGATGCCGGCATCGGCATTCGATCTGGTTAAGTCGACGCTGCAAGAAGTGACGGCGAATGCGGGGGGCGGAAAGCTGGCGATCGGGATCCTGGTCAGCCTTTGGTCTGCGTCTGCGGGCGTCGATAACATGCGGAGCACGCTGAACGAGGTCTATAACTTAGAGGAGACGCGGTCGTGGGTGAGGTCGCGGGGCGGATCGGTGCTGATGACGCTGGCGATCGTTCTGTTGATCGCCGCGGCTTTGACGATAATGGTCTATGGCCCGAGGTGGATAATTTGGGCGGCGCCGTTCGGCGGGATGATACTGTCACAGGTTGTTAGCTGGGCTGCTGTGCTCGGGATACTACTGCTGTGTTTCGCAGTCATATATAATTTCGCGCCGAATCACCAGCCATTCAAATGGAAGTGGATCTCGCCCGGGGCCGTGATCGGAGTGGTCCTTTGGATCGCCGTTTCGCAGGCGTTCCGGGTGTATCTGACCTTTTTTGACTCATACGCGGCGACCTACGGATCGCTGGGAGCGGTGATCATTTTACTGCTGTGGCTATACCTGACGGCGCTGGTAATTCTTTTAGGCGGTGCAGTTAATGCCATCCTAGACGAGACTTCCGGCGTCAAAAAGGAGGCCCATGACCCCGAGCAGGAAGCCGAAGAGCAGAGTGGGACGGGAAAGGAGGCCAAGACGTAAGGCTGGGGAAGGCAATATTTATGGCAAGGAAATCGATATTGGTCGTTGACGACGAACGGAATCAACGAGAGATACTGGAAACTATTTTGTCGGGCGAGGGTTATGACGTGACCACGGCGAGCTCGGGCGAGGCGGCGATGAAATTCGTGGAATCGCGGCGGTTCGACCTGGTTTTGACCGACCTGAAGATGACGGGGATGAGCGGGCTCGAACTGCTCAAGGAACTGACGAATTTCGACAAGTCGATCATAGTGATACTGCTGACGGCGCACGGGTCGGTGGATTCGGCAGTGGACGCATTGCGGCTGGGGGCGTTCGATTACCTTCAGAAGCCGTATGATAGCGAGAAGCTACTGGAAACGGTAGACCGAGCGCTCAAGAAACTGACGGCGCTCGACACGGAGATCGTCTCGGTCTCACCCGAGATGGACAAGGTCAAAAAGCTGATCCTGAAGATCGCGAAGTCGAACTCAACGGTGATGATCCGCGGCGAGAGCGGCACGGGTAAGGAGCTGATCGCGCGTTCGATGCACAAGAACAGCCTGCGTGCGAACGAGACGTTTCAGGCAGTCAACTGTGCGGCGATAAACGAGAACCTGCTGGAGTCCGAACTTTTCGGCCATGAGAAGGGGTCGTTTACGGGGGCGGTCGGCGAGAAGAAGGGACTGTTCGAGATCGCAAATAACGGCACGCTCTTTTTGGACGAGATCGGCGAGCTTGATATCGCGCTGCAGGCGAAGCTGTTGAGGGCGCTGCAGGAACGCGAGATCCGACGTGTCGGGGGTGTGAAGGACATCCCGGTCGATGTCCGTGTGCTGGCTGCGACGAACCGTGACCTGCTCAAGATGACGGAGGAGAAGCGGTTTCGCGAGGACCTTTATTATCGGCTGAACGTGCTGTCGATCGATGTGCCGCCGCTGAGGGAAAGGCGTTCGGACATACCGGTGCTGATCGATTTCTTTATCAAAAAGCACACCCGCGGGACGGACCGAAAGGTGACGCTCGAGGCGGGTGCGAGGAAGCTGCTCGAGGATTATCACTATCCCGGGAACGTGCGGCAACTGGAATCGGCGATCGAGCGGGCGATCTTGCTATGCGAGAACGACACGATAACGCTCGACGACCTGCCGCCGGAAATGACGCAAAGCGGCGGAGTGTCGCAGGTTTCGGCGACGGACGAAAATTTCAAACTGCCGCCGGAGGGCGTCAACTTTGAGGATGTTGAGCGGAGCCTGATAATGCAGGCGATGGACCGAACGGACAACAACATCACGAAGTCGGCGAAACTGCTCGGCCTGACATTTCGTACGCTGCAGTATCGGCTGGAGAAGTATGGGATAAAGAGGGATGGGGATGAGGGGAGTGACGAGTGACGCGGGGGACCGAAATTTCGAATTTCGAATTTCGAATTTCGATTTACAGTCCGACGCCGCGAACCTGCTTTCGTGATCCCGGAAACTGAGTTATTGTATTCGCACGAAAAGTAGCTTTGTTTTGGGATGAACTCTGACGACCGGCTACCGGCTACTGATAACTGACTATGGAATGGTTTTCGACATTGACGCTGGCGTTGGGTTCGGCATGGACCGCGGGGATCAATCTGTACGCGACGGTGTCGGTGCTGGGGCTGCTGCAAAAATTCGGGCTGGCGAAGCTGCCGGGCGGGCTCGACGTTCTCGACAATTGGTGGATCATCGGCGTCGCGGGCGGGCTATTTCTGATCGAGTTCTTTGCCGACAAGGTGCCGTATGTGGACAGCGTCTGGGACGTGGTGCACACGTTCATCCGGGTGCCGGCGGGCGCGATCGTGGCGTACGGGGCGACGGCGGACCTCGATCCGTCGGTGTATATCCCCGCGGTGCTGATCGGCGGAGGGCTGGCATTTTCGTCACACGGTACAAAAGCCGCTCTGCGGGCGGGGGCGAATCTCTCGCCGGAGCCGGTTTCGAATTCCCTGCTTTCATTGGGCGAGGATGCGATCGCGTTTGTAGGCGTGCTGCTGGCCGTCTTTGCACCGATAGCGATCGCGATAGTACTCGTCGTCTTTCTGATCTTCTTCATATGGTTCCTTCCAAAGGTGCTGCGGGCGGTCGCGAAGATATGGCGAGCGACGCGAGCACTGTTTCGTGGCGAAAATTTCAAAGAGGTAGCACGCAAGGCGCCGTGAGGTGAAGCGTTCTAGGGGCAGTTACTTTTGGAGGAAAATATGAAATTTCTTGCTATTGCCCTGACAACGTTGAGTTTACTGGCCGCGGGATGCGGCGACATGGCGTACGAGGCGTCGAACACAAACGTGGCCTTGCGTGAGAGTTCCGGCGGAACGGCCGCTTACAATGCGACGAGTGTGTCGGCCACGGCTCCGCAAAGCCCGGGAAGGGGCGGCGGCGGTGTAGAGGATGCCGGAGGTCCGGATTCGCAAGCGGCTCCGCTCGATCCGGTGCCGAGCGACAGGAAGATCATTCGCAACGCGGAGCTGCGTTTGGAGGCCGATTCGCCGGAAGAGGTGCAGCGGCGGGTGACGGCGATCGCGGAAGCGAAAGGCGGTTTCGTGGTCGAGTCGCAGCAGAGCGGCGGCGACGGACGCACCGGTAAACGGGACACGGTATCGATGACGCTGCGGGTACCGGCCGAAAAGTTTGCGGAGACGCTGGACGAGATCCGCCGCGAGGCGGGCAGCGTCGTGATGGAACACATTACGGGAAAGGACGTAACCGAGGAATTCATTGATATTGAGGCCCGGCTCAAGGCGCAGCTCGCACTCGAGGCCCAATTCATGGAGATAATGAAGCAGGCGAACTCGGTGGAGCAAGCCTTGAGCGTGCAGCGGCAACTGGCGGATGTGCGGAGCGATATCGAACGGATCGAGGGGAGGAAGCGTTTCCTCGAAAACCAGGCGAGCCTTTCGACGGTCAAACTGAGGATCGAGACCCCGGCGGCGATCGCGGCGAGCGGTTCCGGATTTATGTACGAGCTGCGAGAAGCGGTGAGTGACGGGATCGGCGCCGCACTGGCCTTTGTTCTCGGACTGATCAAGTTCGTCATTGCGCTGGCGCCGTTCGCTCTGTTCATCGGCTTGCCCGGCTACCTGTTGGCAAGGTATTTTTGGAGGAAGGCGAGGAGAGAGAGGTTGGCGGCGGAGATCGCCGAGGAAGAGATACAGAACGGATGATAATAGAGCGAGTCTTTCAGGCCGCGGCGGTCGCCCTAGCGGGTGCCGCCGCGTATTTTTTGTGGTACGGGAACCGGGACGCGGGGTTCATCGCGGCGGTGCTGGGTTCGGTGGCGTTCTTTCTGAGCGTGAGGTTTCAGGTGAAGGAGCGTAACCGGGTGCGAGAGGCGGAGCGAGCAAAGGAAGAGGGATGAAGGAAGACGGATAAAGGGGTGCGGCATTGGTTGGTATACAGTTTCCAGTTATCAGTTTCCAGTTATCAGTTTTTAGTACGCGTTTCTGCCCGGCGTGTCGTCTCGTCTCAGGCGCGCGTGAGACGGTGAGGCGGTGAGACGGGTGAGACGGGTGAGACGGTATGGCGAAGATCGTGTTGGCAACGTTTGGGTCGCTGGGGGACCTTCATCCGAAGATCGCGTTGGGGATCGAGCTGAGGGCAAGGGGGCACGAGGTGACGGTCGCGGCGATGGAATTCTATCGCGAGAAGATCGGACAGATCGGGCTCGGGTTTGAACCGATGGCACCGCACCTGGACCCGGAGGACACGGGTCTTGGGAAGAAACTGATGGATGCCGAGACGGGCACGGAAGCGATCCTGAAAGGCATTATTATGCCGAACCTACGCGAGATGTACCGCGACATGATGCGGGCATGCGAGGGGGCGGACCTGCTGGTCTCGGGCGAGATCGCATATGCGGTTAAGTCGGTGGCCGAAAAGACGGGGATCAAGTGGGTCTCGACGAGCCTTACGCCGATCTCTTTTTTTTCGAGGTATGATCCGCCGGTGCCGCCGCAGGCACCGTGGGCCGAACATTTGAGGCCGCTGGGGCCGCTGTTTCACGGCGCATTGCTCGCGCTTGGCAAGCTGAGGACGCGGGCGTGGCTGGGTGAATATCGTGAATTTCGGCGGGAGCTGGGCTTGGACCCTCATCACGACCCGATCTTTTACGGGAAGAACTCAGAGCGGCTGCATCTGGCGATGTTCTCGCGTGTGTTGGCAGAGCCGCAGCCGGATTGGCCGAAGAGCACGGTCCAGACGGGTTTTTGCTTTTATGACGGGCAGGCGGATTCGGGAAAGATGCCGGCGGAGTTGGAAGAGTTTTTGGACAGCGGCGACCGGCCGATAGTCTTTACGCTGGGGTCGGCAGCGGTGCTGGACCCGAGGGATTTCTTTGAGCAGAGCATTGGGGCGGCAAAGCGGCTGGGGAGACGGGCCGTCGTGCTTTACGGCGTATTCGGCGAGCAGCCGAAGGGGTTGACGGAAGAGATCGCGGGGTTTGACTATGCACCGTATTCGCGGGTGTTCGCGCGGGCGGCCTGTGTCGTTCATCAGGGAGGTGCCGGTACGACGGGGCAGGTGCTCAGAGCCGGCGTGCCGCACCTGATAATGCCGTATGGGCACGATCAGCCGGACATTGCGGCGCGATGCAGAAG
>JAEWBM010000096.1 GCA_023391155.1 Acidobacteriota bacterium
ACCTTTGACGTCAACCAGGACATCGCGGACTGCGCCCGGCTGAGCGAACAGGCCCGGCAAGAGGCCGACGATGCGGTTCAGATCGCGAAGTTTCGCGAGCAAGCGCGCAAGCGATTTATAGAAGAAGGCCGTGACCCGGACGACGAATCGGAACTGAAATCGGCGATCTTCCGCGAGCGGAAGATGTGGATCCGCGAGCGGACGACGGAACTGGGTGCCGAGCGGGCGGAGTACTGGGGCTGGACCAATATCTATACTTATTCGAAGTCGCTGGCGGAGCAGATCATCGCATCGCAGGACGACATCGTTAAAACGCTGGTGCGCCCCTCGATCGTTGAATCGTCCCAGCAGTATCCGTTCCCGGGGTGGAACGAGGGCTTCACGACCACCGCTCCGCTTATACTTATCGCGCTGAGGGGCCAGCCGATCATCCCGGTCAATGAAAAGCTGGTGCTCGATATCATCCCGGTCGACATGGTCGCGGGGGTGATACTCGCGGCGACGATGAACGCACTTGTGGATGACAACCCGCCGCTCGTGTTTCAGGCGTCGTCGGGGGATTCGAACCCGAATGATATGAAGCGGATCGTCGGGCTTGTCGGGCTTTATAAACGCCAGCATTTCGATGAGAAAGAGACCGGTAATAAGCTGGTCAATAAACTTGCAGGGATGGTAGAGGCGTCGCCGGTAAAACAACGTACGTATGAGCTGACGTCGGCACCGATGCTAAACCGCCTGGCCCGACGGGCAGATGACCTGATGGATAAGGCGACCCCGCGATGGGGCGGCGGCCGCATCGGCAACATCGTGGCCGACCTGAAAAAGTCGACCGAGGATTTCAAACGCACTACGAAAGAGACGATGGATGCGTTTGCGATGTTCAAGCCCTTTATGATCGATAATGAATACCTTTATCGGTCGGACAATGTCAGGGCTCTCGTGTCGCTGACCAAGGAAAAGGAAAAAGACCTGCTGCCGTGGTATCCGGAGAGGCTCGACTGGTACGACTATTGGCTGAACGTTCATTTCCCGGGAATGCGGAAATGGGTGCTGCCGACGCTCGAGGAAGAGCTGAAGATGCAGGAGCGAAGGTCGCACACGTACCGCGATCTGCTCGACCTGTTCGACACGGCAACGAAGCGATTCTCGACGCGTGTCGCGATGCGCATCGAACGCGGCGGCCGTAAAGAGCAGTATACGTTCGAGGATGTAAGGGAACTCACTCTTCGAGCGGCGGGATATTTTGCCCACCAGGGCATCAAGCAAGGTGACCGGGTCATCCTGTTCTCGAATAACATGCCGGAATGGGGAATGACCTATTTCGGGATCTTGAAGGCCGGTGCGACCGCCGTTCCAATCGATCCGGCAAGCTCGGTCGAAGAGATCGTCAGTTTTGCTAAGGCGAGCGAGGCGACCGCTATCGTCGTATCGCCGAAGCTCTCGGATGAAAACCCTGAACTGGCCGAGAAGTTGAAGGGCGTTTCCGTATGGACATTTGACGCGGTCTTTGAAATGCCGGACGAGGTCGAAGAGGCCAAGCGGCTCGCCCTGCTTCCGCCAAAGGTGCTCGGAAACACCGTCGCTTCGCTGATCTTCACCTCCGGCACGACCGGCAAGCCGAAGGCGGTGATGCTCTCGCACAAGAATTTCACCAACATGATCTCGATGCTCTCGAGCGTGTTGGAAATGGACATCACGGACGGCGTACTTTCCGTTCTGCCTATGCACCACACGTTCGAATTCTCGGCGGGATTTCTGACGCCGTTTTCGAATGGTACTCAGATCACATATCTCGACGACCTGACCAGCGAAGAACTGACGCGAGCGATAGAGAACGGGCATGTCACGGGGATGGTCGGCGTGCCGGCTCTGTGGGAAATGCTGCATCGCCGGATCAAAACGCGTTTGCGTGAACGAGGTGATTGGATCGCCGATGCGGCCGACAACTTGATCGAGTTCAATGCGTGGATCCGCGACAATACGCCGTTCAATCTGGGGCCGATCGTGTTTTTCCCGATCCATCAGGGGATGGGCGGGAAGATGCGGTACCTGATCTCGGGCGGTTCGGCACTAAGTGAAAAAGTGCAGAAGGACCTCCACGGGCTTGGTTTTACCGTGCTCGAAGGCTATGGGCTGACCGAATCGTCGCCGGTGCTGACGGTCGCGCGGCCGGGCAACAAACTGCTGCGGAGCAGTGTCGGAAAGCCGCTTCCGGGTGTGGAGGTCAAGATCGACGAGCCGGATGCGAACGGAGTCGGCGAAGTGCTCGCCCGCGGGCAAAACATAATGCTCGGCTATTACAATAACGAAGAGGCGACCGAGGCGGTGCTGCATGACAGGTGGCTTCGCACCGGAGATCTCGGCCGCATCGATGAGGATGGGAACCTGTATATCGTCGGGCGATCGAAGGACGTGATAATCGATTCGAACGGCAAGAATATTTACCCGGACGAGATAGAGGATATCTACGGTAAGTCGCCGCTGATCAAGGAGATGAGCGTTGTGGGAATGCCGGACGACGACGGGGGCGAAAAGATCTCGGCACTGGTCGTGCCCGATTATGAGCAGGAGATCAGCCTTTCACGGGCCGAGGTCAACAAAAGGATCGAGGAACATTTTCGCGAGGTCTCAGCCGGGATCCCGTTCTTCAAACGCGTAAAGGTATTGCATGTAACTCCTTTCGAACTGCCGCGAACCGCGACCCGAAAGGTCAAGAGGCCCGAGGTTGTCGAAATGCTGACAATGCTCGAGGAGCGTGCCCGCAAAAAGACGAAGGCGGTTGTCGAATCAAAGGGCGACGACAATCTGCTGTGGATAAGGAAGATTGTCGCGACGGTCTCTAGCCGATCGCTTTCGGATGTGCAGATCGAGGACAAGCTTACTGATCTAGGGTTCGATTCGCTGATGTTCGTCGAACTGCAAGCCGCGGTTGAGGATGCGGGCGGACGAGTGCTTTCGCCGGATACCCTAAATGAGGTGCAGACGGTGCGGGAATTGCTCACTGCCGTTCAGCGGGTCGATAAGTCGAAACGGCTGGCAGACGAGCCGAAGGCCGAGGAGAAAAAGGACGACGAGGACATTTTTATCCCCTCCCTTGTTCGCCGTATCGGCAATGCGGCGGTCGATTTTGCACAAGAGCGGCTTTACACGAACGTGCTCGACACGACGATTGAGGGGCAGGGGAATGTCCCACAACATGTGAATTTCATCGTTGCCCCGAACCATGCGTCGCACATCGACACGGGCCTTGTGAAAAAGGCGTTGGGCAAGGATGTCGCTGAACAAACGGTCGCGGTCGCCGCGGCAGATTATTGGTTTGACACGAAATATAAGCGGGCGTATATGAATAATTTCACAACGCTCGTTCCTATTGAACGGACCGGCAGTTTACGGCAATCGTTAAGGCACGTTACCCGCATCTTAAATGAAGGCTACAATGCCCTTATCTTCCCGGAGGGCACCCGTTCGCTGACAGGCGAGATCGCGGAATTTAAGCCGGTGATAGGCTATCTGGCGTTGCACCAAAAGGTCGGGATACTGCCGATACATATTTGGGGGACGTTTGAGGCCTATCCGAAAGGGATGACGATCCCGACAAAGGAAAGCATCGGTGCGAAGATCGGTGCGAAGATCGGCCGGTTCCTGTCGTACGAAGAGTTGCGGGATATGACCGAAGGGGTTCCGAACGCGGAATCATATCGCCTTATCGCCGCACGGGTTCAGCACGAGGTCGAGAATATGCGGGACGGCAAACGCGATAAGTTTGATGTTGCCGCATTGAGGAAGAAGTGGAAAGCGGAACGCCGCCGCACCCGTAAACAGCAGCCGATGATAGACGAATAGGGCTCCAAATGGAGCCCCGGGTTATGAAAACGCTACTTCTGGATAGCCGGAAGAAGCAGGGCGATCAGAAGCGGTACGCTGACCGAGACGACGAGCAGTTCAATAAGCGTGAAACCCATTTGGCTGCTGCGAGCTTTGATATTCTTCATTATGATTCCTCCTGTCATAAGTATTTGGTGCCGTTTTACCGTCACCGATGAAGAATGCGGTTGGG
>JAEWBM010000142.1 GCA_023391155.1 Acidobacteriota bacterium
TTTATCGCTTCATCCACGGCTGTCTCATCCGCGATGCCGCCCTCTTTAGAGTGCTGCAATATGTCGAGCAACTCGTTCTTCATTACCCGCTTGAGGGCTTCGGGGTCATTTATCTCCTGCCGGGAGATACCCTTTCTTATCGCTTCAAGGACCTGCATCGTCGTCTGAACGCCGATGTCGGTCGAGATGAGCATTTCTTCCAACTCGTCGAGAAGCTGCTCGTCGATCTGTTTCCGGCCCTCAAAGATCGTGTCAAGCCGCGAGTTTATCGAGTCGCGGGTCTTTGAGATGGCCTTTGAGAACCTGACGCCAAGTTCGCGCTCGACGGCCTCCTCCTGAGCTTTGAGTTCCTCGAGGGATTTGTCGAGCCCCAGGACAGAGCTTGAAAACTTGTCTTCCTTATTTCTTCGCCAGAAAAATGCCATACAGTCGTAAACCCGTGTTCTGCCGTAAACAACGGATTATAGAAAAATATCGCACGCCGAACAACGTGCGATATCTTTCAACTGTTGGCTGCTTCTACGCTGTGGGCCGCTGGGCGCGAGATGGAGCCTCGAGGGTGGCGGGCGGGATCTCAAGAAGGTCGCCCTCGTCCTGATTATGGGTCAGGTCTTTGCCGATGCCCACATTGACAAGCGGAGCATCGGTCTCAGCTGCGTTGGCACGAAATTGCACGACGCCTCGACCTATCTCGCCGGCTCTGCATCCCCTGACGAGAGCCTCGTAAACGGCCGGGTCGTACCGGATATTCACCAACTCGCCGATCTTTTCAAGTGCGACGTCCATGAGCATTCCCTTCGAATAAGGACGGTCGATGGTCATTGCGTCAAACGTATCGGCAATTGAAACGATCTTAGCCTGGAGGGGGATATCCTCATCCTTCAGGCCTTGCGGATAGCCTTGGCCATTCACCATTTCGTGGTGCATATACATTCCCGGCAGAAAGTCCTTCATTGCCGGGATCTGCGACATTATCTTGTAGCCCTTGACCGGATGGGTCTTCATTATCTCGAACTCTTCAGGCGTAAGCGCGGCCGGTTTCTTCAGGATCGCGTCGTCGATCGCGATCTTCCCGATATCGTGGAGAAGTGCGCTTATGCGCAATGCCTCGAGTTCATCCTCGGGCAGGTTCATTTGTTTGCCGATCGCGACGGAAATTCGAGAGACACGTTCCGAATGGCCGCGTGTATATTTGTCTTTTCCGTCGATCGCAGCCGCAAGCGCTTTGATCGAGCCGACAAACAGTTCGCGATTCTCTTTGGCTGCACGGGCCAACTTCGCGATGTGCTCCTCGAGCCGATCGCTCATTGTATTGAAGGATTCGCCTAAGGAACCGATCTCAGTAACATTGCGGGTGTCGACCCGGGTTGACAGGTCTCCGGCGGCGATCCTTTCCGCTGCGGCTGAGAGATGTGAAATAGGCGATGTCAGAGACCGTGCCGCAACCGCGCCGATCGCCAAGGCCAGGACGGCGAAAGCGAGGCTGATCAGCCAGGTCTGATTCCGCATTTCGCCGACCGATGCAAGGGCTCGGGCCTCATCCTGCATTGTGATAACCCCGTAAACACTCTCGTCGCCGAAGGTCACGGTCGAATATGCGCCGATCATCTGGTGTTTGTTGCCGGCTACTTCCGCAACGAATGGGACGAGGCCGGATTGGATCTGTCGATTCGATTGAAGCCATTCGTTGACTATCCGCAAATCGGTTAGCGGCCGTTTTTCCTGAGCCAGACGCGGATCGGGGTGGAAAACTGCCCGGCCTTCGCCGTCCACAACATAAATTATCGGAAGGCCTGAATCCCAAAGGTCCGATTCTGATGTCGGATCCATCCCTACGACCATTCTAGAGACCCCTTTGAGTGAGACGATCGCGACGACCGAGCCGTTGACTGAGCCGTTCCGCATGATCGGCGACGCGATGGTCATCACCGATTCCCTGTTTTCGCCAACGATACGAGGCCGTTCGATCAACAGGGGCTTGTTGCCCAGTGAGCCGAGCACTTCGCCGACGATCGAATCGATCTCGCTGCGAGTGATGTCGCCCGGCCGGTAAAGCGAAAGTGGTTCTGATGTCGCCGGCCGAACATAGAGCCCGGCGATATCAGGATTTTCGCGCAGTGTCGCCTGCAGCTTAACGTAGGTCTCGGGCAGGTCGTAAACTGATTCGTTGGCTGATAGTGCGAACCCGTCCGCAAGGCCCCGGACCACGTCGCTGTACCGTTGCCCGAACATTGCAAGTTGGCCGGCCTTTTCCTGAACAAGCTGGACCTGATATCTGTTTTCAACCGCCCGCAATTCGCTGCCGCTTCGTTCTGACAGGAACCAACCGGTCAACAAAAGGGGTACCAGCCCGACAAGCAACAGGCTGAAAATGACAAAATAGGCAAGTTTTATTCGAATGCGTTTAGCGGGCATGGGGATAAGGAAGGGAGAATGCTTAAATATGCACTCCTCCATAAATAATACGCAAATAAACCTTTGGCGTCAACAAGTTTTAACACCCGCTAAACTATTAACTCGCCTCAAATTCCAAATCTCGTGCGGCAAATAGAAATGCGGGCTTTAAAGAACCTATAATATTTGTGTTCATGTCGCCCGATCTCTGGAAAAAATTAGAAGAGATATTCGAAGCTGCCTGCGACCTTTCACCGGCACAGCAAGCGGTTTATCTGGACGCGCATTGCGAAGGCCATCCCGAGCTAAGGCGTGAAGCTGAAAAGTTGCTGCAAGGCTCTGAATCAGCCGGAGGCTTTATCGAGGTCCCGGTCTGGACCGACAGCCGCTTCGTAAACACCTCGGCAAAGCAGGCCCTTTTGAACTCTCTTGGCGAAGCTGAGAACGGGGATGGGCCTGATCCTTTCATTGGTTCCCGCATCGGCCCGTACAAGCTTGTACGCGAGATCGGCCGCGGTGGCATGGGCGCAGTCTATTTGGGTGAACGCGACGATGGCGAGTTCCGTCAGCGGGTCGCGATCAAGCTAATAAAGCGGGGGATGGATTCCGATTTTATCGTGCGCCGATTCAGGCACGAACGCCAGATACTCGCCTCATTTGAGCACCCGTTTATAGCAAGGCTGATAGACGGCGGCTCCACCGCTGAAGGGACGCCGTATTTCGTGATGGAATTCGTTGAGGGCGAGACCATTTATAAATACGCCGATGCTCGACGCCTGAACATTCGCGATCGGCTCAAGCTGTTTCAGAAAGTCTGCTCCGCGATACAGTACGCGCACGACAAGCAGATCGTCCACCGTGATATCAAGCCCGGTAACATCCTGATAAACGCCGGCGGGTCGCCCAAGCTGCTTGATTTTGGAATAGCCAAGATCCTTGACCCGGAACTCATCCATGAATCGGTAAATCCCACTGCGTCTATGCTCCGGATGATGACTCCGGATTACGCCAGTCCGGAACAGATACAAGGTGGAGATGTTACTCCGTCGAGCGATATCTACTCGCTCGGCGTGCTTCTTTACGAATTGCTCACCGGACGCCGGCCATATAACGTTTCGGGCCGCACACTTCAAGAAGTCTCGCGAGCGGTCTGTGACGAAATGCCGCAACGGCCCAGCGAGTCGATAGATTCCGATGCCCACCTCCTAACGATTTACGAGGGGTCCGGGAATCGCGCCGCCGAGGCACGAGGTGCAAAGGACCTTAAGGCCGAGATGGCCCCGGCGCTCGACGACATCGTCATGCGGGCGTTGGCTAAGGAACCGGATGCTCGTTATTCCGACGTTTCCGAGCTCTCCCGCGATATCACCCGGTTCCTCTCCGGGGAACCGGTCAATGCCCCCCGCTATATTGCACGCCCCTCAAAGCGCCCGACCGAGTTTTTGCGGGCACCGGACCTGAGCCGTTCTCTTGCAGTACTTCCGTTCAAATTTATTAATCTCGGGGGTACAGGCGACAGCGATGAGAGCTTTCTCGGTTTCGGCCTCGCGGATGCCCTGATCACGCGCTTGAGCAAGATCCGCAGGTTTATCGTTCGGCCCACGGGCTCGATCACAAGGTTTGGCGACGACGGCGGAGACCCGATCGCGGCGGGCAGACAGTTGAATGTCGACCTGATCATCGACGGGACGATAAAGAAAGCGAACGATCGGCTTCGGGTATCGGTCCAGGTACTAAACGTCGCCGACAACGCGGCCGTGTGGGCAACGTCTATAGATGAGAAACTGGCCGACGTCTTATCGCTTGAAGACAACATTTCGGCCCGCGTCGTTGAAGCACTTCTTCCCCAGCTCGGCGGGGGTGAGTTGGAAGGCTTTGGCAAACGCGGAACGGACATCCCCGAGGCTTTTGAACATTATCTTAGGGGCCGCTATCACTTTAATACCTTTACGGAAGAGGGATTGGCCAGGTCATTTGTCAGCTTTCACAGTGCGATCGCGGCAGATCCGAATTACGCGTTGGCGTATGCGGGCATCGCGGATTACTACAACTGGCTTGGGATAATCGGCGTCTTGGCACCACAAGAGTGTTTTCAACCGGCACACGAGGCCGCGTCACGCGCCGTCGAACTGGACGACGAACTTTCAGATGCCTACGCCAGCCTCGGCTTTTCGGCGCACGCAGGTAATTGGGATTGGGCGTCGGCCGAAAAGCACCTTCAGCGGGCGATCGAGTTAAATCCCGGTAATGCTAATGCTTACGTCTGGTATTCGATCGTGCTCACAACTGAGGGCCGCGTCGACGAGAGCCTGCAGCTTGCACGCCGCGCCGTCGAACTGGACCCCCTCACACCTTTCAACCATCACAATGTGGGCTGGACGCTCTATTTCGGACGTCGGTATGAGGAGGCTCTGGACCAATATCGCCGCGTCGTTGCCGAATTCCCTTCTTACGGTTTCGGCTATTACGGATTGAGCAAGATACATCGCCTCACAGGCGACACGGCGGCGGCGATCGACGAATGCGCGAGAGCGTCGGAATATCTTGGGGGCAGCATTTTCGCACGATTGGCTGAGGCTGAGTGCCTTGCCGCAGACGGCCGTCGAGCTGATGCCCTCGCCCTGCTACGGGAACTGGAAGAAATGTCGAAGGATCGCTTCGTCTCGCCGTATCAGATCGCTTTGGGATACGCATTCCTGTCCAATGATGCGGAACTAAAGAACGAGCCGTCGGCAGCGCGAGAGTTCAAAGAAGAATCGTTCAAACATCTTTCCCGGTCGGTCGCAGACAAGGAATCATGGCTCAACTGGATGGGGGTCGAGCCGGCGTTCGATGTCATCCGAAACGACGCAAGATTTGACGAACTGCTTGAAACGACGGGCTACCGAATGTTGTTCAAGAACTTTGCCGCCAGCGGCGTGGGCCTTTTGGGCACTCGAGAACCGCGCCCGGCGCCGGCCCATGACCGCACAACCCTGGTTATCGAGGACGGACCGGATACCGGGAGCCTGTCTGTCCCGCTTGATCGGCCATCGCCTAACATTACCCTCCGCAGGCTTGCACTTGCTGCGGCCGGTATTTTTATCGCCGTAATAGCCGGATGGTTTGTTTATACTGCCCTATTCAGCGGAGCTACCCGAGCCCCAATCGCTCCGGCTGCCCAGTTTCGGAATCCGCGCATTATCGTCCTCCCGTTCGAGTCGAATACGGAAGCCGGGCGATCTTTGGGAGTGGGACTCGCCGACGCGATCACCGGGAAACTTGGAAATCTGAAACAGATAGAGGTATTGTCTGCGTCGACGGGAAGGTCTGCGGCCGGAATGCTGCCGTCCCAACTGGCTGCCGAGTTAAACGTCGCGGCGGTTTTGCGTGGCCGTCTCGAGACGTCGAACGGTGTTACATCTGTTACCGCGGAATTGGTGGATGCTGATGACGGAGCAGTGCTGTTCAGCCGGGAGTCTGCAGGACTGGAAGGTGATCTCTTCGCGATGCAGACCTCGATCATCGAAAGCGTCTGGCAGGCTCTGGCGATCGAGCCCTTGCCTCTCGAACGGCAGCTCGTCGCAAGGCGGTATACCGATCGCCCTGAAGCCTACGAGCAGTATTTGATAGGGCGGTACCTGATGTCCCGACGCAATTCGGGCGAACTTCGCAGGGCGATCACAAGCTTTGGAAATGCCTTGGAGCACGACACGAATTTCGCACCAGCGTATGTCGGCCTGGCAGATTCCTATTCCCTTTTAAATCTTTATGACATCGAACCGCCCGAGAACGCATACGCAAAGGCACGTGAGTTTGCGGAAAAGGCGATCGCCATCGATGACGACCTTGCGGAGGCTCACGCTTCGATAGCCTATATTCGTTTTTATAACGACCGTGACCGCGAGGGAGCGGAACTCGATTTTCGAAGGGCACTGCAGTTAAATCCCTCAAACGCCCAGGCTCATCACTGGTTTGCATTGTTCCTTGCGGCCATTGGTAAGCACGCAGATGCCGCACAGGAGATCGAACATGCTCGGCGGCTCGATCCGCGATCGCTATCGGCAACAGCGGCTGCCGGAATGGTTTATTTTTACGGGGGGGACTTAAAGCGGGCCGTTGACGAATGCGACCGGGCTCTTGCTCTCGACCCGTCGTTTTTGCCGGCGATAAAAGTAAAGCGTTGGTCGCTCACCGCGATGGGCGACCGTGCCGGGGCTGCAGCCGCCTTTCGAAGTGAACTCGCGTTCAGCAATGGAAATGACTCGGAACCCGGCTGGAAAATAATAAAGGCTCAGGTGGCAGACCCTTCACCGGAAAGCGTAGCAGAACTTGACGATGCGGTGAATTCACTCGCGATACAAGAGAACCCTTTTACCTATGCCTTTGAGGCCGCGCTCGCGTATGTCGCGCTTGGCCTTGGTGAAAAGGCCCTCGATCAGCTTGAACGTGCAGAAAAGGCGAATTCCCACGGTTTCAACTTCCTCGAGGTCGATCCGCGCTTAGAGACTCTTCACCAGGATCAACGCTTCAAAGATCTCCAGCGGCAGCTCCGTACTCGTCGGTGAGTTTGCCGAATATCGCGTGCTTCCCGGATCGCGTTGACTGGATCGCCCTCTCAGGTGTACAACTAAATTTCATCCTCCGAAATATCAAACCAGATGGACACTGAGATCGCACCCGATCCTTCAATGATAGGCCGCCGTGTCGGAGCTTACCGCCTCGAGGAAGAGGTCGGCCGCGGCGGTATGGGCGTGGTCTACCGGGCCCGCCGCGATGACGGCGAATTTGACCAGACTGTTGCGATAAAGCTGATCAAGCGGGGGATGGACACCGATGCCATACTTGGCCGATTCCGGCGCGAACGGCAGATAACCGCGGCGCTCAATCACCCGAACATCGCCTACTTTTTCGGAGGGGGCTCGACCGAGGATGGCCTTCCTTTTTTTGTGATGGAATACATCTCGGGGCTGCCGCTGTATGAGCATTGTGACCTGAACAAATTAAACGTTCGAGAGCGATTGCAGGTGTTCCGCCAGGTCTGTTGGGCGGTGCAGGCCGCCCATGACCTAAAGGTCATCCACCGCGACCTGAAGCCCTCCAACGTAATGGTGACCGAAGCGGGAAAGCCGAAATTGTTGGATTTCGGGATCGCGAAAGTGCTCGACCCCGAACTCGGCGGCACCGACCATGAACCCACGGCGACACAGCTAAGGGTTATGACGCCCGAATATGCTTCGCCGGAACAGATCGCCGGGGGCGAGATCAGCCCGGCATCAGACATTTACTCGCTCGGCGTGATGCTTTACGAGCTTCTCACCGGCCACCGGCCATACAGTTTCAGCCGCATCGCCCCGGAAGACGCCGCCAGGGTGATCCGCGAAACGATGCCCACCAATCCAAGCGGTGCCGTCACCGGTTCTAACGATCTCGTCCCCGTGCGCGGCGAAACTGCATCGTTGGAAGATGTATTGCTAGCACGCGACTCAACTGCCGAATCGCTGAAACGCGAGTTGGCGGGCCCGCTCGACCGCATCGTTCTAAAGGCGATGCGAAAGGACCCCACTGATCGATATCGCTCGGCGGCGGAATTTGCCGATGACATCTCAAACTTCCTTGAACATCGGCCGGTTATGGCCGACTTCTATAGCACATTTTCAAATGCACCGCGGCCGCAGCCCGAAAAGCTCTCTCTAGCGATCCTTCCGTTTCGTGTCTTAGGCCGGACCGGAACCGGGGACACGGGCGAAGAGTTCCTCGGTATCGGGCTGACAGATACACTAATTTCCCGGCTTGGCAGGGTACCCCGCCTCGTGATCCGTCCGACGACATCGGTGATCGGTTTCGGCGAGGCGGTGCCGTTCGTTGCCGCTCGCGAATTGGGTGTCGATTTTGTTATCGACGGCACGGTCAGGATAGTTTCGGGCAGGATCCGCTTGTCGATCCAGATATACAGCGCCAAGGAAGATACGACACGCTGGGCTCGGTCATTCGATACACCGGTGCGGGATATTATCGAGCTCGAAGAAACTCTAGCCGAACAGGTAGC
Source organism: Acidobacteriota bacterium (assembly GCA_023391155.1). GTDB lineage: Bacteria > Acidobacteriota > Blastocatellia > Pyrinomonadales > Pyrinomonadaceae > OLB17. Next base: position 8,423 of record JAEWBM010000142.1, read on the forward strand.
CGCATTTCTGATGCCGCGGTTGACCTCGGAAGAGCGGTCCCGCATCGAAAGGCGCGGAACGGCCAACCCCGCAGCTTATGAGGCGTACCTCCGCGGTCGTTATTTCTGGAGTCGCTTCACAGATCAGGGGCTGCGAGATGCACTTCGTGAATTTGAACGAGCGATCGAACTCGATCCGCATTTCGCCTTGCCGTATGTCGGGATAGCGGACCATTTCATCTGGTCTGCCATCTTTGGCGAGGCGCCTTCCCGCGAGGCATTTGGCCGTGCCGAGGAGGCCGCCCGCAGAGCGTTGGAAATAGACGATTCGATGGCCGAGGCGTACGCGGTTCTCGCGTCTTGTGTCCTGCTCCACAATAAGAACTGGAAAGAGGCTGAGATGCTCGCACGCCGGGCGATCGAGCTGAATCCGAATCACCCCTTTGCCCATGAATGCCTCTCGAACGCCTTAACATCGCAGGGGAAGTTTGACGAGGGCATTCGCGAGATACGCTTAGCCGAGGAACTCGACCCCGTGTCGCCGCGTGCGATCCTGATGACGAGTTGGACGTTATACCAGGCCGGGCGCTTTAACGATGCCGCCGCGGCCGCCGAGAAGGCAAACGCAATGCAGCCGGATCTTCCCCAGGGCCTGCTGCATCTGGGAAATGCTCTGATCGAAACAGGGCGTTATGACGACGCAGTTACTGCTCTAAGGAGGAGTGCGGAACTTTGGGGCGAGGCCGGGCTTCCGCGCTATATGCTGGCCTTCGCCCGTGCGGCCCAAGGGAACAGCGAGGCCGTCAACAGGATCCTCAAGAAGCTTCTCGAAACTGCACAACGCCGATTCGTAAAACCTTATTTCATCGCGATGTGTTTCGTTGCGGCGGGCCGAACGGATGAAGCATTCGAGTGGTTCCGAAAGGCTGAAGAGGACGGCGACGAGTGGCTTACCTGGTGGGCGACCGACCCCAAGCTCCGATCGATCCGTGGCGACTCGAGATATCAGGAGATTCTGGAATCGACCGGTAACCCGATCGCGGTTGCGGACAAAATGGCCCCGTCTACGGGCGAACGCGAGCGATCGATCGCCGTGCTGCCTTTCAAGCTGATAGGCGAACCGCCGGACCTGGAGAACCGTGAATACCTTAGCCTTGGACTCGCAGAGGCCGTTACGATGCGGCTTTCGAACGTCCGAAAGTTTGTAGTTCGGCCGACGAGTTCGGTGTTGAAATTCGCTCAGCAGCCTACCGATTCTTTCAACGCGGGCCGTCTGCTAGGTGTAGAGTTCATTGTCGAGGGGCTGATCAGGCCGGTCGGTAACAAGATCCGGGTCACCGTTCAGCTTTTGAACGTCGCTGAAAGCTCGGTTCGTTGGGCGGCGAGTTATTTGGAAGAACCCGGAGACATTCTCGAGCTTGAGGACTCGATCTCGGATCAGGTTGGCCGTTCCTTGATCCCGCACCTGACCGGCGACGACCGTCGTCAATTAGAGAAGAGGGGTACACGAAATGCCGCTGCATACGACGCGTATCTACAGGGACGATATTTCTGGAGCCGATTTCTGCACGATAGTTTTGGTAAGTCACAGGAATCCTTTCAACGGGCTGTCGAATTAGATCCTAATTTCGCTCTTGCTTATGTCGGCCTGGCTGACTTTTACTCCTGGGGAACGATCTACGGCATAATGCCCTCCTCGGATGGCGTTCCGCGTGTAAAGGAGCTTGCAGAGCGGGCACTCGCCATCGACCCGAACCTAGCTGAAGCTCACGCGGCGGTCGGCCTGTACTTTTCAAACATCCGCGATTGGGACCGGGCTGAGAGCGAATACCGAATTTCGATCGATCTTAATCCGAATTATCCTCTCAGCCACGAATGGCTTTCGTCGGTTCTGGTTGGTACCGGCCGGACCGAGGAGGGGGTGATGGAACTGTTTGAAGCCGAGCGGTTGGACCCGCTTTCACTGCGGCCCAAGGTGCTTTCCGCATGGACCCTTTACCAGACGCGTGATCTGCAAACCGCTGAAAAGAAGGCACGTGAGCTGCTCGATCTCGCACCGGACTTTATGCAGTCGCATCTGCAGCTCGCGAACATTCTTCTTGAAACCGGCGAGGTCGAGGCGGCGCTTCGACATGCACTACGCGCATCGGAGCTTGAGCCGCACTCTACCATACCGCTTTACGCTGTGTGTTCTGCATATTCGCGGGCCGGAATGACCAACGAGGCGAAGGAAACGATCACTCGATGGGAGAAGCAGGGGGCGTATATACCCCCGTACTTTCTCGGCCTATCATATTTGGCGGTGGACGATAGGCGACGCGGTTACGAATATTTACGGCAAGCGATCAACGAGAACAGCCCATGGGCTCTGTGGCTAAGCAGCGAGCCGAAGATGGACCCGTTTCGAGACGACCCCGGATATCTTGAGATCGTCCGTATGGCCGGCCTGCCGCTGATAACCAAACGCTAGATCATTTACGTCCCGTCGGAGCGGGTACCGGAACCCCGGTGTCCCAGGCCGTCGCAAGCGAGATTCGCTCACGATCAGATGTGTTCCGGATCCGCAGTTTCCAAGTCCCGTCCTGGACATTCCCGCCAACGAACAAGATTCTGAAAAGGCTCTTTGCTTCGTTTGAGCCTACGGCGTTGACTGCTCTCGTTTTTCCTGCGGGGTCGAGCAATGATAGCTCAACGTCAGGATTGGCAAGTACCGTGATCCCCAAATTTGCCATACCCGCGATCGGAAGTTCCGCATCAACAGTCTCACCGGCGGCGAGGCTCGTCTCGATCGACGGCGGTACTGCCGGAGGGGAGCTGTCTGTTCTCGCCGATGCCCCGTACACCCGTCGCTCACCGAATAGCTCATCACCGAATTCACGCAAGTCGAAAGGTTCAGAATACATTCCCCATTCGATGTTCTTGAACGTATCGAGCGGGTGAGTATCAGATCGCACAGGCAGCGGATATGTCTTCTTCGGCCCGTAAACAACATGTGGCAATACGAAAGCGCTGAAATTCTTACCGTTGGTGAGGTCGGTATGGACGTCGTTTGAAAACGCGTGGTCCGTAACCCCAAATATCGCAGACGAAACGGCAACGACACCGTCGTTCCATTCCACGTTCTTGCACATGACCGGGATCGTCTGCCCCGCGAGGGCTGAAAATTTCACGCCTTTGCGGTTGGTAACATGCTGGTTGAAAAGCGCCACGCTTTCCGGCCTAAGGTCCTTGACGGCTTGTACCCTCTCGCCGAATGTAGTGAACTTCATATCGATCACATCGGCGCACGGGCTGCCGGCGTTTGGGGTGCCGAGCATTACAAGATGCTTCACCTGCGGTTCGTTGTCGGGCATTATCGGCATCTGCCGATGAATATAAAGCCGAGAGATCAGGCCGCCCAATGAATGTGCAACGATGTCCACGTGCCACGCGTTACTCTCCCCTTGGGCATACTTAATATATTTCTCAAGCTGATCGGCATTCTCGTAAATGGAATTCGTCTTTTCCGACGAAAGGAAACTGCCACCGGTGTTCATTATGCCGTGTTCAGGCCGCTCGCCCACGGCGGACGCCTTCCATTGGTAGCTATGTGATTCGGTTAGTAGGTTTTGATATAGGGGGACCCAGGCTTGCGCGCTTGACCAGAGCCCGTGAACCAGGACCAAAGGCCGCGGCGCGATCAAAAGCATCTGATTCTTTGAGTCACGCAGCTTCCCTTCCTCCTTCAACTCGGCTTTGATCTTGTGAAACTGGTGCGGTCGGCCGTCGTCGAACCAAGCCTGGCCGTCTGTGTTCCAGACATACTCGACCTCGCGTTCCTCACCTGCGTCCAACCTGATGTGCATATCACTGTCAGGGAGCGGTTCGTCGGGGCGTGCCCCGTTCCATTTATCGCCCTTATAAGTCTCCTTTAACTCGACCGCTGCAAATCGGGGCTCACTGCCCATGTTGAGCACTTTGATCTTGATCTTTACTCGATTGCCGTCGATCGTACCGTGTTGCTCAATAATGTCCTTCCATTTTTCAGGTTCAGGGTAGTCCGGATGCTGGAATTTAAGATCAGTGATCAGCAGCTTTTGAGGACACCGGGTAAAGGTCCATGTAGCGGTATAAACAAAGCTTACGACGTTGCCGGTCCCGTCATATCCCCAAGTTTTTGTGCCCGAGATAACGTCGGGGTTTTCGGGATCGATCTTTCCGTCTGCCGAAAATCCCGAGGATTCAATCTTTGTCACCTGATCCGTATCTCTGCTCCACGGCCCGTTGTTCTTCGGCTGGCAGAAACCGCTGCGTTCGGTTCTTTCAACGCGTTTATATCGCCCCTGAAACTCGTTGAAGCCTATATTAAAGCTGTACGTCCCGTCGAACTCGTTTACCATCAGCCCGAACGAGCGCGCGGGTCCCTCGGCACTGCCCTGAGTGACGCGGTCGTCAACGCTCTCTATGATCTGCCAACGACTTGTGTCACCGCGGCTGCCGCAAGATTCCCAAACGCGTTCTTCGCCCCAGTTAAGGTCGTTATCCGTGATCGAAAGCTTTGTATTGACGATCGCATTCTTGGGGTCGCTCCCGTCAACAACCGCGCGGGCCTCGTAGTGGTAGTCTCGCTTTGTCTTGTGCTTTATACGGTCGATATCCTTTCGAATCCCCGGCTCATCAGATTCGAGAGAATCGTTGAGAGTCTTGCGCAATGTGATCACGCCGCTCCAACCGCCGGGGCATCGTCCCGAGCCAGAGGACTGGCCGGCGCTCGAGGCAGCTCTGCGCTTCTGCGCAGCGTTCGGGAGCACGGCGGCCAGCGTGATGGCAAATACAAGAAATGCAGCTAATGGACCTATTGATGATCGTTTTTTTCTCATATCGTTTCGAGGCAGCCCCTCACAACCACACGCGATAATTGTCCCGCCGCTGTTTCACAAAAAAAGCCGCGAAAGGACGCGGCTTTGATCAGGCTATCGACACAGTGTCAGTTAAATTTGTCCGCGTAGCGACTCTCTTCCAGAAACCCCTTGAAATCCTTGATCTCTAATATTTCTCGTACCGCCGCCTTCTTGTCGGCCGCTTGCTCGTAGTAGCTCTCGGCGATCTTGTATCCGATGTAGTAGCCGAGATCAGCCGGGCGGTCCTTTGCCTCCTCCCCCTGATATAGCCAGTTGCTTATCTTGGTACCGTCCATTTCCTTTTCAAACTCCTTCCACAGTTCCGCCTCGATCGGATCCGCAAACTTATGGAGGTGTTCATTGATGTTTCCGCCGGTTGCCAACGCTGCGACGAAATCTGCTGCCCCTTCATTGATCGCTGCGGCGAGGAGCGTCCGAGGCGTGTCACTCGGATATTTTTGCTGATAGTGGATCGATTCGTGAACCACAACAACGGGTATGCGTTCGATCGGCCCGATTACTGCACGATGCCAATCACTAAGCCCGTCCGTAATTCCCGGCTTGTTCGCCCCGAACATATCCACGCCGACATACAGGCCTTTCGGTGAAAGGGTTCCCGCCGAGCTCATTCTTCCGATCACAAAATACACATCCGGAAAAACAGCGTCGGGATAAAGCTCCTGCAATCGTCTAAAGCTCGCCCGTACCTGCGGCTCAAAGGTTTTCACCCGAAGGCTCGGTTCGCGGAGCGCCTCGTAATACTCTCTCGAGCGTTCGATGGAGCTTAGCAAGTTGCACGAGCTGCCGATTCGGAGCGTATTGAATTCCTTTAGACCCTCGCTTCCCTTTTCCAAATACTCATCGCGATAGACCACAAGATCGTTCGCAGGCGTCGCCTTGTCGTATGCCCGCCAGAAAAGATCGATGTCGGATGTCACAAACCTCGCGGCACTAGGATCTTGGTTAAGGGTCGACTGTCCCAGCGCACTAGCGGCCAAAGCAGCAATAAAGGTTATTAAAAGTATTGATCTTGTCATTTGTCCTATTTTATCTGTTTGCGTCTGTCCAGAAAGTTACTATGGCCTCCGCGTCGACCGGTCCCACGTTTTCTAAAATTAGCTTCCAGTTTCCGGTAGTGACCCCTCGATCGATATGGATCGACCGGAACCACGCCCGGCTCTCCGGCGCCCCGGCTTCATTCTTGCCAACAACCGTGCCCGACGGGTCTACCAGAGTGGCCGTCAGATATGGCGCGGCCATGAAGGTGACACCGAGGTCCCGGGCTGCTTCGACCGGAAGATCGATCGCAACCGAACCGCTCTTCGGAACGATCGCACCCTTGGCGAACGGGGCGACCTTGCTGGCGGTGAAGAGAGCCTGCGGCCCTTCCTCGGCGCTATACGCGGCCCCTATTAGTCTCGGCGAAAAAGCGGTCGAGTCCGGCACCGCATTCTCCCAAACTGCTCGGCCGATCTGGCCGGGGTACTGCGGAAGCTCCGGCGCCTCGGGCATATGGTTCCCTTTCGGTCCGACAGCGAGCCGCGGCTTGACGAAGTTCGAGAAATCCGAGGTACCCGTCAGGTCCGTGTGAATGCTCTTGGATGTAGCATTGTCCTTGATCTGCCATTTGGCCGACTGGACCGGCACCACCCCATCATTCCAGACGTAGTTCTTGCACATTACCGGCAACGGGTCGCCGGCGAGCACCGAAAACTTCACACCTTTTCGGTTGGTCACGACTCGGTTGAACTCGGCTGCGACATCCTGCCGGAGCTGGCGAACCGCTTCTACGTTCTTGCCAAGAGTCTCGAAAACGGTGTTCATTACATCGGCGCAGGGCGAACCCATATTCGGAGTGCCGAGCATTACCAAATGGGCGACCTGCGGCCGTCCGTCTTGAACAGGCGGCATAAAGTGATGAATATAATGCCGCGAAATAAGCCCGCCCATCGAATGTGCGACGATATCAACATGCCAGGCGTTCCGGTCCTCCTGTGCGTACCGGATATATTTCCCGAGCTGCTGAGAATTCTCAAAAATGGTGTTCGTCTTTTCGGTTGAAAGAAACGCGCCGCCCGTATTCATAACTCCCTTGTCCGGCTTTTCCCCGACCGGGAAGCCTTTCCAATCATAGCTGTGCGATGTAGTGAGAATGTTCTGCCACGACTCCCACGCCTTCCAGTTACTCCAAAGCCCGTGCACAAGGACCACCGGTTTAGGAGCGACCTTGAGATTCTTGGTCATCTCATCGACCTTTTTGCCGTTCTCTTCCAGCTCAGCCTTGATCCGCTGCAGCAATCGGGGTCGGCCGTCGTCGAACCAAGCGTAACCGGATGAGTCCCATGTAAACTCAACCTCGCGTTCTTCGCCCGGCTCAATCCGCACAGAAGCGGTCAGATCTTGAAGTTCGGCATCGGGACGGGCCCCATCCCATTTGTCACCTTTATAGGTTTCTTTCAGTTTGACATCGGCATACTTGGTCTCGCCTGAAGCGTTTAGAACTCGAGCCTTGATCTTGACCAGATTGCCGTCAATGGTGCCCTTCTGTTCCGCGATCTCGACCCACT
>JAEWBM010000149.1 GCA_023391155.1 Acidobacteriota bacterium
AGAACACCCCGAGGACGCCCTGTGGACGCCGCCCTATTTCCCAGCCTTTTCCCCCGGATGATATCGTTTCACGGCCCGAGAATTTACGTCGGCGGTGGTAAATGCCACCGATTTCATCTCTCCGCGGGCGAACATCTCGGCTTGGGTGTCGATATAGGGCGAATCTGGATCGTTGCTCTGGCCGTAGGCGAGGATCGAATATGCCCGCGGCACCTCGGCAAACTCGACCGCAAAGACCCAGCCGTCGCCGCCGATCGCACGCATCTTGCCGTCCGCGTCGCGTTCATAGGTCATTATCCGGAAACAGCCGAGATCGTTCCCGCAGCCCCCCACCGGCGCATCGACCTTCCCGCGGCGTACGCGGTGAACCTCGCCCCACGCGACGTCATAGCTGCCGTATTGCTTCTTGATTTCCTCCACGGCACGGGCAAATGATTCAGCCGCACGCGCGGGGTCGGCTAAACCGTGAGGCGTGTTCATCGGGTCGTCTACGTCCCAAACCTTGGCGTACCGCTCCTCATCCGGCAGCAGCGTCCGCACACCCTCGCGAAGGCCCGAGTAATCCCGCCACCACGCCTGAAAAAGCACCGAACCCCGGCTCTCCGGCGACGTCGTGTTGTCCCATTGCTCAAGCAGCTTCGCCGCCGCCGCGGCCTCCGGCGTCGGGCGATTCGCCCGAACCGCCGCGATCAGGTCCGGCTTGACCCGATCGGCGAGCAACGCCCGGTAATCGTGCTTCAGCCTGACGATGTCCTCCAGGCTAAACTTCTCATCGCCACCGATCAGCTCGATGCCCAACTGGCTCCGCAGCGAAAGCCGCGGCTCCTCAAAGTTGGCATAGCGATTCTTCGTAACGATCGGCGCACGCACGTTCGTGTAATGGTGCGAGCTGTTCTCGTTATGTATATACCCGCCGGGCGGATTCAAAAATTGCGGCAGCTCGTCATACGGAACATAGTCGGTCCATATATCGACGATCCCCTTCGCCGGCACCGCAGTCACCTCATCGACCGGCGGATGCGGCAGCCGGGGCAAGGCCGCGTTCCAAACGTAATAGATGTTCCCGTCACGGTCGGCGTACGTGAAATTCGATGTCATCCTCGCCCGCATCCGCATCGCGTTTTGCCACTCCTCGAGCGAGTCGGCCCGCATCATTCGCAGGAACTGCTCCCCGCCGCGCACCTCGCCGTCACCGGCGTATTTGAAAATATAGATCTTCCCCTCCGCCCGATGGATCACCGGCCCATAAGGCGTCGACCAAAACTCGCGGGTCTCGGTCGAGACCGCATCGCCGTTGCGAAACGGGACCGTGATCAGCTCCCGCACAAGCGGCACCGATCGGCCATCAAACAAAAAGTGGTCAGGCTTGGCCGGATCGGCCTCAAGAGCATAGATCTCATCAAGGTCCTGCGAATTGTTCGTCGTCGAAAAACCGAGATATTTGTTAAAGCCGCCGATCACCCCGAAAGGCCCGCCGATCCGGAAATCGCCGTAAAAATCCATCACCCCGGCGACCGTGATATGTGCCTCGTAATAACCGGCGGTCCACCGCAGATGCGGGTTACGCATCAAGATCGCATTCCCGCTCTTCGTCCGGCTCGGCGCAAGCGCCCACGCGTTCGAACCGTCATCCGCCCCCTCACCCTCCGCATCGTCGTCATCCCCACCCGGCTCTCCCCCGCCGGCAAGGTGATTCAAGAACCGCCGGATCTTTTGCTGCGACGGCGAATTAAGCTCGGTCGCGAGCACGTCAAAACCGGTGAAATCCGCCGGCATGCCCTTCGGAAACTTATCGGGATGGAGCTCGATAAAACGGTTGACGCCCGCGGCAAAGCCCTCATAAACATCGCGGACGTCCTTTGTCAGCGACGCATATTTCGGCTCTGCCTTTGCTCGCTGACGCAGCGCGTTAAAATCCGCATCGATGCGGTCATATCCCGCGACGCCCGCCCAGCGGCCACTCGCCGAAAGCAGCCGCATGCCCGTCGCATCGCCGTAATCTTCGGACTGCACCCACGCCAGCGCGTACCCGGCGGCATCCAGACCGTTGGCCCGAATGTGCGGCACGCCGTGTTCGGTGCGGATGATCTCGACCCGCTTCGCAATATCCGTCTTCGTCGTCGACGGCTGGGCGAAGAGGGCTTGCGAAAAGAGCAGGAGCGTAAGGATGAAAAGTTTTGTTCTTTGCATTTCGGAAATCGAGAGTTATGGAATTTCCGAAAATATAACATCTAAGGCCCGCCGGTGCCATTGCGGACGCAAAAAAAGGCCTCTCTTTCGAAAGGCGGGAATCGTTTCCAAATTGTCGCCGAGTGCGTTTAGGCATTTACGCCCAAGAGCCTCGGGTTAGCTTTTTTCTTGAGGAGCTTCCTCAGTTTGAGCCGAGCTTTGTGAAGCTGCGACTTTGAAGTTCCGACCGAGCAGCCCAGTATCCGGGCCACTTCTTCGTGCTCGAAACCCTCGACATCGTGCAGAACGAATACGTTCTTATAACCGTTCGGCAGCTGTTCGATCGCATGCTCAAGGGCGATCTTGTCAACGACCCTCATTCTTTCCGGGTCTGACGTGCCCTTTACGATCTGGTCCGGGGTTTCACCCTCTTCCGTGACCTTTTCGTACTTCACGTTCCTTTTGCGGAAGTGCATAAGCACCTGGTTCACCGTCATTCGGTGGAGCCATGTCGTGAAGGCCGAATCGCCGCGGAAACTGCCGATCTTACGATAAAGCTGAATAAAGACGTCCTGCGTCAGATCTTCAGCCTCGTGTGCATTTTGCAGCATTCTCAGGCAGATCGAATAGACCCGACGGTGATGCCGTTGATAGATCTCTTCGAAGGCGACCATATCGCCCTTCGATGCGGCCTGTGCCAGATCAAAATCGCTGGCCTTGGCTACGTCAACTGCCTCCTTCTTTGTTTTTCCCTTAGCCGTGCCGGCATCGCTTTGCCAAACAGGATAATTTAGTGTTTCAGTAGTCATTTGCTTGTAACCCCCGGTATTAGCAGAATCAATTAGCGTGCCAAACCGAGAAATGCTTGCTAATTCCACGTGCCGCCCCGTATTTAGTTGCATTATTCGGGGTTATTATTAAATTCGGCAAACAAACGGAAAAGGTTTCACATCTTAACAATGCGGCTTTAGAAGGGGATTTGCACGATTTCGTGTATGCATCGAATCCGTGCAGGTTTTGTATACCGTTATCGCCGGTGCTAACATCGCTCTTCGCTGAAATACCAATGTTCCTGGCTCATTTCAATATTATTCGTTTACAGATGATCGCACTTTTCCTAGCGCTCTTTAGCGTGGTGGGAGTCGCGCAGATCGACGCCCCGATGTCGAGTCAAGAGATCTCGGAGGATGACGGTCTGCCGGTTCTTATTAAGCACCTGCCGGAATGGGAAACGGTGCGTCCGCAGATAGTATTCGCGACCAGTGCAGACGGCCTCAAAGCCGGGCTCGGCGACCGGCCGATCCTTGATCTGATCGATTGGGCAGGCGGGACCGAGGCTGCCGCGGCACCTTACCCGGCCGGAACGCTGGTGATCGTGGAGTATACGACTCCTCCGGCGGCCACGGATGCGAATTTCAAATTTACGGAGTTCCTGGCGACGGATCCCGGGGCGCGGATCAATCATCGCCGCATAGGAAACTATATGGCGCTCGTGCTCGATGTAAACGACCCAGCCGCCGCGGAAGCGCTGCTCGACCAGGTCAGGTATGAAAAGACGGTACAGTGGCTGGGCGAGGACCCTTTTCTAATGGAAAAGATCGAGCGCTATTTCGCACTGACAGGCAGGGACGTGGCGCTTGCAACCGTCGTATGGATCCTCAGCGGGATTACGCTGGCGGTCGTGGTAGGGATCTTCGCCGGCCTCATCTTCTTCCGTGTTCGGGAGCGAAGCAGAATGACCCGAACCGCGTACTCTGATGCGGGCGGCCTGACGCGGCTCAATCTGGATGGCCTTTCTGAGCCGATCGTCCGCGATTGATCACTCGGGCAAAGCCTCAAGAAAACGATCGATATCTTCCGCGTTATTGTAGAAGTGCGGTGCTATCCTCAACCGGTCACCTCGCGGCGAAACAACAACCCCTTTTTCATGAAGCGTCTTCGCGACGTCGGCAGATTCCAGGCCTCCGCGATGCTTGATGCAAACGATCGCAGATGACTCGCCCTGGCGCCGCGAACTTATCAGGTCGTAGTTCGACCCCGCGAGACCTTCGCAAAGCCTATCGCTCAACACCGCTAAATGACCCTCGATCGCGCCCAGTCCCGCCTCTTTAATAAGTAACAGGCTCTGCTCGAGGCCGTAGAACAGCGACGATGGGCCGGTGCCGCTTTCCCATGCAAGGGCGTTTGGGCGAAAACGCTGTTCTCGATCGTCGAAATTCCACGGGTGTTCTACGCTGATCCAGCCGACAAATGCTGGCTCGATCATGCCACGGGCACGGTCCGAGACATAGAGTATCCCGCAGCCCTCAGGCGCGCAGAGCCACTTGTGACTCGCTCCGGCAGCGATGTCTACTCCTAATGCAGGCAGATCGTAATCGTGCGCACCGAGCCCCTGGATCATGTCAACGGCAAATAACGCATCGAAAGCGTTTGCTGCCTCAGAGAGCTTCTTGAGATCGGCCCGAAAGCCGGATGCAAATTGCACCGAGCTGATCGCGACCAGGCGCGTACGGTCGTCGATCAGGCCGATCATCTCACCGAGGTCGATCCGCCCGTCCCGCTCCGGCACGAGGCGAAGCTCGACGTCATAGCGGTCCCGGGCCATACGCCAAGGATAGAAGTTAGCAGGGAATTCGCCCGCGAAGCTCACGATGTTGTCGCCCGCATTCCAGTCGATGCCGTTGGCGATCGATGCAAAGCCGTCGGAGGTGTTTCGCATGAAGGCGATCTGCTCGCTCGTGACATTCAGCATCTCTGCGAGCAGCGCCCGGCAACGGCCTTTGGTCTCGACCCAAGCCGGATAGTGGTCTGAGCCGCTAGCCCCTACATCATTGAGCTGTGATAGGACGGCATCAATTGCCTTTTGCGGCAGCGGCGAAACCGCGGCGCTATTGAGATAGGTGCAGCGCTTAGTGGCGGCAAACTGTGATCGTATCGCTTCATTCATGGGGGTATTCTAGCTTATAAACGGCCGAGCGGTAGAAACAGCAAGTTTTTGACATTAAGCCTTGGTATGTTTACCTTTACATTGGTGAAGTGTAGCCAACGGCGCTCGGTTGGCTCGGCATCCTAAGATATCCGTTTATGTTCAGATTCAGCAGAAAGACCCGCAAACTTCCATTAGGCGCTGTTGCGCCCGGGGATGATCAGGATATCGAGGTGATACATCTCCGCCGGGAATCGCGCCAGGGGCTGTGGTCTGAGAGCCTTCGGCTCGCCCGAGATGTATTTTTGATTCTGGTGATCTTTGTGCTGCTCGGCGTTTTTGCCGTTCAGCCCGTGGTCGTGGAAGGCACATCTATGCTGCCCCAACTGAATGACGGAGAGCGGCTGCTGGTTAACAAACTCGTTTACTACAACATTCAGGGAGTTCGCTGGGGGCACCTGGAACGCGGCGACATCGTCGTCTTCTGGTATCCGAAAGAGCCGGATAAAAGCTATGTAAAGCGGATCATAGGCCTGCCCGGTGAGGTCGTAGAGGTACGATCGGGAAAGGTCTATATAAACGGTGCCGAGCTTGAGGAAGATTATCTCGATATCGAGCACAACAAGACACTGCCGAGCTGGCCGGCACGAAAGGTAGAGAATCACCATTACTTCGTAATGGGCGATAACCGCGACAATTCATCGGACTCGCGGTATTGGGGCCTGGTACCGGAGAAATATATTTACGGCAAGGCATTCTTCCGGTATTGGACGCCCGCCAGCATGGGATTTCTCGAGCACGGCGAGTATGAAAATTTCGTGCCCGGGGATACCGACGGGATGACCGTCATAGATCTGGAAGACAGCAGTTCACAGGATATCGATGTCTCCGTTCCTTAACACCCGTTAAACTGGCAGCGGAGAGCGCGTTGCGGTAAAATCACAGGTAATGGCAGACAGGATCAAAGCACTACTCGTGCTCGAAGACGGACGCACCTTTGCGGGTGCGTCTTTCGGCGCTGAGGGCGAGACTTTTGGCGAGATGGTCTTTAACACATCGATGACCGGTTATCAGGAGATCTTGACCGATCCGAGTTACGCCGGCCAGATCGTATGCATGACCTATCCGCTGATCGGCAACTATGGCGTCAATGAAGAAGACGTCGAATCGCGGCGGCCTTGGGCCGAGGGCCTGGTCGTTCGCGAGGCGAGCCGTATTGCGTCAAACTGGCGTGCGACCGAGACCCTGCAGGAATACCTTGTCCGTAACGGGATCGTGGCGATCGAGCACCTCGACACGCGAGCGTTGGTCAGGCACATTCGCGATAAAGGCGCGATGCGGGCGGCAATTTCGACCGTAGAGACGGATCCAAATAAGCTTCTCGAACGAGTGCTCGCCTCGCCGGAGATGGCGAGCCGCGAGCTGGCTTCCGTCGTCACGGTCGATGACAGCTTCGAATATCCGGCCATGGACGATGCCCGGCTGCACATCGTCGCATATGATTTTGGCGTCAAGAACAACAGCTTGCGCGAGTTCGCGCGTTTCGGCTGCCATGTGACGGTGGTTCCGGCGGATACCCCTGCGACCGAAGTTTTGGCGCTCAAACCCGACGGCATTTTTCTCTCTAACGGCCCAGGCGACCCGGCGGCCATGGCGGCAGTGATCGATGAGATCCGTGAGCTCACCGAGGCGGGGCTGCCGATGTTCGGCATCTGTCTCGGGCACCAACTGATAGGATCCGCCTTCGGGGCCTCAACCTACAAAATGAAGTTCGGCCATCGCGGGGGCAACCAACCCGTCAAGGACCTGACAACCGGCCGCATTGAGATCGCCTCACACAATCACGGCTTTGCGGTAAACGCCGAAGGCCTGCCGGAAAACGTCGAAGTCACCCACGTTAACCTCAACGACGGCACCGTCGCCGGACTGCGGCACAAAACGCTTCCCATCTTCTCCGTTCAATACCATCCGGAATCGGCTCCCGGCCCTCATGATAGTGAATATTTGTTTAACCGATTTGTTGAACTAATGACTGTCGAGAAACTAGGCTCAAATTGAATTGAATACGGCTGTCAAACATTGACACCTATTGCCAATATTTATTATTGTTTGCCATATGGCTACTGTGAATATTTCTTTGCCGGATAAGATGAAAACCGAGATCGACCTCGCAATCGAGACCGAAGGATATGGAAACACTAGCGAGTTTTTCCGCGATTTAGTGCGGAATTATTTACGCGAAAAGCGTCGAGCTCATCTCGAGGAATTATTGATCGAAGGTATCGAAAGCGGTGACCCTCAATCACTGAGCTCGGAGTCCCTTGCGGGGGTTCGACAGCGTGCCATCAGGAAGCTAAACGGCCGCAAGTCTAAATGAGATCTACAGCGTTCCTGAGGCCCCGGGCCCTAATCGACCTCGAACAGATCTTTGTTTATATCGCTGAAAACGACCTCGACGCCGCCGATCGATTCCTTTTGAACTTTGAAAAAAGTGTCGATCTGCTAGCCGATCAACCGGGTCTGGGTTCGTTGCCTCACTTCCGAAAGCAGGAACTTAAAGGGATTCGGTCTTGACCGGTAACGGGCTTTAGAAAAGTTCTTATTTTCTACCGTTTCGCCGAGGATCGAATAGATATCGTCAGGGTTCTGCACACAGCCCGTGATATCGCCCGAATATTTGAAGATAGAAAATAGAAGAGCCGCCATGAAGGCGGCTCTTCTATTTTGTTTTCCGCTATTTACTGCCCGATGCCGTAAATATAGGGGGCGATGACAAGTGAGACGATGGACATCAGCTTGATGAGGATGTTCATCGATGGGCCCGATGTATCCTTGAAGGGATCGCCGACGGTGTCGCCCGTGACCGATGCCTTGTGCGGCTCAGAGCCCTTGTAGTACATCTCACCGTTTATCTCGACGCCTTTTTCAAATGACTTCTTCGCGTTGTCCCACGCGCCGCCCGCGTTGTTCTGGAAGATCCCCATCAAAACACCGGAGACCGTGACGCCCGCAAGCAATCCGCCCAGAACCTCGGGTCCGAACGTAAATCCGACGATGACCGGGGTGATCAGCGCAATCGCACCGGGAAGCATCATTTCGCGGAGCGAGGCTTGGGTCGAGATCTCGACGCATTTCTCGTACTCGGGCTTAGTATCGTACGTCATGATGCCCGGCAGTTCGCGGAACTGGCGCCGCACTTCCTGCACCATATCCATCGCCGCCTTACCGACGGCCTGGATGCAAAGGGCCGAAAAGATGAACGGGATCATGCCGCCGATAAACAGGCCGGCAAGTACGTTCGCCTTATAGATATCGATCCGGTCAATGCCGGCGATGCCGACAAAAGCGGCAAAAAGCGCGAGAGCAGTAAGCGCCGCCGAGGCGATCGCAAATCCCTTACCCGTGGCGGCGGTGGTGTTGCCGACGGCGTCAAGGATGTCGGTGCGGCCGCGTACCTCAGCTGGGAGTTGGCTCATCTCGGCGATACCGCCGGCGTTATCGGCAATGGGCCCGAAGGCATCGATGGCGAGTTGCATGGCGGTGGTCGCCATCATTCCCGAAGCGGCGATCGCAACACCGTAAAGGCCGGCGAAGTAATACGAAAAGACGATTCCCGCAGCCAGCGTGATGATCGGGATCACCGTCGATTTCATGCCCACAGCGAGCCCGCCGATGATGTTGGTCGCATGGCCGGTCGACGATTGCTGCACTATCGAGTTGACGGGCTTTTTGCCCATCGCCGTATAGTACTCTGTCGCGTAGCTCATGATCGCACCGACGATCGTCCCGACGACGATCGAGTAAAACACGCCCCACTTATCAAAGGTCTGCGAACGCAAAGTGATCTCCCCGTCAGGCAAGATCCACATCACAGCAAAGAACGATGCAACCACCGTCAGGATCATCGCCGTCCAGTTGCCGAGATTAAGGGCCGACTGCACACTGGAGGTCTCATCTTTGATCCGGACCAGCAGCATACCGATGACCGAAAAGACAATGCCGAGGCCGCCGATGACCATCGGAAGGAGGATCGGAGAAAGGCCGCCCATCGTGTCGCGGAGGACCGTTTCCTGGCCAAGCACCATAGTTGCGAGAATGGTCGCCACATATGATCCGAAAAGGTCGGCACCCATGCCGGCCACGTCGCCTACGTTATCGCCAACGTTATCGGCGATGGTCGCAGGGTTCCGGACGTCGTCCTCGGGAATCCCCGCCTCGACCTTACCAACCAGGTCAGCTCCGACGTCCGCCGCTTTTGTATAGATTCCGCCGCCGACACGTGCGAACAGAGCGATCGATTCAGCACCGAGCGAGAAACCCGTTAGAACCTCAATAGCGGTGCGAACCTGATTTGCGCCCAGATCGGAGAACATTGCCAAAAACGCAATGAAAAGGCCGCCCAAGCCAAGGATCGCGAGGCCGGCGACGCCGAGGCCCATCACCGAACCGCCGGTAAAGGACACCTTTAGAGCGTGCTTAAGGCTCGTGCGGGCCGCCTGTGTTGTGCGTACATTCGCCTTGGTGGCGACCTTCATTCCGATGTAGCCGGCCGTGGCAGAAAAGACCGCGCCGATCAGGAAGGCGACCGCAATGATCCAGTGAGAGTGGATCTCTCGGGCATTCACCTCGTGGACCGTTCCGGAATAGGCGAGCAAAGCAGCGGTTATCAAGGCAAAGATGGTGAGCACTCGCCATTCGGCCTTAAGAAATGCCATGGCACCCGCAGCGATAAAACCGGCAAGTTCCTGCATCTTCGTTTCGCCGGCTTCCTGTTTGCTGACCCAGGCAGATTTAAATGCCATTACCAGCAAGCCGAAGAGGCCCAATGCGGGCACAAGGTAAATTACGTAATCGTTCATATTGTTTTTCGCCCCGCTCTGACGATCGCAGAGAAAGGCAAGTATTAAATTAATTTCCTAAATTGGGAGCAGATCCGTGCAATATCCGCTAGATATCAAAACTAATGATTATCGGATAAATCGCCGCTGATAACAACCGCCGAACACCGAAACGGGGACACCACGGCATGCGGCCCATTTTGAGTCCATAAAACATCTCAAAAGCATGCCGGTTCAAAGAGGGTTCGATTTTGAAAACCCGCCACATGACAGGAGCGTTCATTTTTGATCCCACGAAATAAAAAAGGCACCTAGATCAAGGTGCCCTCTCCCAAACTATTGGCTCCGCAGGTAGGACTCGAACCTACAACCCTTCGGTTAACAGCCGAATGCTCTGCCATTGAGCTACTGCGGAATGTTTCGGTGCCCTACGGTTGCTGCCTAGCCGCCGCGGGCGAACTTTAAGGTTAGGAATTTCGCCGAATATTGTCAAGTTATATTGGGCTTTGCACACAATTGTTGTCGGCGAAGACCGAACCGAGATAAAATACGGTTCTTTAATATATAACGGGGTCGTTTCGGAGGATGTAACGATGGCAAAAGCCGAGCTAAAGACAAAACCTAGCGACGAGAGCGTAGAAGGCTTTTTGAACGCGATCGAGGACGATGGCCGCCGCGCTGATGCCTTTGCGCTGCTCGAGCTTTTTAAGCGCGTAACCGGTGAAGAGCCAAAGCTGTGGGGGCCGTCGATCATCGGTTTCGGCACCCGGCGACTCAAATATGAATCGGGCCGCGAACTTGACTGGATGATTACGGGCTTTTCGCCGCGAAAGGCGAACTTGTCGCTGTATGTCGGCTGCGGCTCTGAAAAATATAAGAAATATCTCGCAAAGCTCGGCAAACACAAAACCGGCGTTTCTTGCCTCTACTTGAAACGGCTTTCGGATGCCGACGCCCAAGTGTTGGAGGATCTGGTCCGCGATTCGGTCGATTACATTCGCTCACATCCCGAGCATGCTTATTAGCTGGGGACTGTCTAACACCCTCCCGGGTCTAAATTGCCCGATTCCTGCCTTTTTGGTATCTTAAAAAGTTACCCCTTTATAAAATATTTTTATCTTAAGGACTATTTATAATGGCAACTGCAACCAAAAAGGTGAATGAATCTGCGGCCAAACGAACCGCAAAGGGAAAAGGGCCGACCCCCTCCGCAAAGAAAAAGAATAACGGCTCCGACAATTCAAAAAAGACGAAGAAAACCGTCGTGGCCGAAAAGGCCAACACGATGGTGGCCGACGGTTACGTAGCTCAAAAAAAGACCCAGAGAACGGCCAAGGGCACGGTTGCCTCCAAGTCTACAAAATCGACCAAACGGGCCGTTAAGAATATTGACAAACACGAGGGGCTCGATGCCGAAACACTTATCGGCATTTATCGGACAATGTATATGTCCCGGCGGATCGATGACAAAGAGATCCAGCTTAAGGGACAAAACAAGATCTTTTTCCAGATCTCAGGCGCCGGACATGAGGCGCTGCTCACCGGCGCGGCCTTGGCTCTTAAACCGGCGTATGATTGGTTCTTTCCTTATTATCGGGACCGAGCTCTTATGCTAGGCCTCGGCATGACGGCGCAGGAGATGCTCTGGTCCGCCGTCGGTGCCGAAAAAGACCCGAATTCCCACGGTCGACAGATGCCGTCGCACTGGGGCCATAAAGATCTCAACGTTCCTTCGCAATCGTCCTGCACCGGCACCCAGGCTCTCCACTCTGTGGGTGCTGCTGAGGCCGGTTACCGCGCGTCGCTGGTCAAGGAGCTTGAGGATAAGGTTACGGGTTTCAAAGGCGACGAGGTCGTCTATATGTCCGTCGGTGACGGTACCACCAGCGAGGGCGAATGGTGGGAGGCTCTCAACACCGCATCAAACCTGAAGCTGCCGGTCATTTTCGTTGTTGAAGATAACGGCTACGCAATTTCAGTCCCCGTCGAGGTCAACACGGCGGGCGGCGATATATCAAAACTGGTCGAGGGCTTCCCCGATCTTTATATCCAGAAATGTGACGGCACGGACCCCATCGAAAGCTATGCAACCTTTAAGCGAGCGGTCGCGTACTGCCGCGAGCGAAAAGGCCCGGCCTTTGTCCACGGCAAGGTGATCCGGCCTTACTCACATTCGCTTTCAGATGACGAAAAGCTGTACCGTCCCGATGAGGAGCGAGAACGCGAGGCGGCTATCGACCCGATAAAGACCTTCGCAGAATATCTGATGAATGAAGGAATCGCTTCGTCGGAAGATCTCGAGAAGCTGCGTAAGGAGGTCGACGAAGAGGTTAATAAAGCTGCCGACATCGCGATCGAAACGCCACAGCCGGCTCCTGAATCGGCATTGCGGAACGTCTTTTCACCCGATGTCGACCCCACCGACCGCTCGCTGTTCGACACCGAAGAGGGTACGGAGCTTTCGGGCAATCCCGGAACGATGGTCGACCTCATCAACCGCTGCATGCATGAAGAGATGGAGCGCGACCCGCGCATCGTGGTTTTCGGCGAGGATGTAGCGGACGTTTCGCGTGAGGAATATCTTGAGCAGGTGAAGGGCAAGGGCGGCGTATTCAAGGTAACCGCCAATCTTCAGCGAAAGTTCGGCTCGGCCCGCGTATTTAACTCGCCGCTCGCCGAGGCCAACATCGTCGGCCGGGCTGTCGGGATGGCGATCCGCGGGCTCAAGCCGGTCTGCGAGATCCAATTCTTCGATTACATTTTTCCGGCATTCCACCAGATCCGAAACGAGGTCGCGGTAACGCGATGGCGTTCGGACGGCGACACGAAATGCCCGATGGTCATTCGCGTCCCCGTTGGCGGATATCTCAAGGGCGGTGCGGTCTATCACTCGCAATCCGGTACGACGCTCTTTTCGCATACGCCGGGCTTGAGGATCGTCTACCCGTCGACCGCACTCGACGCGAACGGGTTGCTCCGCACATCCATCCGGTGCGACGACCCCGTTCTTTTCCTCGAGCACAAGCACCTCTATCGCCAGGTCTATAACAAATCGGCCTATCCGGGCAAGGATTTCCTGATCCCGTTCGGTAAGGCAAAGACCGTGCGGCAGGGAACCGACGTCACCATCGTAACGTTCGGAGCGTTGGTCGAGCGTTCAAATCAGGCCGCAAAACGTTTGGAACAGCAGGGCGTGTCGGTCGAGATCATCGATCTGCGCACCCTAGTTCCCTATGACTGGGATGCGATCGTCGAAAGCGTCAAAAAGACCTCGCGTGTCATCGTCGCCCACGAAGATCCGATCTCGTACGGCTACGGTGCCGAGATCGCGGCCCGCATCTCGGACGAACTTTTCGAATATCTCGACGCCCCGGTCCGCCGCGTCGGCGCCACAGACACCTTCGTGGCTTACGCCCCACAGGTCGAGGACTTCATCCTCCCGCAAAGTGAAGATGTCGAGAATGCTGTGCAGGAGTTGATGAAGTACTAACTAGTTTACATTCAACGACATCGACAGGCGTGAAAAGAGGCTGTGAGCCTAAACTCACAGCCTCAGTTTTTTGGTGACTTCTCTTATTCTGCTGCGTGAATGTCGTCGCGCTTCATCACGGTCAGAAAGTCCGGAAATCCGTGCGGGATCTCGGCGTGGTGAACCTCGCCTCCGCAGATCGAAAATCCGTAACCCGCTTTGACGAAGCGTGCCTCGTCCAAAGCGGCACGGTAGTTTAAACCAGGCAGCAGTGAAGCGGTGGCCGCGGTCTTTCGCGGAAGCCGCTCGTCCATCGTTGCCGTGTTGTACGCAAATGTTGCCATGATCACGGCCGAACGCTTGAGATCCTGTTCAAGCACTCGGTCAAAAACGTCCTGCGTAGTGTGCCACGTCCTGGTCGAATACTCGACCGGATCCTGAATAAATTGGAAGCCAGGCAATCCGACCGCGTCGAACGCGAGGTGATCGGTTCCGCTCGTGTTATTGATCGTCACGGTTCCTACTCCCCAGTCACTAAACTGCCCGAGCCAGCTCTTGAAGGGCTCGCGAACCGCCTCATTGTTCTGCAGATAGATACCGCGGATCTGTCCCGTTCCGTTATCAAGGTTGTAATAAGCCGAGAATTTCTCGTGTGCCGGCAGCAGGGTCAGCGGCGGACGCTGGCCCCCGAGAGCAGCGAAGGATGCCGCGTCAGAACCGTCACCCACACGGGCAAAGGTTTTCTCGACATACTTGCGCGAACCCCAGAGGCCCTGTTCCTCACCGGTCCAGAGTGCAACGCGTATCGTGCGGCGGGGCTTAAGGCCCGAGGCCTGAATGATGCGCATCGCCTCCATCACGACCGAGACGCCCGCGCCGTTGTCGGTCGCGCCGGTTCCCGAATGCCATGAATCGAGGTGAGCACCGAGCATCACTACTTCGTCCGCGAGGTCTGTCCCCGGTATCTCGGCGATCGTGTTGTAACCCGTCAGGTCGTCGTCATAAAACTCGGCTGCAAGATCGACCGTCATTTTGACCGGCACGCCCTGTTTCACGAGGCGAAGAATGCGGTTATACTGCTCAACCTCAGCAACGAGCTGCGGAATGGTTGCCGGAGCTCCTTTCGAATAGATACGCATGCCGGGTGTGCGATTTCCGCCAACGTTATCCATCGGCGGAAGGCTGGCACCCATCACGCGGATCGTTCCTGCATCAACCCCAAATCCCGAATCGACCAGGACCGCGGCTCCCTCTTCAAAATAAAAGGCGGCCTTTCGCTGATTGAACCGCTGAGCGGCCATCTGGGCTTCGCTGGGCGTCTGTGGCGCGCGGGCCGGTTGTCGCTCGGCCTCTTCCATCTTTGCCAAGGTTTCGTCTGACTGCCTTGCCGCTGTCGGCTCAAAACCCGGCTGAATGGGACGCTCACTTGCGGTGAAGACGATCGCTCCCTTCAACTTGCCTTTGTACTTTGCAAGCCCGGCCTCGTCGTTCGCGTCAACGTAAACCACGTCCGCAGTGATCGCACCGTTTGTCGACGGGGACCATGCCTTCGGATACGCACGGAAGGGAACGTTTCCTTCCGGCACGATCACGCTTGCGTTAAACCGCTTCAGTTCCCAACCGCGGCCAAATTCGCCCCACGGGTCAACGGCGGCATTTTTCATCCCCCATTTTTCAAGCTGTTCCTTGGTCCACTGATTCGCACGCCGCTGTGACGGCGAATTCGTGAGCCGCGGGCCGATAACGTCGGTGAGATAACGGATCGTGCTCAAAACTTGAGAACGGTTCATCCCCTCGTCGATCATCTTTGCGACCGGATCCGCGGCCGCGGCCGTACCCTGTCCAACAGCAATGCCGGGCATCAACAGCGCGGCAAAGATCAATAAAACTAGATTCTGTCGTCGAAACATCAAATTGGCTCCTATTGTTTGTAGAGATCGGATAAGTGTATTACGTCGAGATTAACCGCTTTGTTTCTCGTCCGCCAATTAAAGTGTGACGAGACGATAGATTCCCGTGCCCAACCGTTCAGCGAACCCCTCATCGACCAACTGATGGTTGGCGCGTCCGGACTCCCATCGCTGGAAACCGAAAGCACGAGAGAGATCGCCGAGCAGCGTCATCCCGCACATTTCGAGGTAGCAGCGCGCGAGTTCACGCACCGCGTTTTCGCGAATCATCCGCACCTTCAATTCGCCGGGGAATCGTGCCTCGGCCAGCGTCCATATATAAGTGAATTTCGGCACGTACAAGACTTCTTGCGGGATCACCTTCATCCGCCGCTGCAGCTCGTCGATGGCCTTGGTGAGGTCGGCCTTGTTCTCAAATCCGCATTCGTTGCGCAGATCGGCGGTTGCCATCTCCCATTCCTTGCGAAGCACTTTGAGAACCTTTAATGCGTTCGGTGAAAGCTCCTCTTTTTCTTTGGCCTTGGGTATGCCCCAAATAGCGTTGAATACCGGGATCATCCGCGGGGCGAGAAACATCGAATTGCCCTTCACCAGTTTTCCGTAATAGACCTTGCCTCGGGCGACCATCTCGTCTTTTAATACCCACGCCGAACTCGCCTCGGGATCCTTCTGCACATTTCGCGGCATATGGGCGTCGCGTCTGCCGCACACCGCGATGTAGACGGACGGGAGGTCCTTGCGGGCGTCCGTCAGGCCCAGACAGAAACCGAGGTCCTCGACCATCGCCTCGGCATCGGCCACAGAGTTTATGCGCAGCGCGTCTTCACGCCGCCATTTTCCGTCGCGGTAGTTCTCGATCTCCACCGGTAGATCGCGTAAAGCCTTCATCGGATAGGGAATGATAAGGCAAAAGAAAAAGGCGGGCAATTAAGCCCGCCTATAATTCAGACAAACGTAATTCTAGTTAGACCGGATCGGCGATGAGGACCGAACCGTCAAGCTCGAGCCCGGCATCAGCTTGATGTCGTCTCGGCCGCCGACCAGCACCGAACCGGCACCGCCGGCTCCGCCGATGATAGCACCGATCGCAGCTCCCTTGGCGCCCCCGGAGATCGCACCGATCACCGCGCCGAGTCCCGCCCCGATTCCGCCGCGTTTTGCCGTCTCACGTGTCTGGCTGTCGCCCTGAGCAGTGCCCTCATTACCAACGCGGACGTCTTTCCCTTGATGATCTTTGAGCGATTCAAGATTACCTGCAAAATCGTATGCGCGTCCGTCCGGCATCGTTATCCGCTCAAAATTGAATGTTACGTTCGGGCGTCCCGAAACTCGGCCCGAGCTCCCGACTCCGGTGATATAGCCCTCCACGATCGCTCCGCGATACTCCATCGGCGACTGAACGGTCATACGGAACCGGTCGTTGTTCTGCGAAACGTCTGTGTCGATGGTCGTGTCCAGATTGCCCATCAATACCATTCCGTCCGGTACCAGAAACCTTCCGATACGCGGCTGGCTCATCGACGGGTTCGGACTGTTTACGCCCGTGTTTGCCGGAGGAATGTTCGATGAATAGCCCGTGTCATCGGGATCGTTAGAAGAGTAACCCGAATTATTATCGCGGTCCGGATAAAAAGCGTCGTCACTTAGGTAATCATCGTTGATCCCCAGCCCCGCCACCGAACTCGACTTGTTATAGACGCTTTCGGCAAAAACCGTTTCATTCAGATAGGGTGTGGTCACGCGCCGCGTCACCCGCAAGCCGTTGGGCTCTGCCCTGAAAATGATCGTGTAATCCGTCTCGCCGCCGAGACTTGAAACTGTGAGTTCGTCCGTTCCCAGCGTTGCACGCATCCTTACGGTTCGCCCATTCTGCACCTCGGTCTCTTCGCGGCCGTCTGCGACAAAGTTGACGACCGAACCGTTGGACGATGCAAGAGCGACACGGTTGCCGCGCACGCTGAGAGCAAGCTCCTCCGGCGATTCGAGTTTCGTTTCGAGATCGCTGCGGTTGGCGCCGCTCACGCCTGTGTAAGAAATGATCTCGGCGATGTTTTCGCTTTGCGAACGGTCAAGCCGATATGTCCCCGTCAGCGGGCCCGAGGCCGCCTGTGAAGCGACGGGATCATACGTGGTGCCTGTCGACGGCACACTTGAGATGCGGCCGCGCCAGTCCGGAGTTACCCCGTAGTTCGACGCCAGCGAATCGATCAGCCCCTGAACCTCGCGCCATACGGAATCGATCCTCGGGTCCTGCGGATGCGCGCGGAGAAATCCCTGCACCTCGTTGGCCGACCGCACAATGTCGTTAATGTCGTTGGGATTATCACGTCGGAGGTCGAGATTTTCGCTGAATCTGTTGAGAGAATCCCTGAGCGCCATAATGCTGGAATTAGCCTCGTTCACTTCCTGGCGCCCAGCCGAGATGCTTCGTAAGCGAAACATAAGGGCGTATTCGAGGTCATCAACCTTTGAATTGAGGCTACGCACGTTATCGCGGACTCGCCTTTCATTAATGCGTTGCCCCGCTGCCTCCGTGCCGAGTGAAAAGAACATCGCCATTAGCAGTGCTATGGCTGAAAACGTGCCGACTGTTCGCTGCATAAGATATCTCCGATCGGTAGCAATATGTGGGTGGCCGTGCTTCCTCGTGTTAAGAAGCATTTTATATACCAAAAGTTGTTCACGCACTGTCGGGAGCGTCGAACCGCGGGTTTATGCTAAGATTTGCCTGAAGGGAAGTCGAATTCGGCAAATATAACGAACATGGGAACAACACCTTACAAAGCGATCATTAAACATACCGGCGACCAGCTTTTTACCGGCACGCCGCCGTCCGGCCATTCGATAGTTATTGATACGAAAGGAGATAGCGGTACGGCCGCTTCGCCCGTCGAGCTGCTCCTGATGTCGGTCGCGGCATGCACCGCCGCCGACGTCGTTTCGATAATGGAAAAGAAGCGACAGCCGCTCGAGGAATACCGGCTGGAGGTAACGGGTGAACGCGTAAGCGACTATCCGCGTAAATTCATCTCCTTTCACGTTCACCATATCGTGCGCGGGCGTAGCATCTCGGAAAAGGCCCTCGCCGACGCCATTCAGCTCTCCGAAGAGAAATATTGCTCCGTCGCCGCGACTGTACGCCCTACCGCCGAAGTGACATCGAGTTTCGAGATCGTCGAGGACGCCGCGGCGGCCTAACCCTGCAGGATTATGAAGATTCTTCTGTTAGCTTCACTCATCATTTCTGCCATTCTTGGCGTTTCGGCACAGGTTCCGCTGGACGTCCAAGTCACGATCCTCAAAGCGGAGGATTCCCGCAACTTTGGCGAACCTCTGCTTGCGCTTCTAGAGCATAAAGACGCCGCTGTTCGCAGCCGTGCCGCGCTTGCTGCCGGCCGCATCGGCGATGCGAAAGCTGTTCCGGCCCTCGTCGGGATCCTGTTTGGAGATGATGTGCCGGCCGTGCGGGTAATGGCGGTCTTTGCTCTCGGCGAGATCGAGAGCGCCGACGCCGCGGATGCGGTTTACCGTGCGGCTTCAGATCCCAAAGCACAGCTCAACCTTCGTGCAAGGGCTGTGGAGGCCGCCGGCAAGATCGCCGCGGCAAATGTCGAAGATGCAAGGGTCACACCTTTGAAGGAATCGATCGTCAGAATCCTGGCCATCGAACACGAGAAGAGATCCGGCCCCGACTGGGAGCTGATCCGCGCCGCGGCCACAGCGGCTCTGAGGGCACGTCCGGAGGGTGCGGATGCAGCGCTGAAACCCTTTGTCGGATACTCGGGTCCCGCTGTCGTGGCCGATGTGTTGAACGCACTCGCACGGCTACGGGCGAAAAATGTTAACGAGGAGGCGAGAAAATTGCTCTCGGGCCACGCCGACCCGGTGGTTCGAGCAAATGCCGCTCGAGTTCTGGGTGCAGCCGAGGATAAAGGCTCAATAGATCTTTTGGTAAAAGCCGCGGTCGCCGACTCCGATGCCCGAGTTCGCGTTTCAGCCATCCGTTCGCTAGCCCAATTGGGCGACGCGAAGGCCGCAGTTCCATTGATGGAACGAGGCGAAGCCTTGCTATCTGCTTATAAAGGCTCGAAGTTTGCGCACCCCACCGAGAAAAGTGAGATGCTCGAGATAGCGGCCGCACTTGGCCGCTTGCTGCCGAACAGCGACAACGAAGGTGCCGTAAAGCTTTTGCAGGGGATGCTTGAGGCAGACGGCGGCATATCGCCGGAAATACCGATCGCTCGGCTTCGTGTTTCGCAGGCCCCGGGCCCCGGTGACTATCCCCCCGTAGAGTCATGGCGCCACGTAAGCACAATGGCGCAGGTTATAAGTGAGATCTCAGCGATCGAACCGGCAACCGATGCCGGCAAGAAGAAAAAGGCTGAAGCCCCGGGTGCTCTTCGTCCGCTCGCCGCCGGCTTCACCGGGCCAATGACCGAGGAAGATAAGAGATTCGTTCTTGCCGCGCCCGATGTGCTGACGTCCTACGCCAAATTCAAAACCGATGACCTCGCAGAGATCGCCCGTGGATACCTTGCCGCAGAGGATGTCTGGATGAGAGTCGCGGCAGCAGGCGTGTTGGCCGACCTGCCCTCAACCGAGGTCAATATTTCAGCCCTCAAGAAGGCGTTTGACCGAGCGTTTACCACCGATACAAAAGAAAATGACGCCCAGCTCGCAATTCTGGACGCGCTTTTCAAGCTTGATAAAAAGGGGTCCGTCGAAACGCTGATGGTCGCGTTGAATTCGCCCGACCATCTAGTGCGAGGCAAGGCATTTACACTGCTCGAACACGATGAACTCAAGGGCGACCCCGAGATCGCTGCCTCGGTTGCGGAAGCCCGGAAAGAGGGCCTCGATCGAGTCTTACCGCACAAAGCCGGCAACCGGACCAAGGTCGGACAGGTCCTGAACACTGACGCGGATTACCGCCGTGCGGCCTCACGACGCAACGGCACGGTTAAAGCGGTTCTCACCACGGAAAAGGGCTCGTTCACGATCGACCTGCTGCCTGAGAATGCACCGCTCACGGTCGACAATTTCATCAAGCTGGCAAATGCGAAGTACTTTGACGGGCTCGAGGTGCATCGTGTCGTGCCGAATTTCGTGATGCAGGACGGCGACCCGATCGGCAACGGCAGCGGCGGCCCCGGATGGTCGATCCGGTGCGAGATAAACATGGTCCCCTACGGCCGCGGTGCCGTCGGCATGGCCCTCAGCGGCAAGGACACGGGCGGCTCGCAATGGTTCGTCACACATTCGCCTCAACCGCATCTCGACGGCGGCTACACCGTCTTCGGCCGCGTGAACGAAACCGATATGAAAGTCGTAGATAGCATTGTGCGTGGCGACAAGATCTTGACGGTGAAAGTCGTTGAGGGCGCCTCTCGATAGAACCGATGGCCGAGAATTTTTCTTCTTTAAGAGGTGATGTTTCGGGCTGCTCTTGGCATAGGATCAAGTGACGCTCATGAGCTTATGCGCCAGATCCTTTTGCAGGTCATGCAATCAGAAGCCGTACCGGGTGAACAAGATTTTTATGGTCAGCGATATACCGTAGACTGTAGAATTGAGACTGTGTTAGGGAAGGCAACAGTTAGAACCTCATGGATAGTTAGACGGGATGAGGATTTCCCGCGAATGACGACTTGCTTCGTAATGAGGGAGACAAATGAAGGATCATAATGGAATTGAACTGTTCGACACCGTCGCCCTAGCCGACGATATTCCGGAACGGAGTCTCCGACAGGGTGAGGTGGGTACAGTCGTCGAATTGCTGGGAGCCGATGTATTCGAAGTAGAGTTCAGCGACGACCACGGCGAGACCTACGCCGAATTCGCGTTGCGGAAAGATCAGTTGATCGTGCTTCACAATAAGGGACGCGGCCTTAGAATCGCGGCGTGAGACCCTAATGCAAGATAACCCACCGACAAGACTCCATCCACATAAAGAGCCGCGCGAGATCGAGATCGAAGAGGGTCTCGATAATCTGGCGCGTTATCTGGACGGCCTGTTTCGGATCCCGGGCACCTCGTGGCGATTTGGGCTGGATGGCCTGATCGGCCTTGTGCCGAACGTTGGCGACACTATCACCTCGTTTGCCTCGTTTTACATACTGCTCGCGGGCGTCCGCTACGGTGTGCCGAAGATCACGCTGCTCCGGATGGCTCTCAACATCGCCATTGATTACATCGTCGGGGCGATTCCTTTTGTCGGCGACCTTTTCGACTTTTTCTGGAAGTCGAACAAACGAAATATGGACCTGATCCGCGAGCGGGCAACCGGCAAGGACAAGGGCACCACTGCGGATTACATCTTCATCTTTGTCATTATCTCGATCCTCGTCCTCCTGCTCGTCGCCTCCATCGCCGTGAGCGTCTACGTAATCGGCTCGATCTTCTGGGAATTATTTACTGGGAATATTTAGCGGTTTAGGCATTGAATCGGCAACCCGCGATCGCCCATATTAGCGAATGTTTCCCGCAAAGCCGCAAAGAAGCGAAAAAGCAAAGAGGCTAAAAGACACCTTTCACCTATAATCGATTCCCCTATTCTAAATTCGACATTCATAATTAATAATTCTCCATTCTCCCCTCTAAACCTTAAACTCAAAAAGGCAGCCCCGTTAAGAGCTGCCTTTCTTGCTGCTGCCGTGGCGGAAACCGGTCAAGCGCCGGCCTCGGCAGCGTGCGTCTGAAACATCTTATCCAGCGCGGTCTGCAGGACCGAAACGCCGAATTCACCAGCGGCACGTGTCTTTAGTTTCCCTTCCGCATCAAAAAGATAATAGACGGGAACCCACCCTTGTTCGTTTTGAAAAGCATCCTTAACCTTGTGAAGGCTGTCGACGGCGCACACCTCTTTGATCGCGTTATCGGCGATCGCCTGGTTGACCGTGTCTAGATCCGTGTCGGCCTCGTACCGCGGCATGTGAACCGCCACCGTCTGCAGCCCCAAGGCGCCGTACTTCTTCTTCATTTCGTTGAGCTGCGGCATCTTGTCTTTACATATCCCGCACGACACGGCCCAGAAATGCACGAGCGTCGGCTTGCCCTTTGTGTCTTCCAATGTGTCTTCGAGCGAGCCGTTGAACCATGTGGTTGCGCCCTCGAGCGACGGCATCGCATCTCCAATTCTCATCGGCATAATTACTCAGTTCTCCAATGAATGATGGATAACGGACAATTTCAACAACGCAAAATTGTCCATTATCCATTGTCCGTTATCAGTTTAAACCGAGAGGTTTTCTTCACCCGGCTTCCAGTCCGCGGCACACAGCCCGCCGGTCTGCAGCCCCTGAAGCACTCGAAGCGTCTCATCGACCGAACGTCCGATGTTCAGGTCATGAACGACCGAATACTGCAGCACGCCTTCAGGGTTGATGATGAAAAGCCCGCGAAGCGCAACGTTGGCTTCCTCGACCAGAATGTTGTACTTCTGGGCAAGCTTTCCGCCCACGTCCGACGCGATCGGGTATTTAACACCCTCGATACCGTTCTTGTCCTGCGGCGTCTTTAACCATGCACGGTGCGAATGTACCGAGTCGGTCGAGATGCCGATGACCTCGGCGCCGACGCCCTGAAAATCGTCGAGACGATCCGAGAAATGGATCAGCTCCGTCGGGCAAACAAAAGTAAAATCGAGCGGGTAGAACAAAAGGATTAGCCACTTGCCCTTGTAGTCCGATAGCTTTACGTTTTCCGCAAGCGTTTCCATGTTCTTTGTCGACGGAAGATCGAAATCCGGTGCCGGCTTGCCGACCTTTGCGAATTCGACCGTGTTCTCAAATGCTTTACCAATTGCTGTTGACATAATTTCTATATCTCCTTAGTAATGAATAAATAACTTTGTGGCCCAGGTGGGCGCACATATAACCGGCAGTCAGGCTCGCAAATATAAACGCCGTTCTGCCTCTAGGCTATTGCCCCGTTACACACTCCGGACACAAGCCCCGCAGCGTGAACTCTAATGCTTCTGGTTTAAATTTTGACTGTCTCGCCGCCCTTTTTACCAACTCCGCGGGATGCTCTAGATCGATATCGACGAGCTTTCCGCACTCGGTACAGATGGCGTGATCGTGGCGATGTGTCATACGGTCAAAACGCGACGCCCCGCCGCCGAACTGTATCTCGGCGATGTGGCCCGCTTCCTTCAAATAACGAAGCGAGTTATACACGGTCGCGAACGAGATCGTGGGCAGCATCGACTTTGCGGCCGCGAACACTTCGTTTGCAGTAAGATGAGCGTCGGCATCGCGAATGGCCCTTAAAACCACCTCGCGCTGCCGCGTCAAACCCAATTCTTCTATCGCTATTTCTTTCACGGTAAATAATTCCCGCTTGCTCACCGCAAGCTTAGATTTAGAATAGTTCTAATTCTAATAAATGTCAAGCGGCGTTTCGTCGCCGGCAACGCCTCCGCGTCTCTGCGGGAAATTCGTCTTTTCTTCTTTTCCTATTTCGTGGTTATGTCTTATCTTCGTGACTTTCGCGGATAATTCCTCTTGGGTCTCCCCGCATTATCCCTGCGAAAACTACTGCTCCCGTCTAACTTGAGCAATTTTCAACATCGGGAGCTTTATCACCAACTTCCGTCATCCATACTTGGATCGTGTGAGGCTCACCCGTTCCAACGATGATCGTAATTCGGGGAGCATCATACCCAAATTTTCCCTTCAATCCGTCCATCATTTTTTCTCCGGTTCGCTTATGCCATTCGAGGTTGTCCGGCGGCCCGCAGGAAAGCACAAAAATTGATCCTAATGGAAATTGACGGTTTTGCCGGGGAATCTCGTCGAATAGTCCGTCACGCGTCGCCTCCTCCCAATCGGAAAATGCTTTTATTAGCTTCGGCTCCGAACTCCAGGTCTCGGATACAGGGTGGCCCCGAATCGCTTTTCACAACGTGGCCGCATTCCGTCGACTTCGAGCAACACAAAAAGGTATTTTCCCTCAGTTCGTTTAACGCGAACCTGGGTCGACCCTTGGCCGTCCTCAATATTTCCCCCGCCGGCACTCCAGGTGAAAGTGAGTTCCACGGGAAGCCCTTTAGGATCTACGATCGCCGAAAAAACAGCCGACTCCCCCGCGCCCATAAGCGCTTGCGGACCTATCACTGAAACTTCCGGGCAAGGCTCTGTCAACCGATCTTGCCCGGCGACCGTCGAAGCGAAAATCAGAAGTGACAGAGTGAATACAAAAATTGATCTCATAAACTTCCTCACTCAGCGAAAGACCTCACGGCTTCGGATTTTCCGCACCAGGCGGCAGTCTGAAGATCTTTGTGTTCAGTGCCGCGCCCTCCGCGGTCACTATTGTGACGTGGCTGATATCGAATTTGAGCTCCTCGGCGATGTACCTCCGGATGCTCTCGATCTTTTCCCGGATATCGAACTCGGATGTCCACGGCGGAAAATATTCGATGATATAGATCTGATTTGTTGGGTTGTTGACCCCTTCACGAACGGCATCCGCCAACCTTTTCCGGGCAATGTCAGACACGGGCACCCCACCGAATTCCTCGATCAGGACTGGCTCGGGAAAGTCGATGGTCGGCAGCGTTTCCGATGCCCCAACCTGACATCCCTCAGGAAGCC
The DNA here is from genome assembly GCA_023391155.1 of Acidobacteriota bacterium. Classification (GTDB taxonomy): domain Bacteria; phylum Acidobacteriota; class Blastocatellia; order Pyrinomonadales; family Pyrinomonadaceae; genus OLB17. The sequence goes on from JAEWBM010000149.1 coordinate 24,909, forward strand.
CTTCTATCTCAAGCGATACCAACCCACTCGAGCTCCACAATGTGTCTTCATCAACAGTTATCACGATCCGGTCAGTGCCCCACCCCTCGATGATCTGTCCTTTATTCACAGACCAGACCAGCTTTGCCGACTTCGGCAGTTCACCGTCGATGTCAGCCGTGAAAACGATCGGCTCGTCCGGCTGAAAAATACCGGCCGGCCCCGTAATGGAAAAATTTGGGCAGCTGGTGGCAAATAAATCAGCCAGTGAAGAACTGTCAGCGTAATGGTCGAACAACGCATCTGCCTCTACTACAGGAACACGGTAGATAATTGTCGTTGAGGAAAGCCCTCGGCTAAATCCGAAACGCACCCGCCTCCGCTCGAACTTACGAAAGCCGAAAATATGGCCTTCGATGCGTTCAAGCCGGCTGCGCACATTCTCTTCCGATTCCTCGGGCCCTACATTTAAAACGATTACGGCAACGGAGCCCTCATTGCTACTTATTTCTTGGAGTACGGCATCAAGCCGAGCGTATTCGTTATTCGCTTCTTGTTCAGCGTATTCGTCGATAGTGATCGGAGTTCTGGTTGTCGACACCGCTGCCGAATTACGGGCGGTGTTGGGGCACTTCTCCGGTAATCCATATATCTTAACTTCGGCATATAGATGTTCCCCATCCAACGACCGATCGGTCCGGACGGTGAGAGTTGCTTCACCCTGGCCTTTTTCAATAATGCCCGCCGAAACTGTCCATATCAGTTGAAGAGGCCCATCAGTCGCCGGCGAGATCACGAGATGAAAATCAACGGCATCGCCGGGACGCAGGACTCCCGGAGGATCCCGCACCGTTATCGTAGGGCACGCCTGGTCTTTATCCTGCGCGGCCGCAGCGAGGCATGAGAAAAGGATCAATAAAGGCAGGAGGGGTTTGGCCATTGCCCCATATTACAACGGGTTGGGCCGAGGGGAAAGGTTTTTTGACAGAGCTCCCGCCCGGGTGGGGCCGGGCGGGGCCAATGGTTTAGAATCCGGGGGGCGGAACCGTGCCGGGCGTTTGAGTGTCGAGAGCGTCGATCTGGGCGATGGCGTCGTTATAGATCTTGATCTCGCCGTTCGCCTCCATCCGCGCCCGTACCGCGGCGACATAGTCCGAAAATACCTGTCCCCGCTTTTGGTTCAGCATCTGTTCCGTCAGCGTATCGCGCTGTTTGGCAAACTCATCCATGTTCGCCTCTTCGCGGCCGGTGACCCCGACGACATAATAGTTCTCGCCGATCTTTATCGGCTCCTTCGCAACCTCACCGGCCCGCAGAGCGTAGATCGAATCTTCGAGCTGCGGACTGGTGGCGGCCGAGGGGCCGTCGCCGAGCGGCGAACCTAGTATGAACGAATCGGACGTACGGGCCGTGACGCCCTTTGACTGCGCCGCGGCCGCAATTGCGGTCGCCGATGCCGAGCCCGACGCTATCTCACGGGCAATGCTCTCGACCTGTTGACGCGCCTGTTCGAGCTTCACATCTTCGACAATGCGAGCACGGACCTCCTCAAATTCGGCATCGCGCGGTTCACGCTTTTCGACCAGAATCGGCACGGCAAAACCGTCCGGTACCGGCACTTCATCGCCCACGTCCTGCGGATTTTCGAGTGAGGCTATACCGTCCTCAAACTGCGGCGAGGTCCCGATATTCTCGACATTGTCGCCCGGCTTTATAAAGCCCGTTTCGCGAACCATCTCACCCGCGGCCATGTTTGCCTCTGCCGCAAACTGCTGTGCGGTGGCCTGCGGATCCTTGGTTTCTTTCAGCGATGCGGCGACCTTCTTGGCAAGCTCGGCGTTTGCGGCATACGCGCGGCGATTGCGGAGGCTGACCTCCAGCTCTTTCCGAGCATCCTCAAAGGTCTTGGGAACGGCCTCGCCGCGGCGAAGAATGAAGTAACGGCCCTGATAGTTGATCGGGTCGGTTATCTCGCCGGGCTTCATCGCCAAGAGGCGCTGATACGGGTCATCGGGGCGATTCGCATTTTGTCGGACCGGCCCCGGAAGCCGTCCGCCGTTCGCGGCGGTCGCGGCGTTTTCTGATTGGCCTTGGGCCATCTCGGCAAATGCCTCTTCGGTAACGGTCCCCCCGCCGCCCTTCAGCCTTTCGACCAAGCCCACCGCCTTCTCATAAACCTGCCCGTCAAATTCCGGCTTTGCTACGCGAAGAACTATCTCCTGCCCCTGAACACCTGCATTACGCCGCTCTTCCGGAAGACGGTCGTATTCGGCACGGAGGTCCTCTTCGCTGATCTGGATCTTTTCACCGACTTTCGAAGTGTTGAGAAAGATGTACCGGATCTTTTTCTGCGGCGAGCTGATATAGAACTGCTGCTTGTTCCGTTCGAAATATTCGCGAAGCTGTTCATCGGAAGGGTTGATCGTCTGGGCAAGCTCCGTCGGGTTCAGGATCACATACGAAAGGTTAAACTTGGCGTTCCTGCGTTGATAATCCTGCAGCACCTCTTCCTCCGTGACCGTGACGCCGGAGGTGACAAACGCTCTCAGCTTGTTTGCGCTCAGGTCGTCGCGGACCTGCTCTTCAAAGGCGCGGACGCTGCCGTACTGGTTGACCATGTTCTGTTCATACTGCTCCTGATCCCATGCACGGCCGTCCTGCGGTCTTAACTGTTCGCGGATCTCGGCTGCGACCTCCGCGTCGGTCGCCGTCAGCCCCAGCCTTTCCGCCTCAACGCGAAGCAAACGGCTGCCTACCAACTGATCAACGATCATCTTCGAGGGGTAGGGGCGGCCGCCGCTCATGCGGGTGTACATATCCTTTTGGCGTGCAACCTCGCCGACGGTTATGTATTCACCGGAAACCTCCGCCGCCGTTTCAGAACTCTGTATCAGAGTCGCCGTTGAATCGACATTCGTCGGGGCGTAAAAGAAAACGAGGCTCGCCACCATTAGGACGGCAAATGCGAGAAGAACGAAACTTCGCGTCTTCTCAAGACGGGAAATGAACTTTAACATCTGGTCTTACCTTAAAAAATCGAATTTGAAACTGATAGGGACAAACCGCAATTCTAGCAAAAACGGGCCTCGAAACCAACAACCGACATCGTCCCCCGCGCCAATTTCTACGCTGTTAATTCTGTATGATGCGGTGTGCGGGCCGCCGGTTTGCACCGTCCGGGCCGACACCTTTCGGCCCGTTATCGATTGAATTCCCGGGCAGTTTCATAAATACTTATGGCTAAAGCATTTCTTGCTTTATATATCACCTATGCCGCAAAAAGCCATCAGATCAGTCGGCATCGTCGTGAAGCCCCGCAATGACGAGGCTTGGGCGACGGCCGTCGAACTCGGCGACTGGCTCGATGCGCGCGGTGTCGCCCGGGCCGGTGATCCCTACCGCGAAGATGAGATCGATCCACCCGACCGTGATGAAAAGGCTGCGGCCGGTTCCCGACTTGCCGCAAACGCAGACATGATCGTCGTCCTCGGCGGCGACGGCACGATGATCTCAACGGCGCGGCTGGTCGGCGATTCGGACGTTCTGGTGCTCGGCATCAATTACGGCAGCCTCGGTTATCTAACGGATTTTCGGATCGAGGAAATGTATACCGCTCTCGAGGCGATAATCGACGGCGATTACGAGGTTGACCCGCGCGTTATGCTCGAGGCAGAGCATCGCCGGGATGGGGCGGCATTGGCCCACGGGCGTGTACTGAACGACGTCGTCATCAACAAAGCGGCGCTCGCCCGAATAATAGAGATCGAGGTCGAGCTAAACGGCCAATTTGTGAATTCATTTCGTGCGGACGGGCTTATAGTTTCTACCCCGACTGGTTCCACCGCCTACAACCTCTCGGCCGGCGGTCCTATCATTTACCCGTCGATGAACGCCGTGGTGCTGACCCCTATCTGCCCATTCACCTTGACCAACCGGCCGATCGTCGTGCCGGATACCGCCGAGATCGTGCTTCGTCTGCTGAACGAAAATGAGGGGGTCGTGCTCACGCTCGACGGGCAAACGGGGTACCAGATGAATTCGGGCGACAGTGTCGTGATCCGCAAGAGCCCCGTGCCGCTAAAGCTCGTTCAGCCGACAACTCGGAACTACTTCGATGTGCTGCGTAATAAGCTGAAGTGGGGAAGGTGAGTGTTTTAGGGAACCCATCCGAATCTGCCCAGATCGCACTTGCCATTCGTATTAAATTCCACACCTTCCTGTTCGAGCATGGACTGCTGCAGGTTCTGCGGGATGGTCATTCGGCCGGTCGAGCACCCCCCTTGAGAGTTGATCACACGCTGCCAGGGGACGCGTTCGGCGTCGGCTCCGTGCATCGCGTATCCGACCGTCCGGGGTGTGTAACCCTCGCCCAGGATCGCCGCGATCTGGCCGTAAGTCATCACACGGCCGCGCGGGATCTTCCGGACCAAAGTATAGATCCGCTCGCGATAACCCTGTTCTTTCATCGTTCGACCAGGACGGTTCTGGCAGGTGCACCGTCGCCTAACCCGCCGGTAAATTTCAGAGGCAGGCAGACGAGTTCGTAATCGCCCGGCTGAACGCGCCGCAGATCAAGGCCCTCAAGTATCACCACCTCGTTCGTGAGCAAGGCGATGTGCGTCGCGAAATCCTCAGAGCCGAATTTCTCGATCGACAAATAATCGATCCCAACAAGCTTTATCCCGGCCTTTGCTATCACCCGGGCGGCCGCCTCGGTCAGATATGTAAAATCGGTACGGAATCCCCGCTCGGGCTCATTCCAAAATTCTGAATTGCGTGTCTTAAATATCAGCCGCTCGACCCCGTCCAAGGCCGGCAGGTGATAAGATTCGATCGCATGAACGCTCGATTCAATAGCGACAACACGGCAAGGGCCGATGAGCTTTTCAAGCTCGAGAGCCTCAACCCGCCGCGCCCCGTCGATGAAATGATTCGGCGCATCGACGTGGGTTCCGGTGTGCGCCCCAAAGCATAATTTCGAGACGTTTGCCGCGGCTCCGTCGGACATCGACATATGCACCTCAACGCTCGCTGGCGGGTCGCCCTCGTAGATGGGCACATCATTGCCGATAGGAACCGTGACATCGAAAAAATTCATTTGCTCAAGAATAGTCCACCCGGCGGTTAAGCATCAAGACCTGCGGCATTTGGAAGCGCGACGCCGTTGGGCGAAAATCAAGTTATGGATATTAAGCATGTAAAGAACGGCTCACGGGGAGGTTTCATTATCAAGGGTGAGACCGGACGCTTCGCTGAGATGACCTATTCTCGTGAAGGTGACAGCTCGATGAACATCGACCACACACAGGTCGACGAAAGCCTCCGCGGCGAGGGCGTCGCTGAGAAGCTTCTTGATGCAGCGGTTGAATTTGCCCGTGAAAACGGGCTGCAGGTTACGGCGACCTGCCCCTATGCGAAGAAAAAGCTCGAACGGAACGAGGACTATGCGGACGTTTACGCGGGTAACGAATGATCGACACTCCGCGGATCTCCGCATCAAGCTATTCGAACACGGCTCCGTTGATCTGGTCGTTTCTCTATGGACGCGGCCGCGGACAGGCCGAGGTCATCCTCGATAACGCACCCGCCCGTTCAGCCGAACTGCTCGCTGAGGGGCGGGTCGATGCCGCACTCGTACCCGTCATCGCATATCAGATGATCGACGACGCTCGGCTGTTTCCGGGAATATGCGTCGGCGCCCGAGAGCGGGTCCGAAGCGTCTGTCTTATAACGAAAGGCGAGGACCTGGCGGATGTGCAGAGCGTTTCACTCGATGTATCTTCACGGACCTCCGTCGCCCTCACAAAGATCATCTTCCGCGAATTCCTGGGAGGTGAGCCCGAGTGGCGGGACGCACGGCCGGACATTGACGCAATGCTCTCCGATTCCGACGCCGCCCTGCTTATCGGCGATCCGGCACTTGCCCTCTCGGGTGATTCGCACGGCCTCCGGGTGTTCGACATCGTCGATATTTGGAGGTCGTTCACCGGCCTTGGTTTTATCTTTGCAATGTGGATGTCTCGAAAGGACGGCTTATCGCTCGATCTTTCTGCGGCTCGTGACGAGGGTCTGAAAAATATCCCGGCGATCGCAGCAAATTATGCCGCACAGATCGGGCTGTCACCCGGGGTGATGCGGGAATATCTTTCCGAGAACATCTCTTATCAACCGGATAGCGAGATGCTCCGCGGTATGGAGCTTTATTTCAGCCTTGCCCACAAAAACGGACTGATCCCCGCGGTCCGCGAACTGCGGTATTCAAATTAACTGACTTCGGTCGAGGGAGTGGTGCGGCCGGGAGCTTAGAAAAGTCCCGAATAGAAGAGCAGCAGCCATCCCGCGACGACGACAAAGACCAATAACCCCAGATCGGTCGTTCCAAATTGTGTCTCACGGTTTTCCATATCCATTTAACCCAGCCTGCGACTCTGCAAATAGCGTTCCTTCATCTATAGACGCGAAACGGCGGCGTTTTTTGTATTAGCCTGCTACAAAAATTCGTTCAAATTGCATTGTTCGGATTCAAAGTGAATCAATCGGGGGTCGTTTGAGCTCCTTCGAAATGGCCGTGTGATCGATCTTGCCGCCGTTGCGCTTTATATGTTCAACAAAGATGAGGGCGGAATGGATGCGGCGGTCGATATCCTTGAGTTTGCCGATGTAAAACATCATCGATCGCCTCTGCCCCGGGCGTAGAGCGTCGAAAAGCTCGCGGCCCTCCGGATCCTGGTTGAGCACCTCCTCCAGTTCCTCCGGCATCGGCATGCCGTACTTGCTCTCGTCGGCGGCGATCTCGACCTCAAGCACGTCGCCGGGTAAGATCCCCAGCTTCTTGCGTCGCGCTTTGTTAACCACGATAGTGAACACGCCTTCGTAGGGCATCAGGGCGCACGGGAACGTCTCGGTGCCGTTGATCGTGCAGATCACTCGACGCGAGCCGCCTTTCCGCGGAAAGCGTTCGCCGGCCTCTCGCGGAACGGTTATATACTGCCAGCCCGAGGCGTTCTCGGACGCTTCAAGGGGGAGCTTTAGCTTCAACTTTGGGCTGCGTGCCATCGGAAAACACTCTTTTCGTTTGATACAATAAAACCAGCGCCTAACTTAGACAAATGAGCACCAACATTCAACCCATTCTCGATAAGGCAGTTGGCGGCGAAAGGCTCTCTGCCGAAGATTGCACTACGCTGCTCGAATCAGACGATTTTGTGCGCATCGGTCTCGCCGCTCACGAGATCCGCAGGCGGAAAAATCCTACCGATGTCGTCACGTACATAATCGACCGCAACATCAATTATACGAACGTTTGCAATGTGGTCTGCACATTCTGCGCGTTTTATCGCCGGCCGGGTAAACCCGACACCTACGTCCACTCGATCGACGAGATCTGTAAACGGATCGATGAGACCATTGCCCTCGGCGGGACGGGCGTTTTGATGCAGGGAGGCCTGCACCCGGAATTTAATATCGAGTGGTACGAAGACCTGCTTCGCACGCTCCACGCGAAATATCCGAACTTTCAGCTGCACTGCTTTTCGCCACCCGAGATACACAATATTTCGCTCATCTCAAAGCTTGATTACCGCACCATAATGGAGCGTCTGAAGGACGCCGGGCTGAATTCGATGCCGGGCGGCGGTGGTGAGATACTTGACGACGAGGTGCGAAAGCGCGTCTCGACCAAATGCACCACCCAGGAATGGCTCGATGTTATGCGTGCCGCGCACGAAGTGGGGCTCCGCACAACGGCGACGATGATGTTTGGCATCGGCGATCGTGTCGAGCATCGCGTCCGTCACCTCGAGCGCCTTCGCGACCTGCAGGACGACACCGGCGGCTTCACAGCCTTCATCCCGTGGACGTTTCAGCGCGAAAACACCGCTCTCGGCCGCAAGATCACCGAGGAGCCGACAGGAATCGATTACCTGAAAATGCTCTCGGTTTCGCGGCTTTTCCTCGACAACATTCAGCATATTCAATCATCGTGGCTGACGCAGGGAATTCGGCTCGGCCAAGCCGCGCTTCGCTTCGGTGCCGATGATATGGGCTCGATAATGATCGAAGAAAACGTTGTCTCCGCCGCCGGCGCCCACAATGAGGCGAATGAGCGCGACCTCCGCTACCAGATCCGCGAGGCCGGCTTCAGCCCCCAACAACGCGACATTCTCTACAACTACATCAACCGCCCCGACGTTGATGGACTGGATACAAGCGATTCGATGAAACTGAAGCAATTAAGTGTGGCGTTTGCAGATTGAGTGGGGGATAAAAACTTCCTAAGAACGAATTATCTTGTCAACTTGTCAAGCACTCTGATAAGATCGAATTGTGAAAAACCTGCAAGTCGGCGAGTTTAAAGCAAATTTTTCTGAGGTGCTTGAAAAGGTGCAGCAGGGCGAAAGCTTTGGGATCGTTTACGGAAAAAATAAGAAATTAGTTGCCGAGATCAATCCTCCACAGTCTCGTAAAAAGGGCAAGAAGAGAAAATTCGGGATCCTCGACGGCAAAGTCAAGATCACCATCTCCGATGACTTTAAGATAACCGAGGAAGAACTTCTTGCGCTCAGATGAGATTCTTGTTAGACACGCACGTCTTTCTCTGGAAACTAGCTGATTCCAGTAGGATTGCTCCAAAGGTATTGGCTGAGACCGAAGATCCAAAGAACGATCTGTTTCTCAGTGCCGTCAGCCTTTGGGAGATCGCAATAAAAACTCGGGTGGGAAAACTCGACCTTGGTGGGTTATCCCCTAAAGATCTAATAGACCTGGCCAGTGAAATGGATATCGCGACGATTCCGTTGGAAGCGGAAGAGGCCGTAGGCTATGCGGAGCTTGACGGCCCGGATCACTCCGACCCCTTTGACCGAATGCTTGTTCAGCAGGCGATCAGCCGAGGCCTAACTCTTGTTACCGCAGATAAAAATATTGCGAAATTCACAAGGGTCGGATTGAAGGTTTTGTGGAAATGATCTGCTTGCTCTACTCGATCAGGAAGAACTAAGAGTGGGTTCGCCATTACCGCCAAAAGACATCGACGACTACATCTCGCGGTTCCCGCCTGAGGTGCAGGCGATCCTCAAGAAGGTCAGGTCGACGATCAGCGAGGCGGTCCCTGAGGCCACCGAGGGGATCAGCTATCAGATCCCGACCTATAAGATCGACGGCAAGAATCTGATCCATTTTGCGGCCTTCAAACATCACGTCAGCGTTTATCCCGCTCCTCGTTCAGCACCGGAGCTCGAAGCCGAGCTCTTAAAATATAAGGGCGGCAAGGGTACGGTCCGGTTTCCTCTAGATGGGCCAATACCTTATGAACTGATCTCGCGCATTGCCCGATACCTTTTCGATACCCGCCCTTAGCCTAAGTATCCGCCGGAGTTATTCAATAAATTTCGGTTCGCTGCAATACAGTAATCGGTTCCCCCCGCTCTCTATCATAAACTTGGCTAAAGCCGCCGAGGGGTTCAAGGTTTATGAAGATCGCGCAGATTGCTCCGCTTTATGAGAGCGTCCCGCCGAAATATTACGGCGGTACCGAACGGGTCGTTTCCTGGTTAACCGAAGAATTGGTAAGGCAAGGACATGACGTAACGCTCTTCGCCAGCGGAGATTCTGAAACGTCGGCAAAGCTGGTCCCCGGTTCGCCTCGGTCATTGCGGCTCGACAAAGGCTGTATAGACCAACTGGCGCACCACATCTTAATGCTTGAAAATTTTTACCAGCGGGCAGGCGATTTTGACGTTGCGCACTTTCATGTCGATTACCTGCACTATCCGCTGACGCGTCGGCAGTTGACGTCGCATGTCACGACGCTTCACGGCCGGCTCGATATACCCGACCTTCAGCCGCTCTATCGCGAATTCAGCGATATGCCGGTCGTGTCAATTTCAAATGCTCAGCGTGAGCCGCTGCCCGACGCCAACTGGCAGGGGACGGTCTATCATGGATTGCCGCGGGACCTCTTTAGCTTTCATCCCGAGCCGGGGAGCTATTTTGCTTTCCTCGGGCGGATCTCGCCCGAGAAGCGCGTTGACCGGGCGATCGAGATCGCTCGGCGGGTGGGCATACCGCTCAAGATCGCTGCCAAGATCGATGCCATCGATCAGCAATATTTCAAGGCAGTGGTCGAGCCGCTTTTGCCTGAACCTTTTGTCGAATATATTGGAGAGGTCGGCGGCCGTGAGAAAGAAAAGTTTTTGGGCAATGCTTTTGCGCTGCTGTTCCCGATCGATTGGCCGGAACCATTTGGCCTGGTAATGATCGAGGCGATGGCATGCGGCACACCGATCATAGCCTATCGGCGCGGCTCGGTTCCCGAAGTCATGGAAGAGGACGAGACAGGCTTTATGGTCACGAATTTAAGAGAAGCGGTCGCAGCGGCAAAGAAGATCTCTGGCCTTAGCAGACGCAGATGCCGGGATGTCTTCGAAGAGCGATTCACGGCCGAAAGAATGGTAAAAGATTATCTTCGGATCTACGACGGCATGGCCCAAGCGAACACTGCAGCAGCAGGAGGATAGCCGATGGCAGAGGAAGTCATTTCCTTCAGCGACCATTATTACATTCTCTCCACATCCCCCCGCATCGATGATCGTACAAGTGCCCTCAAGCACGGCGATACCTACGCGCTTTTTAACCGGTTCGGCGATATCGAAAAGTTCGGCTCGGGCGAACTCGGCATCTATCATCACGACACACGTTATATATCGCGGCTAGCGATGAAACTCGAGGGCCGGCGGCCGCTGCTGCTAAGCTCAACCGTTCGCGACGACAACATCGCGATGGTCGTCAACGCGATGAATCCTGACATCCGCAACGGCGACGACGTTCTAACCGAACGCGGCAGCGTGCACATCTTCCGCTCAAAGTTCATCTTTGAGGGCACTTATTACGAACGGATCACCATTCAGGATTACAGCTGGTCGCCCGTCAGCCTTCGTTTCGCAATTGAATTCGACGCAGATTTTGCCGACATTTTCGAGGTCCGCGGAACGACGCGGGAAAAACGGGGTCCGTCACCAACGTCGAAGATAGAAAATGACGCAGTCGAATTTGAATACCACGGCTTGGACGGCCGCTATCGCCGTGCCCGAATATGCTTTAACGAGATCCCGGAGCGACTCGACGAACATGAAGCAGATTTTCGGATCGATCTGGAAGCCGGCGGCGTCAAAGAACTTCAAGTTGCTGTTTCCTGTGAACTCGGCAGCGTCGATGAAAAGCTTGCCGCCGCCTGTAGGCCTCAGGATTACCGCGACTCGCTTCAGAGCACACTGGCCGCGCGGCAAAAGAGCCGCGAACATCGGCCGGAAATAACCACCTCGAACGACCGTTTCAACCTCTGGCTGAGCCGCTCCCGTGCCGACCTCGACATGCTCCGCACCGAAACCCCTTTCGGCGCCTATCCTTACGCGGGCGTGCCGTGGTACTGCACCGCCTTCGGGCGGGACGGGATAATCACCGCGCTCCAGACGCTCAGTTTCAAGCCGGATCTCGCGCGAGGTGTGTTGACCTATCTTGCCGCGACGCAGGCCGAGGTAGAAGATCCCCAACGCGACGCGGAACCCGGCAAGATACTTCACGAAACCCGTGCCTGCGAAATGGCGGCAACGGGTGAGGTGCCGTTCGGCCGCTACTACGGAACGATCGATGCGACTCCACTTTTTGTGCTTTTGGCCGGCGAATATTTTCAGCGAACCGGTGACCTCGATTTTGCCCGCAGCATTTGGCCGAACGTTCTTCGAGCATTGGCGTGGATCAAAGATTACGGCGACATCGATGGCGACGGGTTTGTCGAATACATCCGCCGCTCCCCTCACGGTCTTACGCAGCAGGGCTGGAAAGATTCGCACGATTCTATCTTTCATTCGAACGGCGAATTTGCCGAGCCGCCGATCGCTTTATGCGAGGTTCAGGGATATGTCTATGCCGGTAAGAACGTCGCGGCGACGATGGCCGCCGCACTCGGCGAGCCGCGCCTGGCAAAACAACTTGAGGCTGAGGCTGAGGAACTGCGGGTCAAATTTGAAGACGCCTTTTGGTGCGAAGATATCTCCACATACGCGATCGCGCTTGACGGCGAAAAGCGCCCCGTCGAGATCAGTGCCTCGAACGCAGGCCATTGCCTCTATGCGGGGATCGCAACCCCGGAACGCGCGCACCGTGTCGCCGAAACGCTGACCGCCCCTGCGTCCTTTTCAGGCTGGGGCATACGCACCGTCGCCGAGGGCCAGGCTCGCTACAACCCGATGTCCTATCACAACGGGTCGATCTGGCCGCATGACAACTCCATGATCGCCGCAGGATTCGGCAGATACGGGATGTCCTGTGAACCAGCCATGATACTCAACGGCCTTTTGGACGCGAGTGTCTTTTTTGATCTTCATCGATTGCCGGAGCTATTTTGCGGTTTCGCGCGTCGTCCCGGCGAGGCACCGATCCTTTACCCGGTTGCGTGTGCCCCGCAAGCGTGGGCATCGGGAGCTGTATTCCAACTGCTCACGGCTTGTCTCGGGCTAAGCGTACTCGCAGGCGAGCGAAAAGTGGTCTTTCGTAGCCCGTCACTGCCCGAAACTCTCGGCCGCGTCTCGATCACCGGACTTCGAGTGGGCGATGCATCGCTGGACCTTGAGGCTAATCTTCACCGCGAGGGCGACGTCAGCATAAATGTTTTGAAACGCAGCGGAGACGTCGAGGTCGTCGTTGTAAAATAAATGTACGCCCTCATTCTTGAGACCGAGATCGCCGCACCGCCGGAAAAATGCTTCGCGCTCTTGCGAGATCCGCGGCTCCACAACGACAAACCGGCCCGGCATGAAGGCGAATTCGGCCTTGGCCAGATCGTAAGTTTTCCCAGCCGGTTCGTCGGCTTTGACACCACGCTTACTGTCGAAGTAACGCGTTTCGAACCACCGCATTTGATGGTCGACGAAATTCGCGAAGGTATCTTTCGGGAGTTTCAACATCGCCATGAATTCCGTTCGATCGCGGCCGGCACGCTGATGATAGACACGGTTGCGTGGATGCTGCCATTTGGCCCGATCGGCCGCGTGTTCAACGGTATCGTTGAGGCCCGGCTGCGTTCGGTGATCGGCACACGAAACGCGCGGCTTAAGGGGTTGGCCGAAACAGATTGATTTGACGGCCAGGGCGGGGGTATATTAGCGGCAATGCTGCCTAAGGCCATCGCTTTTGTTATTACCGTCGCTATTAACCTCGTCATCGGTGCCATATGTCTTTTCTTTCTTCTTATGGCACTGAACGGTTTTCACGAAAGCGATGCTAATTGGGGCATCGGCGCGTTTCTGTTGACCGTGTTGTTCGCCTCGGCGGGCACCGCTCTTGCCGCCGCCGGAGCAGTTCACCTTATGATGTCGCGTAAAAAATGGGGCGCCGCATTTTCGCTCGCTGTCTTTGTTCCTCTGTTTGTAATTGTCGGCGGCACGATCAACTCTGCCGGTATCGTGATCGGAGCCCTTGTCGCGGATATAGCACGCGGAATGTAAGACATGAAGAGCTACGCTGAATTCTGGGAATTTTACGTGTTGGAGCACTCAAAGCCCGCCACGCGTGCGCTGCACTTTGTCGGCACCTCTCTAGGATTGATCCTTTTAGCGTGGTTCATTTGGCGGGGAACTTGGTACTACTTCCCGCTATCGCTGGTCGTTGGCTATGCCTTCGCCTGGTTCGCCCACTTCGCAGTGGAAAAGAATCGGCCCGCTACCTTCAAATATCCCCTCTGGTCCTTCATTTCAGATTACAAGATGATGTGGTTTATGCTCACCGGGCGGATGGGCCGTGAGGTCGAGCGTGTTAAAACGTCAACGCGGTAACCGTTCCGAGATCAATTCGAGTGATCGATCATATCGATACGTAATATTGAAATGCCCGTCGTCAAATTCTTCGTGGAAGTGATCGACGCCGTGCTGTGTTAACTTGCGGCTCAGCACGCGAGCACCGATATCCAGATTAAACTCGTCCTTTGTTCCCGCATCGATGAAAAGCAGGTTCAAGCTCTTCAAGTTTTCCACATGTTTTTCCACAAGGCGCACGGGGTCGTGCGCCAGCCATCGTGCCCAGACATCCTCGCGGATCTCGCCTGTCTCTTGATCAAAGGGCATGTCGATGCCGGCTCCATTGGGTGAGTAACACGCCGCCATTCCGATCGTGTTGAGGGCCGCGTGAAAATCCTTCGGCTTCCGTTCCTCCGCCCATAACCGCTTCATATATTCGGCCGGGTCGCCTTTGATCGCACGGAAAGCGGCCGGGAAATCACTCGGATAACAATATTCGAAATAGGCATCCCCACTCGTCGAGCAGACCAAGCCGAAGATGTCAGAGTGCCGCAGGCCCATGATCAAGGCGCCGTACCCGCCCGACGATTTGCCCATCACGGCACGTGCATCGCGGGTCGCTGAGGTGCGAAAGTTCTCATCAACAAACGGCACCAGCTCCTCTACCAGGTAATCCTCGTACCGACCCGTCGCCGTCGAGTTTATGTACTGAGACCCGCCATAGTATGTAAAGCAATCCGGCATGACGGCGATCATGGGACGGATCCGCCCGTTCGAAATAAGCCGGTCCATCCGCTCCGCCAGATTCGGAGCAAAGGCATTGTCGTTGAGCAGCATCCGCCCGCGGCCGGTAAATCCCGTGAGGCAGAAAACGACCGGATATGCCTCCGTGCCCGCGTCATATCCGGCCGGTAGATAGACGTGCAGATCGCGAACATGCGGGTCGCCGGGAGCGTTGCCCTCGAGCACCTTGCTTTCGTGCCGCATCGACACGACAGTTCCTTGCGTTTGATCAGGTTGGGTCATACTATTCATTGATACCGGCAAGAGGCCGCTGAAATTGCTCAGATAGAATAATCGATATGTTTGCATCAGGCGACTTGGTTGAGGTTGATCCTCGCGCTCTTAGCTCGACGATCGAGTTTTTGACGGCGATGATCACGCCCGCGCTGCTGATCTCGGCGACCGGTTCGCTCGTGCTTTCAACATCGACCAGGCTCGGCCGTGTGGTGGATCGGGTTCGCGACCTGGAACGCCGGTTGAGCGAGCTGATCACCGTGGAGGATAAATCTGCGATACCCCTTTACGAAAAGCGGGTCGACACCGTCGTCGCCCTGCTCGACAAGGTAACGAGCCGGGCACGCATTCTGCAGCGCGCGATGGGCACGTTTTATTACGGGCTGGGGTTTTTTGTCCTAACGAGCGTCACCATCGCGCTGGTCGGCATCTTTCCCGCCGTCTATCGCTGGCTGCCCATCCCGATCGGAATAGTCGGCATAATGTATCTGGCATGGGGGAGCTATCTTATGCTGCGTGAAACCCGCATGGCCACGGCAACCGTTAACGCCGAGATGGATTTCACTTGGGCTCTGGCCGAGGCGGTGGCGCCGAAAGAGGTGATCGGCAAGTATACTTATAATGTTCATGGCCGACGAAGATTTCGTTCCAAAGCATCAGGTGCTCCTGCGGGAGAACAAGCTCCGCGAGAGGGTTGAAAGGCTCGAGGAGCTTTTGCGCGCCTGCACCGTCTGCCCAAAGCTGTGCGGCAACGACCGCCTGAACGACGAGATCGCCGCG
Organism: Acidobacteriota bacterium; assembly: GCA_023391155.1. Classification (GTDB taxonomy): domain Bacteria; phylum Acidobacteriota; class Blastocatellia; order Pyrinomonadales; family Pyrinomonadaceae; genus OLB17. The sequence continues at coordinate 40,475 of JAEWBM010000149.1, forward strand.
TGCTACTCCGGCCGGCTCCCGATCGTCTCATCTTACACGTCGCACTTCGGCGAGGAGCCCGTCCTAAGCGGCACCCGCGGCGCCGGAAACATCTTTTTCGGTAACTGCAATCTGCGGTGTGTCTACTGCCAAAACTATCAGATCTCACAGACCTGGAAAGAGCAGAAAAAGAACGAGTTAACACATGAACGCCTGGCCGAGATGATTCTCGAGCTAGAGGCGCGCGGCTGTCACAACATCGGCTTCGTCTCGCCGACGCACTTCACCCCGCAGATGGCCCGGGCGATATTGATCGCCGCCGAACGCGGGTTTAACCTTCCGATCGTCTACAACACCAATGCGTACGATTCGGTAGAGGTTCTGCAATTGCTCGACGGGATCATCGATGTTTATCTGCCGGACCTCAAGTATGCGGACGCCGACGCCGGCTTTCAATTTTCAAAGATCCGTGATTACCCGCTGCACGCCCGCGCCGCTATCAAAGAGATGCACCGGCAGATGGGCAGCGAACTGGTCTTCGGCGATGACGGCTTGTTGCGACGCGGGCTTCTGATCCGCCTGCTCGTACTCCCCAACGACATCGCCGGCCTTGAGGAAAACCTCCGCTGGATCCGCGACGAACTCGGCTCCCGCACGGCCATCTCCCTGATGGCCCAGTACTACGCCACCAACAAAGCCGCGACCGACCCTCGCTACATTCTCCTCTCCCGCCGCATCAGCGAAGGCGAATGGTTCGACGCCGTCTCGCTCCTCGAAACGCTCGGGATGGAAGAAGGGTTTATGCAGGCATATGAATCCGCGTCGTACTACTACCGTCCTGATTTTAGTGATAAGGAAGAACCGTTTAGGGATATAAGGGATTTCAAATGAAGCAGAGCGTAGCCAAATCTGGATCGAAGCAGAGGAATGGGCTGATGGTGAGTGGGATACTGATGATGATAACTCTGATGTGATCGTTACGTTTGCGAATGGTGAAAAATGGGTTGCTAGTTTCTTTACTTATCAAAACATCGTTTCTCTAACAGAGAAGAACAAGCAATCCGGCGAGTGTCTAAATGGTCAGTATTTTTCAGCAAGTGACATGATTCTGATTGACAAACTAACTCGACCCCGGATTGAGGCCGTGATCCGCCATCTTTTGGAGGACGAGAGATTTGATTCAGTATTCGATCTTATCGCAGATGAATTATGAACTTAAGTGAAACTGCACCTGATTTTACTTTAAAAGACAATGATGGCAACGACTGGTCGCTCTCGGATTATCGCGGCAAGACGGTCGTGCTGTTGTTTTATCCCGGCGACAATACGCCGGTGTGCACGGCGCAGCTTTGTTCGGTGCGGGACCATTGGTCTGAGTATCAGGCGACGGGTGCGGAGGTGGTCGGCATCTCGACCGATTCGGTCGAATCACACAAGGGTTTTGCCGAAAAGAACGAGCTGCCGCTTAGGCTTTTGTCCGACGCCGACGGCGCGGTGTCGAAGGCGTACGGGATGAAGTCCTGGCTGCCGGGCCGTTCGGCCCGCGGAGTTGTCGTCATTGATAAGGCCGGAAAGATCGCCTATCACAAGGCCCAGGTACTCAGCATATTCAAGCCGGCAGACGAGGACGTGCTTGCGGCTATCAACGCGGCGGAATAGAATTGGGTTATGGCTTTATTTGGTGGAGACAAATTTAAATGTGCCCGCTGCGGGCAAAAGGGCGACCCGATCGGCTATGCACCGATCCCGACCGAATTGGGGACGAAGATCGGACAGGAAATGTGCCGGGACTGTTGGTCAGAGTGGCAGAAAAAGCAGATGCAGCTTATCAACCACTTTGGGCTCGACGTGTCGAACCCCGAAACCCACGACTTCATTTTCGACAATATGAAGATCTTCTTTTACGGCGGCGGCGACGACATGGCCCAAATCGATACGTCGAAAGAAGGCAGCGTTAGCTGGTGACCCGGACAAGGCGGGCAGCGTGACCGATGCATGATGCGGGCCCGACATTTATAAACGAATATTTCCATGCGGCCCGCGTTTCGCCGTCTCAAATGGATGAACTCTTGGCCGCAGCCTGGCGGCATTTCGGCACATACTTTTTCCGCTACAGCATCGGCATACACGGCTTCGATATCCGCCGGGTCATCCCGCTCCGTATTCGGCTCGCCGATCGCACGTTCACGAAAAGTCAGCGTCGGGCGCTCCGCCGAAACGCGGACCTTGATGTTCGCATCTCGCCGCTAAACATCACTCCGCAGGCCGAACAGCTTTTTCACAAACACAAACAACGGTTCAAGACCGGAGTTCCGGATTCGATCTATGAGTTCGTTTCCGGCACGCTTGAAGAGTCGCCGAGCGAGACAATGCAGCTCAGCGTCTTTGACAGGGACCGCCTCCTCGCCGAAAGCTATTTCGATGTCGGCGAAAGCACCGTATCAGGGATCTACGGGATGTTCGACCCGGATGAATCTGCGCGGGGCCTCGGCGTTTTCACGCTCTTGAAAGAGATCGAGTTTGCCGCCGACTCCGGCAAAGAGTTTTACTATCTCGGGTATTCCTACGAAGGGGAATCGTTTTACGATTACAAAAAGCGTTTCCGCGCGACCGAGTCATTTGACTGGTTAGGGAACTGGGAACCGTTTGAACCGGAGGCCGACGAAGCCCCGGGAGTGTTATAGCGACCCAACCCACTCGATATATTTCGCCGCGTTAAATTTCTTCCCCGTACTTCTGCTTGTCATATATCTAATGGTTCCAAAAACGGGCCGCTCCATCCACGGCCTATCGTGTTTGCCAAAGCACCAGAGTATCCCCGCATAAGAATTCGGATCTCGTCCGTCCAGGCAATATTTGTTGTTCAGGTGCACCAGCGTTTCAAACGCCTCTTCATAGCTCCGCGACCACGCGATCACATTCTTTCCCCACAGCATCCGCACGTAATTATGCATCTCGCCGGTCTTTACCATCTCGAGCTGGGCCGCGTTCCAAAGCTCGTCGTGGGTTCGCCCTTTCTCAAGATCCTCGAGTGAATAGATCACCTCGCGCTCATCGTCATGATGCTCTCGCATCGTCTTGTGCACCCACGCCGGTAACGCCGCGAGCGAATCGTAATGCGGGTTGTGCCGCGTCATATTAAACGAAAGCTCGCGGCGAACGATCAGCTCTTCGAGAAATGCGTCCTTTGATTCCTCCGGTGCATCCGCCTCCTGAACGGTCAACGCGACTTCCAGAGCCGACAAAAACCCAAAATGCAAGTATGCCGAGAGCCGCGACGAGCCGTCCAGCTCAGGCTTATTACGTGTCGCGGCATAATCGGGAAGGATCTTGCCTACGAATTTTTTCAAACGTTCGCGTCCGGCTGCCGTTCCTCCGCGATATTGCTCTGATCGTGGAACACTGTGGTCGATGTCGCACTCGGCGACGAGAGTGGCGAGGTTCTTGTCGCTAATTTCTGTATCGGGGCAGTCCACCTCCAGGCCCGCTGAATCTACCCTAACGGCCTCTTCAGCAAACGGCTTCAGGTAATGCGGCAGCAGCTTGTGGATCTTCGGCCGGACCGTATAAGCCGCATACTCTTCCTTATCAAATTTCGACATCGGCACCACGCCGTTCGAATCCACCGCGTGAACCGGTATCTCGAGCGACTCCGCGATGCGGCGATTGTGTTCCGGGATTATGAAGCATGGGTAATCGTCGGTGACCAAAAGCGCCGCATCCTTTGCTAACCCTGCGACCGTACCCTTTGGGCTCGACGCATCTTTCTGCAAATAGAAGATGTACTTGATCCCGAGTTCCTTAAAGTCGCGCCGCTTCTCTTCAACACCTTCCAGAATGAATGTATGCAGCCGATCGCTCGCCCACGGGTAGTAGTATTTAAGCCCCTCATAAACAACAAGCGGGAGTTCAAGCTCGTTCGCCTTGCGGATCGCCCATGTCAGAGCATGGTTGTGTGAGGCCCGATTGAACATCTGCATCCAATACACCACGTAGCGGCCGTTTTCGTTCACCGGACTGTCATTCAATTGAACAACCCTTTCATTGATACGCATTGGCAAGTATTATAGCTGTCAGTCGAAGGCCGCATCGTCGCAAAAACCAGAACCATGCAAATTCCCCGACATTTCACACAAACTATATTCGCCCGGCTGCTCTCAACGGTTTCTTTTCTCGGCGCGCTCTGTCTTTTCTGCGGTTCGCTTTCCGCTCAGGAATTTAAGCAGGTGCACCCCGGGGTTGAATATTCTTCGGTCGAGCATCAGATCGGCACCGAACCGGTAAAGATAAAGCTGTTGCGCCTCGACCTGACCAAGGTCCGCATCGACGTAAAGCTCGGGATGGACGTGGTGGTCGGCACCGAAACGACAAGTTCCATCGCCCGTCGCCATCGGGCAGTTGCCGCGATCAACTCCGGATTCTTCCGGCTCGACACCAGCATTTTTGCCGGCGACCCCGCCGGAGCGCTAAAGATCGACGGCGAGATCCTGAGCGAACCCTATCGCGATCGGTCTGTGATATTCATCGACAATCGTCGGGACCGCACACACATCGATTTCGCTCGCCTGGGCACAAAGCGAACTGTCGAGATCCGCGGCCGCGAATTTCCGATCGACGGCATCAACCGTGAGCGGCGCGACAACGAACTGGTCCTATTCACCGAGGCATTTCACCGGACGACTCTCACGGGGCCCGATGGTCTTGAGCTTATCGTTAAGAACGGACGAATTGCCTCAATACTGAATGGTGTCGGCAGTTCAGCGATCCCGGTGGATGGACTCCTGCTTTCTGCGTCCGGCAGCGCAAGGAACGAAATTATGCGCACCGTTCGTATTGGCGATCGTGTGCGCATTCTAGCTGCGGTCGAACCGGTGGGCGATGAAGCGGTTCCACCCGCCATCTTCAATTACGAAGACCACACCAATGGCGTTTCGATGCTGCTGAAGGATGGAGCAAAGGTCCTCACCTGGGAAGCTGAGCGTGCGCCAAAGTCATTCGCCGAAGCTCGCCATCCGCGAACGGCCGTCGCCAAGCTCAAGGACGGGCGCGTTCTATTGGTTACCGTCGATGGCCGTCAGCCAGGGGTTAGCGTAGGGATGACGCTCGCGGAACTCGCGGGCTATCTGTTAACGGTAGGTGCGGTCGACGCGATCAATCTCGACGGCGGAGGGTCGACGACGATGGTATTGGATGGCCGCGTCGTGAACACGCCCTCAGATCCGAACGGCGAGCGAAAAGTGGGCGACGCCATCGTGGTCACTCTCAGGTGAGCGTGCTACGCCAGCACCCGAGCCATATACTCCTTTACCCTGTCCGCTGAGACGCCCGCTTCGATCAGCCCGATATGGTTATCCGGCCGGAGCAACACCTGAAATGATTCACTCGTCCCGAATATCTCGGCAATGTGCGGGTACAAGGGCATTCTATGAACGTCGGCAAAGGGATGTGCCTCGCTCGCCGGAGCTTCACCCCGGCCGTCATCAAAGATTAAATGATGAAACTTCGGTTCGTGCAGCCGTTCGTAAATGCTGCGTCCATCCACTTCAAACCAAGGCATACGGTCGCCGGCCTTAACGCTAAACCCCTCTCCGCCCTTGCTCAAAAAGCTCTGCCGATATCTGATGCCGATCTGCGACACGGTTGAAAATATCGTCCGCTGAATCGCATCGACGTTCACCAGCCCATTTGCAACGTAGGGAACGATCTTCGTTCGCAGAAACGATACAAAAGGGTTCGGGCTCGACCCGAACTGAAAAAATCTATCGGTCGATCGCAACAGCCTCTTTGCGTTCTCCAGTCGCTCGTCGTTGTATGAAGCCAGTATCTCACCCGACGAGCCATACCGCAGGACGGCAGCCAGCTTCCACGCCAAGTTATACCCGTCCTGAATGCCGGTGTTCATTCCCTGGGCTCCCGCCGGCGTGTGAATGTGCGCAGAGTCGCCCGCGAGAAAACACCGGCCCAGCGAAAATTTTTCGGCGTGTCGCGAATGTACCTTGTAAACGGAGAACCAGTTCATTCCGGTTATGTCCAGGTCAAGCTCCGTGTCCTCGATGATCTTCTTCTCTATCTCGTCGTACTCAATGTCTTCGGGTCCACCCTCATGGCCCTCGGGAAAGATACCGACGATTCGAAAGTGCCGATCGCTGCCCGTCATCGGAAAGAACGCCGTGATCGTGTTCGCCGCAAGCGCAACGTATAGCGAATCGTGGCTGAAATCCCAATCGATCTCGACGTCGGCTACATAGAAGAGGCGTTCGATCGTACTGCCGCTGAATTCAAGCCCTAGGCCCTTTCGCACCTCGCTGCCCGCCCCGTCACAGCCGACCAAGTACTTTGCTGAGACGTCCAACGCAATTCCGTCCGCGGTTCTGACCGTCGCTTTTACCCCGGCGTCGTTTTGTTCGAAGCCGGCCAGTTCCGTACTCCATTCCACCCCGCTCCCGTTGCCGCTGATGTGGTCAAACAGCAGCTTTTCGTGCTTGCCTTGTTCCACTAAGAGAAGAAACGGGTAGGGGCTCATGCCTTCCCCGATGCCGGAAAGATCCACCTCGCCGCGGATCTTGCCGCCCTCCAGCATTCGCGCCCGCTTGGCTATCGTCCCCATTCCGACGAGGTCTTTCGCCAACCCGATCTGTTCATAGATCTCTAGGGTGCGTGCCTGAACACCGATCGCTTTTGAATGCGGTGTGGTTCCGGAGTTTCTGTCGATGATTAAAAAATCGATCCCGAAGCGCTGCAGCTGGCAAGCCAGTGCAAGGCCCGTCGGGCCCGCTCCTACTATGAGTACTTCTGTCTGCATTCCTATTGCCGGTTGAATGGCCGGGAAAAACCGCTATCCTAGTTACCGTATGAACCAACGCAAAATGCCTTACTTCACCGGCACCTTTATCCTTACATTCTTAGTTTTGCTCGTTCCGGCTGTCAACGCCGACGCGGTCGACGACCGCGTCCGTTCGCGGATGAAGGAACGCAATATTCCCGGGGCCGCCATCGCCGTCATCCGCGGCGGCAAGGTCGTAAAGAAAAAAGCCTACGGCTTGGCAAGCGTCGAATTCGACGTTCCCGTCACCGACGATACTGTCTTTGAGATCGGCTCCGTATCAAAACAAATGACCGCGGCCGGCATCATGCTGCTCGTGGAAGAGGGCAAGGTCGGGCTCGACGAGCCTATCTCGCGCTATCTGCCGAACACGCCCGAGTCGTGGAAGGACGTGACGGTCCGCCACCTTCTGACCCACACCTCGGGGATCAAGAGCTACACGAGCCTCAGCGGCTTCGAACTTTCTCGCCGCGTAAAGGTCGAAGGCTTTATCAAACAACTCTCGCCGCACCCGCTCGAGTTCACGCCCGGGGAAAAGAACGTTTACAGCAACAGCGGCTTTAACCTACTCGCATACATTATCCAAACACAAAGCGGAAAACCCTTTATGGAATTTATGCGCGAGCGAATATTCATACCGCTCGGCATGACGCGAACTTGGGAGCGCGATCCGCAGCACATCATCAAACGGCGTGCGACCGGCTATGAGACGCGCGACGGGCGGCTCGTCGGCCGCGACGGCAATCTCACCGATCTGATGGGCGCCGGCTCGATCGTCTCGACCATCAACGACATGATCCGATGGGAAGAAGCTCTTCGCGGAAACAAGTTCTTGACGCCGGCAAGCCGCGCCGAGCTTTGGAAGCAATTCCAATTCAACGGCGGCGAACTTTCCCCCTACGGCTTCGGTTGGCGCATCTCGGATGTGCGCGGCCACAAACTGATCGGACACACCGGACAGACAGCGGGCTTTGGCGCGGCGATCTTTCGTTACGTCGAAAACGACCTGACCGTCATCGCGCTCACCAACCTCGGCGAACTCGGAATGGGCGGAATGCTCGCAACCGGCATCGCAAAAATATATTTGCCGACTTTGTCGCTGAAAAAAATTAAAAAAATTCAAGACCCTGATCTGGCGCGTTCGGCGCGTTTTCGCGAGGCTCTGATCGCTCGTCTCGCCAACCAACCCCAACGCGATTCGCTCACCGAAGAGCTATATAAAAGCGTAACTTCAAACCGTGCGCAAAACGTGAACAGGCGATTGAATTCACACGGGGAGATCGGCGAATTCAGGTTCGTCGGTGAGGAAAGTTTAGACGGCAGAATGGTTTACAGGTATGTGGCATTTGCCGGCGACCGCGCCATGCTATGGAGATTTGCTGTTGACGACGATGGAAAGATCGCCGTAATGACGCTCGAAGAAGAAGAGTGAAGTGAGCCGGGAGAGCACTGCGGAGCGGCTTGCTCACCTCTTGCGCGACCGATGAGACAGCATAGCTTGTGAGGTAATCCGTACGTTCACTTATAAATACACTGGCAAAGTTAAAGAAATTTCTAGCGCATTTTAATAATTTTGTGATACGTTAATAGCGGTTACCTAACGCTCTAACCTAACTCCAAAATTGAGAAGACAAAACCTTATGGCAGAAAAAAAATCAGCTTCTAAGAAAGCACCCGCAAAGAAGGCCGCAGCTCCCAAGAAAGCGGCATCGGCAAAAAAGGCAGCTCCGGCGAAGAAGACCGCCTCCACCAAGGCTAAAGCTTCGACGGCGAAGAAAGCAGCTCCGGCTAAAAAGGCCGCAACTGCGAAAAAGGCTGCACCGGCTAAGAAGGCAGCTCCGGCTAAAAAAGCCACGACCGCCAAAAAGGCGGCTCCGGCAAAGAAGGCCGCTCCTAAGAAGTCGGCGTCGGCTGGCAAGGCGGCTCCAAAGGCTGCGGCCAAAAAAGCTCCTGCAAAAAAAGCAGCAGCAAAGCCCGCAGCAAAGAAAGCTCCGGCTAAAAAGGCGGCAGCTAAAAAGAAGTAGAGGTTACTGGAAAGATGGGAAAGGCCCGGTCGTTGTGCCGGGCCTTTTTCTTTGACTACGACTCGAAACGGAGCCCATCGTCGTCCGCGGTCACCGAGACCGTTCCGCCATCGGTCAGCTTGCCGAAGAGTATGTCGTCCGCAAGCGGCTGTTTGATCTTTTCATGTATCAGTCGCGCCATCGGCCGAGCTCCGTATCGCGGATCGAATCCGTTCGAGGCCAGCCATTCGCGAGCACGGTCGTCAAGCTGAACGTTCACACGTTTTTCGGAAAGCTGTCCGTTCAACTCGTTAATAAATTTATCGACGATCAGTTTGATCACGTCGAGATCAAGCGGCTTGAATGCGACCTGGGCATCAAGCCGGTTACGAAACTCCGGCGTAAACGTTCGCTCGATCGCACCCTTGGCGCTTCCCTTCGTCGACGCCATATTGCGGAAGCCGGGCCCGCCCGATGAGAGCTCTCGCGCGCCGGCATTGGTCGTCATTATAAGGATCACGTTTCGGAAATCCGCCTTCTTCCCATTGTTGTCCGTCAGCGTCGCGGAATCCATCACCTGCAGCAGTAGATTGAAAAGGTTCGGATGCGCCTTCTCGATCTCATCCAGCACGAGTACCGCATGCGGCGTCCGCATGATCGCATCGGTTAGCAATCCGCCCTGGTCGAAACCGACATATCCCGGTGGCGCACCGATCAGCCGCGAGACAGTGTGGGCCTCGGCGTACTCGCTCATATCAAAGCGAATGAACTCAACCCCGAGCACCTCCGCCAATTGCTTTGCAAGTTCCGTCTTTCCGACGCCCGTCGGCCCTGAGAAAAGAAACGAGCCGACAGGCTTTGTCTCGTGGCCCAGCCCCGCGCGCGAGATCTGTATCGCGCTCACCACCGCCTCGACCGCATCGTCCTGGCCGTAAATATATCGTTTGATGTCCGCAGCAAGCGTTTTCAGCCGATCGCGTTCGTCGGCGACGACCGTCTTCGGCGGGATCTTCGCCATTCGGGCGACTGCATTTTCGACCATCTGTACCGAGATGCGTTTAGGCCGCTTGTTTTCGGGCAGCAGCTTGACCGCAGCCCCGACCTCGTCGATCACATCGATCGCTTTGTCCGGCAAAAATCGGTCATTGATGTAGCGGCCCGCCAATTCAGACGCGGTGCGCAGCGTTTCATTCGGATACTTGACGCCGTGGTGCTCCTCATAGAATCGCTTGAGCCCCTTCAGGATCTTGAAAGTTTCGTCCACCGTCGGCTCGTTTATCTCGATCTTCTGAAACCGCCGAGCCAACGCACGGTCGCGATCAAACGCGGCTTTATACTCCGCAAATGTCGTTGAGCCGATACAGCGAAGCTCGCCCGCGGCAAGTGCCGGTTTCAAAATATTCGACGCATCCATCGATCCGCCAGAGACCGATCCTGCTCCCACAACCGTATGGATCTCGTCGATAAAAAGTATCGCGTTTGGTTCTTTCTTAAGTTCTGTGATGATCGCTTTGAACCGCTGCTCAAAATCGCCACGGTAACGCGTGCCGGCCAGCACCGCCCCCATGTCGAGCGCGAAGACCTTTGCGTCGATCAAAACCTCGGGCACGTCGCCTTCACTGATCTTCAAGGCCAGCCCCTCGGCAAGAGCCGTCTTGCCGACGCCGGGTTCGCCCACGTAAAGCGGATTATTCTTTTTGCGGCGGCATAATACCTGGATGGTGCGTTCGAGTTCTTTCTCTCGCCCGACGATCGGGTCGATAAAGCCCTCCCTCGCACGTGCAACGAGTTCGACCGTGAAACTCTCGAGCGGCTTGCCCTGATTTCGACGCTGGTCGGGACCCGGCCCGAAAATATCATCCTCGTCGTCAAAATCTTCAGGCATCGGCCCGCCGTCCTGAACCTTGGAAATGCCGTGCGAAATGTAGTTGAGTATGTCGAGCCGTGTGACGCCCTGTTGTGAAAGAAGGTAAACGGCGTAGCTTTGGTCCGCCTGAAAAAACGCGGCTAGGATGTTACCGCCGTCGACCGCGTTTTGCCCGCTGCCCTCCGCCTGAAGCACCGCATAGCTGATCGTTGATTGGAATGTTGCCGTGAGCTCCGGCATCACTTTCACACCCTCGGGCAGTCGTTCAAGCGTCGCCGTGAAATAGTCCTCCAGCGACGCGGCCAGCTCGTCGATCCGCGCTCCGCAGTGGAACAGGATGTCCCGCGCCGAGCTGTCCTGGAGCAGGGCGTAGAGCAGGTGCTCGAGCGTCACATATTCATGCCGATGCTTCACCGCCTGGTCGACGGCAAAGCTCAGGGTCTCTTCCAATTCCTTCGTTAACATTGCAATCTCAATTCTATCAGTTTTCGGTCGATTTGAAATATTTCGGATGCGGCGCCCGGGCTTGGCGGATGCCCGTTCGGTTTGAGATCCTTGTTCGGCTGAATGCGTAAGATCGGGTCCCGCATTGAACGATTCCGCGTCTTGGTAAATAATGGCTGCGTCCGGAAGGAGGTCGACCGTCTATGAAGCGTTTTCACCTAGTTGCCGCGGTATTAATTCTTTCAACCGCGGCCGCAGTGTATTCACAAAGTAATTACCTGCCGCCAGCAGGCGCTTGGGAGCGTCGAACGCCGGCCGCAGCCGGGTTCGATCCGGCAAAACTCTCGAAGGCAGTAGCCTTTGCACGCGAGAGCGAGTCAACAAGCCCCAGGAATCTGGAAGAGGCCCATTACCGCAGCTTTGGCCGGGAGCCCTATGGAGAGGCGGTCGGGCAGTTTAAGGAACGCGGCCCCGCCACCGGCCTTATCATTCACGGCGGCTATATCATCGCCGAATGGGGCGACCCCGGCCGCGTGGATATGACCTTCAGTGTAACGAAAAGCTTTCTCGCGTCCACCGTGGGGCTCGCGTATGACCGCAAGATGATCCGGGATCTTAACGACCGGGCCGCCGACTATGCCGCACCCGTCGCACCGTATCTGCCCGGGCAGCGATTCGACGATCCCGCGCGTCTTGGCCGAACGCCTTTCATATACCTGTTCGCCACCGAGCACAACGAAAAGATCACTTGGGACCACCTGCTCCGGCAAACAAGCGACTGGGAAGGCACTCTTTGGGGCAAACCCGAATGGGCGGACCGCCCCGACCGCGATGCCTCCACGTGGCTAAACCGCGCCAGAAAGGAGCCCGGCACCGTTTATGAATATAACGACGTACGCGTTAACGTGCTCGCCCTCGCCGCGCTGAACGTCTGGTGCCGTCCGCTGCCCGAGGTGCTCCGAGAGCATCTTATGGATGAGATCGGCGCGTCAAGCACGTGGCGCTGGCTGGGATATGAAAACTCGTACGTCGTTCTGGACGGGCGGATCATTCAGTCGGTTTCCGGCGGCGGCCACTGGGGCGGCGGAATGTTCATAAACGCCTATGACATGGCCCGGTTCGGGCTGCTCGTTTCAAGAAACGGTAAATGGGGCGAGAAGCAGGTGCTGGGCGAAGACTTCCTTCGACGGGCGAAGACACCGACCGCTGCTCAGCCGACTTACGGGTTTATGAATTGGTTCCTTAATACAGAAAAAAAGCTCTATCCCGCCGCCCCGGAATCAGCCATCGCCCACCTCGGCAACGGCACGAACATCATTTACATCGACCCCGAGCGCGATATCGTGATCGTCGCCCGGTGGATAGAGAACGGGAAGATAAACGAGTTTATCGAAAAGGTGAACGAGAGTTTAGGAAATTGAAAGGTCAGCTCTTGGTTTTCGAATAGCCAAGAGCTGACAGCTAATGGCTACAGCTTTAATTAAATTAATTCAGATCGAACAACAGAAACTCTGTCCCATCTTCACCGGACCTTAGCGACAAACTCTTTTCGTCACTTACGGCCGCGCCGTCGCCGGGCCTAAGCTTCTCCCCATTCACCTCGAGCTCTCCGCTGATCAATTGCACCCACGCGTGGCGGCCCTCGACGAGTTCGTGAGTAACCGTATCCCCCTTCGCGAGGATCGACGCGAACAGCTTCACGTCCTGATTGATATGCACCGAGCCGTCATCGCCCCCGCGCGATGCGACCAGGCGAAGCTTGCCCTGCTTCTCCTCCGGCGGAAAATAGGTCTGCTCGTACGACGGCACCAGGTTCCGCTTCTCGGGCAGTATCCAGATCTGTAGCAGGTGCGTGTTGACGGTCGGCGAACTGTATTCGCTGTGCATAACGCCCGTTCCCGCCGTCATTCGCTGGACCTCATGCGGACGGATCGTCTCGCCGTTGCCCATCGAATCGCGGTGCGAAAGCTCGCCCGAGATCACGTAGGTAATGATCTCCATATCGCGATGGCCGTGCGTAGGAAATCCCTGTGCCGGTGTGATGCGGTCCTCATTTATGACCCGCAGATCGCGAAAGCCCATATGCGCCGGGTCGTAATAATCCGAAAATGAAAAGCTGTGATACGTGTCGAGCCAACCGTGGTTGGCATGCCCGCGTTCATTCGAGCGTCTGATCTCTATCATCGAATTTCCTCCTTGCTAGTACTTTGCCGACGCTCAAACGGAGCATCGCATGATCGCAAAGGCCCGCCGATTCCGCAAAGGTATACAAGAAGTTTATCGCGTCGAAAGGGGAATGTAATCATAAATTGCGGTGGACGGGAGGTAATACTTTTGGGTGAGACGTCTTATTAGTCCTAGGGGAACTCCGCACGCCAAACGTTTTCGATTCCGACGATCCACCTTGTGGATTTGTGATACCATTCTGAGCGATGTGGTTTACTCTTTATTTTCCGCTGATTTTAACTTTTGGGCTTCCAGGGTTAAGCACCCGGTTTACCACTACATGTACATACAGAGAATCTCCGCGACCGCCAATCGAGTATATTGTAAGCCGTACGCAAACGATCTTCGTCGGAAAGTTGATATCGAAGACAGAGAAAGACATACAGGAGGATGGTGACTCTTACCGGATCTCCGAGCTGTCTTTCGAGGTGATCGAATCGATCAAGGGATTACGGGAGCCACGACAGTCCATCTATTTTACGGAAACACTTTCTAGGCGCACCTCATGCGATCTACACCCACCGCCGTCGGAGGTCGGCGAATATTGGGTTGTTTTTATTGGCTACGACGAAGGGAGCGAGGTGCAGCGCTTCGTTCTATATGAGGGATATTTGAGTTGGGTTTTCGTAAAGGACAACGAGCTCGATGAAGCCCGGCTCGCTTCTATCAAGCGGGCCGCTTCTGCACCCTTACAATCCCTTTTCGGAACGCTGCAGCAGCCTATGGTTGGAAGATTTTCACGTAAGGGGCTCTCCGAACGGGTAGAATTGCGCAGTGATAATGGGTCTGAGGTGCTCAGAAGTTTCGTCCCAGCAGATAATGAATTTCGATTCGATGATCTGAATGAGGGAATTTATACTCTTAGGGTTTTCACTGACAAAAAAGCGCAGTACTTTGCGCCAGCGGAATTGGTGTCGGAGTATGACAAAGACACCCGGAAGTACTACGCTGATTTTAGGATAAGAATGGATCGCGGCTTCGCTCAATATGAAAATGTGGTATTAGGCGATTATGCGGATTATGAACCCCGGTAGACCAAGCAATTCGCTTACTTCTTCCTCACCACCATCAGCCCGTCCCTTATCGGCAAAAGCACGTTTTCGACCCTTTCGTCGGCGAGAACCTTATGATTAAAATCATGAAGCGCCTGGGTGCTTTCGTCCTTTTCATCTTCCAGAACGCGGCCGCTCCAAAGTACATTATCGGCGATGATAAAGCCGCCCTCTCGGACCTTAGGCAAAACTAGGTCGAAATAATTCGAGTAGTTCGTCTTGTCGGCGTCGATGAACACCATATCGATCGGCCCGTCCAACTGGGGGATAATGCTCATGGCATCGCCGAGGCTCAAATGAATCGCATTCTTGTACTGCGACCGATCGATAAAGCCTTGTGCTATCCGGTTCGTTTCCTCGTTAACGTCTAGCGAAGTGATCCGGCCTCCCTCGGCCAAACCCTCAGCCATACACAACGCGGAGTAACCCAGGTAGGTGCCGATCTCAAGAACGTTCAGCGGGCGGACCATATGCGCGATCATCGAGAGCACGCGTCCCTGAAAAAAGCCGGACAGCATCCGCGCGTCGTCAAAGTTCTCCTCGCAATCGCGGCGCAGCTCAGCGAGCAGCGGACTCTCGTTCGAGGTATATCGCTCTGCATAATCGATCCATTCCTGTTTCATAGGTC
>JAEWBM010000168.1 GCA_023391155.1 Acidobacteriota bacterium
ACGTATAACCGGCCTTCCTTTTCGGCTTCAAACAAAACTTGAGTTTCGAACAGAGATGGATTTTCCCAGATCCTCACTTGATAAGCATTATCGGGAGATTTCAATGTCGCCACCTTACGAGCCTTGAAGCTAAAGTAAGCGGCAATGCCCATTCCGGCGAAAAGGATCAAGAGTGCGGTCACAACAATCTTTCTACTCAATTTATTTTCGACCTCTCTAATTCTCCGTCCCCGCCTCCGTACCAATATTTGTCGATGTGCTCAATGCAACGCCAATATTTCGACCCTCGATAGTGTCCGTTTTTCACTTTCCCAAGGAGCTCTATATACTTGGTAGACTCCTATCACCAAGTGGACCGTCAGCACCACGGAGCAAGTCCAAAAGATCCAATCATTCTGAACCATATCGGTGAAAAACAACTCGATCACGCCCGTGTCCTCATAACCGCTAAACCCCGAATTTCTGAAGGACCTACCTATTATAAAAAGTCCAAAGAAGCTCAATGCGCCCAACGCGACGCCGCCAGCACGAACGACCTTGGTCTTCGCAAATGTAGTCATAAAAATAGAAGATATCAACATTAAAAATGCAAGAATGAATGTTCCATCTCCGCTTATCATACTGATATAGCTCCCTTAATAACTCATCTCATCCTTTATCTAGCCCTTTGGTGTCGTGAGAAGGAAATAGATATCCCATGAAGAAACCGGCGAAGAGTGCTGCCACCACTTTGCTAGCCCAGTGCATCTCTCCCGATACGTAGGCCGCCACCCGGGGGAACACAGTTTCCGCCGAGCCCGAAAAGAGTATGACAAACGCCTCCCGGATCACATCTGAGAACACCAAGATCAAAAAGAATAAGATCGTGAATTTGAGCAAATCGAAAAGTGTAGTTTCCCGGCAAGACTCTTCCGGACAATTTGAACACCGGCCTCCGCTACTGTGAACTGATGATCACAACATCATCGGCGAAAACAATTGAGTATTGCCTTATATTGTCTTCGATGGTCTCAAAATTGAAACTCGCACCACTTTCGAATCTTCGGCCATCATGATACTGGCCTTCAATATAGAACCCGATCGAATCACCGCGAGGCGCTGACACGTGGAGATCGATCGTCGGGCCGTCGGAAAGATCCAACAGTATGAATTTGTCCGACGTGAATAACTTGACGAATCTAATGTGGCGGCCTGAATTGTTCTCGATGCTGACACGGATCTTGTTCGGGACGACCTGATCACCAGGGAGAAAAAACCGAAGCGTAGAGCTATTCATCCACTCACTTTTGGGATAACCTGCCGCGAACGACGCATCCATAAAATCTCCCGAATGCAGATATTCGTTCTGGACGTAAGGCGAACCATTTTTAAGGACGTCGAAAGAAACAGTGTTGGTTAAAAGCAACGGGCGTTCCGGATCACCATTCAGTATCACCGCATACGTGCCGTCCGGCGATCTTGGCTCCAGAAATTTGTCGTCCCCGGCAAGGTAAAACGCGGCTAAAGTCCCAAACAAGACTGTCGCAGCGAAGATGGACAAAAGAAGCTTTGCCATACCGACAACTCTAACACCAAGAACAATTCAAATAATAGCCCTTTCCGCCGTCATTTCGCTTTATCCACTCTATCGGCGGGCAAACGACCAACGTCATGTCCAACTGTAAAAGGGAGGGAAGACCTTTGCCGGGCACTTGTTAAATCCTGCGGCTTTTCTTGAGAAAGTAATGGATCGTCCGCCTCCACAAATCCGCCAACCATTCAGTCTCAGGCAGCGAGTTCGGGAGCTCGTTTGATATTGCGGAGGACCTGGGACTCGTTTTTCTCAGCCGCTTGCAGATCGGATCGCATTTGCAGATTTAGCCAAAAGCCCGGCGAGTTGCCGAAGTACCGTGCAAGTCGCAATGCCGTACTCGGCGTCAGACCGCGCTTGCCGGAAACGATCTCATTAACCCGCTGAAAGGGTACTTTGATAGCCTCCGCCAACTGGGTCTGCGTAATCCCCATCGGCCGCAAAAAGTCCTCGAGCAATATTTCTCCCGGGTGCGTCGCCTGCCGTTTGGTTGGTATTCTGACCATTAGACCTCTTTCACCTTAATGATAATCAACGATTTCAACGCCCGCTGGGCCGGTCTGAGTCCATTCAAAACAAATCCGATACTGATCGTTGATCCGGATGCTATGTTGACCGGCACGTTCGGCTTTTAAAGCTTCGAGCCGATTACCAGGCGGAACCCTAAGATCGTCGAGCGTTACCGCCGAGTCGAGTTGATCAAGCTTGCGAAAGGCGATCTTCCATAGATCTCGCGGCAACAATCGTCTCGCCCCAACCGAGTTGACGCCGTTAAATATGTCCTCGGTGGCCCGGTCGGCGAACGACTCGATCATCGATAGCATAATAACACGGATGTCGTGCTATTACAACCCACATCCGTCCCGGCTGATTGAGCAACTTTGGTATGAGGTGCTTCCTATAAACAAGTCGCCCCTTTGGGGCCCTGAACTTTCTCTTGCGATGCAAACACCCCTCACCACTAACCCCTCATTACCCATTTCTCATTTCTCACCTACCACTTACCACTTATCCCCTATCACTTATTCCGAATACATTGCCAATAATTTGGTCCCGACCACAGCACCCAGCACTGCGGCAGCCGAAGCCCGGTTTATGCAGATCTCGACCAAGCCCGCGCTCCCGCGGATCGCGAAGGGTTCGTTGTCCGGGGCGTCGGCGTATGCGCGGCAGTGGCGGGTGATGCGTCGGCCGGTGATCTCAAAGGCCATCCCGTCGCGGAGGCTTTCGCTCGGAAGATTGGTGATCAGATTGCCGAACCGGTCGATATGCAATATTTCTCCGCGGATCACATCACCGTCCGCGACCGGGTTCGGAAGCTGCAGATCAACGGGATCGCGAATCTCCGGGCCGAACTCCTCAGCCATCACTCCGGCTGCCAGGTGCCCCGCCGCGGGGGCAAATACGTCACGACCGTCAAATGTCGAGCTTGGTCCCGTCCGATGAAACCTCTGCTCCCGCAACTCGACCACTCTCCGCGCCTCGCCAAGCGCGAAACCGAAGGTCCCGTTATCCGGCCCGATGAAATATCCCCGGCCTGTCTCGATCAATATCGGGCGACGTTCTGTACCCACGCCAGGGTCCACAACGGCCACGAATATCGTCCCGGGCGGCATATCCCGATGGCATGCCGAGAAGGTGAAATACGCCTGACGAATGTTCTGGGGCTCGATCTCGTGCGTGATATCGATTATGGTCACCGTTGGAGCGATCGTCAGGATGACGCCCTTCATAGAGGCGACAAAGTGGTCTCGGGTTCCGAAATCGGTCAAAAGTGCGATCATCACAAAAAATTATCCACGAGAACCGCCCCAACCCCAAAAAGGAGGAAAAAAGGGCCGGCCGGCTCTCGTGGATAGAGGTAGGCAAACTTCGCCTGAATTATCGGATCTTCGTCTCGTAGGACGTGCGGATCCTCATCTGCTGATTCTGATTGATCTTTATCTCTTTGCCGCGTTCTACTATGACCGCCCCAACTCCGAATGCCGCACCCACGCCGGCTCCGACCGCCGCACCCACGGGCCCTGCGGTCAATGCTCCGATGCCGAGTCCGGCGCCCGTCGTCGCACCAACCTTGACGGCGTCATCTTTCAGGGTGCCTTTACCGATAGCGACGCCTTCGTTATCAACCGTCTTGATGTTGTCGCCCTTCACCGGAACGACCTCGGTGACGATCGCACTAAAATTCGACCAACGGTCCTGGCTGATCACGATGCGGTCGAAGGTGAGCAGCAGCTCCGCCCGACGCTTCAGCCTTCCCGGCCTTGTCACCTTCTGAACCCGTCCCTCGATCATGGCTCCCTCTATCTCGTAAGGCGAAACGATCTTTGCGGTGAATGTGTCGCCCGGGTTAGCGGTCTCAGTGCTCAACGGCTGCTGCATCTCGATGATCAGCTCCGTATCCCGCGGGATTATGATTATCGGCTCTTCATCTTGTGTGTAGCTCGCGTTCTGGATCGGCGGCGTTGCCTGGCTTGTCGTTGCGGACGCCGCGACCGTATCAGCCGGCGTTGTATATGACGGAACCTGCGGCGTCTCAACTGTCGCGGCCGTCTCGGCTGTCTCAGCCGTCTCAACTGTTTCGGGGGTCTCGTCCACACTTGGTGAGACGCTCTCCATTACGGGCTCAGGCACCGTCGCGGCCAATTCGGTTGCCACCAGCTCCGCCGGCGGCGAAACATCGCCGCGCTTTGCCAGCTCCGACGGTATCGCCGAATCGAACGACCGCTTCTCATACCCGGTCAAATAGCCCGACTCGAACCCCTGCTTGTAACCGTCACTGTAATCCTCGAGCTTTCCGTAATCTTGATTGTAGGCCCGGCGGGCTTCCGAATAGTCCGAGTGCCGCGTAATGTTTTTGGCCTCGTTATCGATCGAATCCCGATACCCGGCCATATACCCGTCCGAATACCCTGTCCGATATCCCCGCTGCAGCGCTACCCGCTCATCCTGCGCCGCCACCGCAACCGCCATCATCGACAACAAAATTCCCAGAACCGCAAAACGTTTGCTTAACATATCTTTCTCCTTTATTTACAGCTAGAAGTGACAAGAAGAGGTTTGTCCGCTTAGAGTTATAACCGATTTCTTAATTTATTACAAGAACTTTTTGACCAAAAGGTGCTTAAACTCAAAAAAAGCAGCCCGCCGATTGCCCGGCAGGCTGCTCTTCGGGGGTTCCGGCCCAATTTGGCGAGGGCTAGAAACTCTTCCTGAAAAGGTAGGATGCCCTTATGAAGAACGTGCGGTTATTTCGCCCGAACCCGGGTTCAAACTGCCCGGTGAAAGGACTGAATCCATTATAGTTAAAGTTATCGTTGTATCCCGCGTAGAACGCCGTTCCCGGGCTCGGCGTAAGCCCAAACAGCACCTGCCCGCGAACATTGCTGCGGAGCGTATCATAGTCCCAACGCGCCCTGACGAATGCAAAACGCGTGAACTGATATGTCGATCGCAGCGTGAAAATATTTGAGTCGAATGCCACCACGCCGTTGTCATTGCGCTTAAGACGGCTCCTGCTGTAATTCAGCGAAACGCGAAGCGGATCGATCGGTTTGTATTCGCCACCGACCTCCATGTCGAACTGCCAGCCCGTACCCGGATCGAGCGGCGGTGGGGCAGGCATATTCGGAAGCGGGATCTTTACGGGATTCGCCTGATGCTGGTACAGCAGATCGATGTATTCATTATATTCCTCGCTCTCGAGATAATCGCGGAATGCGGGGCTCGCTCGGTAGAATTTATTGCCCGATCCGAAATCAAAGTCATACGCATTGAAGATCGAGCCGACAAATCCCCAGATCGAGAGCTGCTTGCTCACGGTCTTGTTGAAATTCATGCTCACGTACGGCTGTCGTGCTGAACGATAAGGCTCGCCGAAAAACGCTCCCGGCCGGCCGATGTCCGGGTTTCGTCTTGGTCCGAATTCATCCTCATAAACCCGTTCAAGTCCCACCCCACCTTCAGCGTAGACGAAAAGGCTCCCCTGCAGGGTCAGGTTCACGTTGCCGCCGACCAATGCGCCCTGCGTTCTGCCCTGAAAATCATGGGTGTAACGGACAAACTGATTAATGTTTGCCCGGATGATCGTTGCTTTAGGCTTTGATTTTGTGCTGAAACGATTTACAAAAAGGAATTGATTCGTATCCGTCCGACGCGTGAATCCCGCATCGGCTCGATAATCTCGCGTGCGGCCGATCGCCTCCAAAAAGAAACCGTGGAGGTCGGTGGTGTAATCGAGGTTTACAAAATAGCCGATTCCGTTGCCTGTTCTGTACTGCGAACGGTCCAGATCAGGGTCATAGAACATCTTGCGCGAATGCGTCCCCAGAACCTGAAAGTTGAGGACCGTTTTCGGGTTGAGCTTAAAGCTCCCGTCAAATCCTCCTACGAAGTTACGGTTCAACGGAAAGGTGCGTGCTGTCGCGGTGAAACCGAGGTTGTGTTCCCCGCCAATGTCGCGTTTGATGCGAAGCACCCCGAACATCGCATTCTTATCGACGAACGGCTCTATCCGCCCGCTTATTACCGGGTCGTCGCGTTCATCGTCGGAATAGTTTCCCGGGGCCGCGTCTGAAGCGGCAAGAAAGCCGAAGCTCGTTTTCCCCACCTTGCCTGACAGCTTTATGGCTGCGTCGGGATCCACGATCGTCCGCGAATAAAATGGCTGGAGCGGCGTGTTAAAGATCTCTTTGCCTTCCAAAAAGAACGGGCGCTTTTCCTCGAAAAAGATCGGAAACCGCTGATTTGCCGCAACTACCGGTGCGTCGGCTTCGATCTCTGCATAGTCCGGGTTGATCGCCGCATCCAAAGTGATATTGGGAGTGATCGTGTACTTGATGTTCAGCCCGAGTTCCGGCTTTATCGGGTCGTTGACGAACCGGCCCGGGTCCTGCAGCCCGATCGGAAAAAAGATCGGGTGAAATCCCTGGGAACCGGCGACCGAAATGGGAAGCGTCCGTTTGCGACCGCTCGTCTGTGAAACCGTTACGCTGGGAACGATCTCGAGCGTGCGCTCATACTTGATCTCGTTAAGGCCCGTGATTTTACCGTGCTTGATCAGAAAGCCGGAGACGTTACGGTCATCGGGAAGCCATTGGGTGAATTCGTCATTGAAGCGGTCAATGTTCCTTGCGACGTTAAAGCCCCACATTTTGCCTTCACCGGCGCTGTAACGAAGGGACTTAAACGGTATTTTAACCTCGACGGACCATCCCCAATCCTCGATCACGCCTTTCGATTCCATCACCACGTCGATCGAAAAATCTGCTCCGCGGCCTTCTGTGTATATACCGTCCTGCTGTATGCCAAGAGGGTTGAACCCGAAAATGTATGCACGGCGTTGGTCGTTAAAGGTATCGAGCCAGACCCTCACGTTGTCCTCGCCGAACACCTCGTCGCGTTTTGCCACCGTCGCTCGGATCTTGTCGCGCTCGTCAAACGCCTTAAAAGCAATGTACAAGTGCTTTTCGTCGTACATCATGTACGCTTCGGTTGGTCGCGAAGGAGCGATGTTGTCGCCGGGTGATGTCTGGTAAAAATCCTTAAAAACTGCCGCGGTCTGCCAGGCCTCTTCATCAAGGCGGCCGTCCACGATGATCGTTTGTTCGATCTTCGGAATATTAATGGCTCGGAGTTTCTCGGCCGGGATAACGACCTTTCCGACAGGGCGGGCGGCCGCTGACGTCTCTACCCCGGTCTCAACAGGGGGCGAACCGTTCTCCCCGGGGAGGGTGCCGTTTGCTTTAGGCTGCGCGGCCGCATACAACGGCAAAAGCATGGCCGCGCACAGCAATATCAAGCGTCTCATTACTGCTCCTTTATAAATTGAAAATAAATCGCCACGATCCCGTTCGCTGAGAAATGAATAGTTGTATGAATAATCGAACCGTGGCCGGCTGCTGACTAAAACGCATTTCCAGTCAGGATGTTTCACAAAAGTTCGGGCTCCGGAAATTATTTCCCGAAGCCCGAATATTGAACTCTACTATTTACTACCGAGCGTTGCCGAGTCCCGCACAAGGATACGGCCCCCGTTGACCTCAAATTCCAGATGGTTCTTGCCGCTACCAATTGTTATTTCGCATGCTCCGCCGGCGTTTCCGCCAATGCCTTCGGTCTCAATGGCCGTGTTGGCGGTTATACGAACGTCGGCAGCGGGATCCAATGTAAGCGTCACATCGGCTGAATCCGATCGCGATGTAAGCCGCTCAAAGTCGCCTTCCAGGTAAACGCTGCCATTCTCAGCAACGCTCTCGACCGAGCCCTTCATTCCGATCACCCGAACACGTGCATCCGCGGCATTGATCCGCAGCCGGCCCGAGACGTCCCTGATATCGATGGGCGCATCTTCACCAAAGACCTCCGTCTCGCCCGACGTCCCGCTTACGCGAATACGCGAATTTGACTTGACCGTAACCCGCGCGCCGCGAGGAACGTAAACTTCGATCCGCGAACCCGCAGCACCGGCAAACGGAAGAGCTTCATCGCCGTTTACCGTAAGTTCGACCGTGTCCTTCGAGACCTTTTCGGTAACCTTGGCTTCACCTTCTAATAATCGCCCTGTCCTTTCCGTCAGCACGTACCGGACCTCTTGCCTATCCCAGGTGCGGACCGAAACATCGCAATCCTCCGCGGTGATGTTCACACGAACATCGCTGTCAACCGGGAAAGTTTTTTCCTGCTTTTTCAGCATCGGAACGCTCGCGCCCCAATTCACGTTCGCCAAAACGGCGAGGGCCGCTTTCTCACGCGCAAGCCCGGCTTGGATAAGCTCTTTCATCTTTTCCGGGTCCATATCGACCCGGACTCTTGCCAATTCCGGTTGAATGGCTTCCATTTGGATGCGGGCGGCCTCAAGTGCCTTTGCGGCTTCCTTTTCGGCCTCCTTCATTGACCGGGCGACCGACCGGTCGATGACCGGGGCTCGCCCGGGATCCCTTCCCGTCGAACCTTGCAGAAGGTTGATAGCAGGATTCGTTGGCCTCCCGTCATCGCGGCGTGTGATCGTTAGTGGGCCGTTCACGCTGTCGAGCTTCACCTGTACCTCGCCGCTTCCGATCCGGCCATAAAGATTGCGGCCGACATATTCTCCCTTCTTAATCGGAAGGCCAAAGTCGTTCGAAATATTGCCGTTCAGCGAATCCGCCTTTATCGTGGCATTTATATCCGAGGGCAAGACCAAGGCGATCGATCCGTTGACGGTGCTAAGATTCAGTTCGTTTTCGGCCGACGTCTCTGTGATCTCGGCCCGCACCCGTCCGTTAACCGTCGACAGTTTCACCGATCCTTTTAGGTTCGTCGCGTTGATATCACCGTTGACTGCGGATACCTTCACAGCATTCTCGAAATCGGAAACCGTAACTACTCCGTTTACCGTCGCGATCTCGTCAAGACGGGCACCGCGCGGAACGGAAAGCTTAAAATGTACTTCGACCCGGCGATTTCTATCGCGCGGCATTTGTGCGTTAAAGCGCGACCCTTTATGGTCGGCTCGCACCGACACGCGGTCGCCGCTTGCATCGACATCGATCTCGACCTCCGCCAGGGTTTCAGCCGAATCGGCGATCTTGGTAGCCTCGATCCGAACCTCGTTCCGATCCCACGACTCTACCACCACGGGGCCGTTCACATTAGTAACGCTGACGCGCCCGTTAGGCGACAGCGGATATGTTTGGTCGAACTTTTCCGTTACATCCTGCTGCAAAACTGCCCGCTCTCTCGGGGCGGCCTGCTCGGGCGACGTCGTCGGCACCTCTGCATTCGAGGTGATAAGCAATCCGGTAATTAGTATTGAATAAAGCCAGCTCATAAATATGGATCTCCCAGGGCCTGAATTACGAGAATTTCCCCTGTCTGCTGTTAAAACACCGTGAATTGATCTTTTGTGACAAAACTTTTCGCGTATTTATATGATATAAGATGTCAATAAGTCGGCAGGATTTCGCTGGCAACAACACCTGCCCGGCCGCCATCTGACACATTTACATCTCTTTTCAGATTTGTTAGCCTTTAACGTTTGATCGGCCCCAAAATCAGGCACTGCCATGAACCTTAAAAACACTCGGCTTCACATACTCCGCGGAGCAAAAGATCTGAGCGGAAAAGCTCGGGTCGGAGTATCGTTGCATTGCCACACCGAGCATTCGCGAGAGATGCTCGATTTTGTCCCGCACTACGCCGAAAAACTTCCGATCATCAACTTTTTCTGGCGTCGCGAGCGTGACAATTATCTAGAACGTGAAGGCAAGGGGTTGGATTTTTCCACCGCTTTTTGGTCGCCGCCGATGTCGCCGACTGCGGTTTATGGCATCGAATCGGAACAGATCAACGCCGCCGGCCTGGATGCGATCGTCTCGGTCACCGATCACGACAGCATTAACGCCACCCTCAAGATCAACGAAACGGCCGAGAATCATAAGGCACCGATCTCGATGGAGTGGACAGTTCCCTTCGAATACGGCTTTTTCCACGTAGGTGTTCATAACCTTCCCAAGGCCCGAGCACAGGAGCTTACCGACACGCTCCTCAGTTACACTTTCGATGAGAAAAACCACACTCCCGAGCGGCTGACCGAAATGTTCGCTCTGCTCAATGAATTGCCGGGCGTTTTGGTGATCTTGAATCATCCCTTGTGGGACATCGAACTTGTAGGAAAAGAGCGGCATAATGAATTGCTCAAGCGCTTTATCCGGGCGAACGGCCGTTGGATCCATGCATTCGAGATTAACGGTTTCCGGTCGTGGTCAGAGAACAAGGCGGTGATCGAACTGGCTGAGGCCCTGGGGATGCCGCTCGTTACCGGAGGCGACCGCCACGGCTGTAAACCCAATACGGTTATCAACCTCACAAACGCTCAGACCTTTGATGAATTCGCGGAAGAGATCCGCGTTGAGCGTCGCAGCGAGGTCGTGCTTATGCCCGAGTACGAACAGCCGCTTCATTCGCGTCAACTGCAATCATTTGCCGAGATACTTCGTCATTATCCCGATTTTATTGAAGGGCGTCGCAGATGGTTTGACCGCGTTCACTTTGACATCGGCGACGGCCACGGGCTACGTCCACTCTCCGTTCATTGGAATAGCGGCGGCCCGGCATGGTTAAGAGTTGCTATCTGGACCCTGGGGGTTTTTGGTAGCCCGGCAATGAGGCCCGCGTTCCGGTTGGCACGCAAGAAAGAGGATCGCATCCCGAAGCAGCTCAGCAGAGCTATGTTCGGAATACCGGATATGCCTGAGTTAGAAGAGATCGCAATAAGCCTCTCGTCTGAAACGGCAGTTTAGCTTGTTGGCCCGCAATTATTAATAGGGGCGTTCTCCGGCCCTCCGAATGGTAAACCGAGTGCGGCGGTCTCCGACCGCCAAATTACTTTCTGAACCGCATTATCTGTGAAAAGTCCGACCAGAATAGCTTTTTTCCCCGATTCATATTTGGAGGTAAACGGTGCGGCAATGACCTGTCAGCGGCTGACCGATTACGCCAAGCGAATGGATCGTCCCTTTCTGGTGATCCACGCCGCACCAAAGGCCGATTCGTGGACCGACGGAAGCGTTGAGTTTCTTACGCTTAAACGCTCACCGCTCGCTATCAAACTGGATCAGGAACTGGCATACGACCCCCTATTTCAGCGTCATACGAATCGTGTGTTGAGAAAGCTTATCGAGTTCAAGCCCGATGTCATCCACATCACGGGCATGAATGATGTAGGTATCGTCGGCGCATATCTTGCGTGGAAGCTGCAGATACCGCTTCTTGGCTCGTGGCACACGAACGTTCACGAGTTCGCGTCTCAAAGGCTCCGGCGCATGTTTCGCTTCCTCCCGGAAAAGGCTGTCGCCGGGATCTCAGACTTTGCGGAGAAACACATTCTGAGGGGCACCGTGCTTTACTACAAGATGCCCAAGGTGGTACTCGCCCCAAATCAGGAACTCATCGACCTGATCGGCGACCGAACCCACAGGGCCGCCCGTCTTATGGCCCGCGGCGTCGATACACAGCGATACTCACCCGCAAAGCGGACGGTGACTGACGGAAAGTTCAGGCTCGGTTTTGTCGGCCGTCTTCGTGCCGAGAAAAATGTCCGCATACTCCCGCAGATCGAAAAGGCCCTGTTGGCCGACGGCCGCGAAAATTTCGAGTTTCTTATCGTGGGCGAAGGCAACGAGCGTGAGTTTCTCGAAAAGAATCTTCAGCACGCAGAGTTTACCGGCTTTATCGCGGGCGAAGAATTGTCAACCGCCTACGCGAACATGGATGTTTTCGTTTTTCCGTCAAAGACGGACGCCTATGGAAATGTGGTTCAGGAAGCCGGGGCATCGGGGGTGCCTTCCATCGTCACTGACAAAGGTGGGCCCAAGTATCTGGTCGAGCACGGCGAAACTGGCTATATCGCCAAGGACAATGACGAATTTCTCCGTTTTATCCGCATTCTGATGGATGAGCCTGAGACACTCGATCGTATGAGAAAAGCTGCTCGTACAAAGGCGATGTTGAATTCTTGGGATTCCGTTTTTGCGGGAGTATTTGAGGGTTACGAAGAAGCTCTTGAGGTTGCCGAACGTCAAAAGAAAGCGGCAGCATCGAACGGTTCCAACACAAGCGTTGCGGGGCCGTGACGACCATGAACGATATCACCTTTCAAGAGGCACAACGGGTCGAACCGGCCCCGTCTTACACGATCACCGATGCATTGGCGTCGCTATGGCGTGATCCCAGCCGTTTTATCCGTCACTGGAACTATAAGGGCGCGATCCTTAGCGGGGTGATGCGTGCCCCGATATTTCTCGTAACGTATCTCATCGGCAGAGAATCGCTTCGGCTCGCTGTAGGAGCCGCACTGGTTCAATTCGTTTTCCGATTTTTCTTCGCAGGTATCGGTGGCACCATCATCCAATCGCTCCGCCGCGTCGAGCCCGCATGGAAAGCGATCGCGGCCGTACTGCTTCTTATCCCGGCCATCAGCCATCTTTTTGAGTTTGCCGTCCAGGCCTCATTCGCGTGGGCGACCGGTACTCAGGATCAGACCGGGGGTGCGATACTGCGCTCGATCTGCGTTTCTATCATTTCTGCCCTGTTTACCATTTTTGCGATGCGCCGCGGCGTAATGATCGTCGGTGAATCGGAAAGCAAGTCTTTCATGAGTGACATTTCGCGACTGCCGCTCATCATCTTCCACTTTATTGCATTCATCCCTAACGAGGTGTCGTCCATGCTTCGCCGCGGAGCCTATCTGGCCGCACTATTGGCGATCATCGGATTTGGCATTTTTTCTGAGCTGATGGTTTGGGCCCTCACTAACAAAGCATATTGGACATACGGCGGCGGCCGATCATATCCCCTGATCAAATATTGGGGTGTCAACGGCATCATCCTGCTTTTGATCACCGTCTTCATTTCATGGATCGTCTACAATATGCAACGCAAGAGATGATGGAGACGACCCCGCACAGGCCAAAGACGGTCCACATCACAAACTATTATCATCGCACCTCAGGCGGTATCAGTACGTCTTTCAATAACCTGATGGCCGCCGCCGAGCGCCACCGGCGCCCGATGGCATTGATCGTACCCGGCGAAAAAGAAGAGGTCGAATGGGTCAACGAATTTGCCAAGATATACTTTGTTCCCGCCCGGTATTCGCCTATTTTCGACAAACGCTACCGCATCATTCTGCCGTGGCAATATACTTCCGAAGATTCGTTGATCCGACAAATACTACTGGAAGAAAAGCCGGACATTCTAGAGGTCACCGACAAATACACTCTAAGCATGCTCGGGGCCATGATCCGTTTGGGCAAGTTCAAACAACTTGGCCGTCCGATCCTTGTCCACTTTTCCTGTGAGCGAATGGACGACAATGTCGCATCGTTCGTCTCGGGCGGCCGGTTCGGCAAATGGCTCGCCCGCCGCGTGATCGGCAATTACACGATCCCGAGCTTTGATTATCACATCGCCAACTCTGCATACACCGCAGAGGAATTTGCTCAGTCGGTAAGCGAGCAGGAAAATCCACGCCGGTCGCGATGGTTCTTCAACCGGACCTGGCGATGGCTCCGCGGCCCGCGGGTTCCCATCGCGGAGCGGACATTCGTTTGCCCCCGCGGCGTAAATTCCGAGCAATTCAAACCGGATCGGCGTTCCGACGATGTCCGGCGCGAAATGCGCGATCGGGCGGGGGCGCCGGAGAATGCAGTCCTGCTTCTCTATGCCGGCCGCATCTCTCCCGAGAAGAATATCGGCCTGCTCGTGGAAATGATGCGTGAACTCGCGTCCGACACCGAACGCGATTACCGCCTCCTTGTCGCAGGGGCCGGCCCACAGAGCGATTGGCTCCGGGAAGAGGGCGAGAAGGCGGCGGCGGGAAAGATAGTCCAGCTCGGGCATCTCGACAAGGAAACGCTGTCGAATTACTACGCGAACGCGGATGTCTTCGTCCATCCCAATCCCAAAGAACCGTTCGGAATAGCACCGCTCGAAGCGATGGCCTCGGGCGTCCCGACGGTGGCACCAAATGCGGGCGGAATACTCTCGTATGCAACAGACGACAATGTCTGGCTGGTCGAGCCGAACGGCCCGGCATTTGCCGATGCGGTACGCGACGTCCTTTCCGACCCCGAGGCGGCCACGAAGCGGGTGGCAAATGCGTTGGCGACTGCCCGGGCCAATACGCGAGAGGCCTCGACGGACCGCTTGTTTGCTACCTATGACGAAATATACGAAGATTTTAAAAGGCGTCGCGAGCTTTTCACCGACAATGATGCAGCAGCGAAGTTCGATTACGCCGAGCTTGTAAATGATTGATCTTGTCCTCGCAAATCTCCGTGTGCGGCCTTTTCGCACGCTTATTAGCGTCGTCGGCGTTGCGCTCGGCGTCATCCTCGTGGTGCTCTTCACAGGCCTCGCCACGGGAATGACCAATGACATGGCCAAGCGGGCCGCGAACTGGAAGGCCGAGATCGTCTTCACCCGTTCCGGTGCGATGTCGCTCGACAGCTCAAATACTCCTGTGCAGACCGCCTATGCCGACCGCCTGATGCAGATCGAGGGCGTTGCTTCGACCGTCCCGGTCATTCGTTACGTTACCGCGAATCCCAAAGGCCGCTGGGGTATACAGCAGATCGACGGCGTCGATTGGCAGCCGTTTGCCGAGATGAACGATATGCAGATCATTCAGGGACGCGCCCCTGCCGCCCCAAATGAGATCGTCGTTGATGAGCGGCAGGTCGAGGTGGACAAGATCACGCTTGGCGATCCGCTCGAATTGTTCGGTCGCGAATATTCGGTAGTAGGGATCTTTGCGCCTCCGTCAGGCTCGCGCATCAAAATGTCTCTCGCCGCCATGCAGGAGGCTCTCGAGGCCGAGGGTAAATCAACTTACATCCTCGTCAAGGTCGCTCCCGGTGCCGACCCCGCGGCTGTCGCTGCACGCATCGACGCCGAACTTCCGGGTAACAAGGTCCAACTCACCAACGACATGATCATCGACGCTCAGCAGCGGATCCCGGCGCTGGGCACGTTTCTGAACGTCCTGGTCGGATTGGGGGCTTTCGTCAGCACCATCTTCGTGCTGCTTTCGATGTACACAACGATCACCGAACGCCGCAAGGAGATCGGCATTCTCAAATCCCTCGGCGCTTCAAAGGCGTTCATTATCCGCGCGATCGAGGGCGAGGCGTTTATGATCGGCGTCCTGGGCGTGATCGGCGGACTTATCGCAGCGGTCGCCGCCGCCTTTGCTATCGGGGCCGCCTTTAATCTTAAATTTGAATTTAGCTGGGGGTGGATCCTTACGGCCGTCTCCATCGCCCTTGCCGGCAGCCTTATCGGAGCCCTTTATCCCGCTTGGCGTGCCTCTGCCATCGACCCCGTCGAGGTCATGGCCAACGAGTAATCACTTCTTCACCGGCTTTGCCGTGATCTCTTCCGCTGAAATGGGTTTCATCATCCGTCGCAGTTCCTCGAGCGAGGTGTCCGGGTCGAGCCACTTTTCGTAGTCATATTTGTGCAGGATCACCGGCATTCGGCCCTTGGCGTGTATCGGCCGGACCACGTCATTTGCATCCGTTGTCAGTATCACGCCGCAGTTACGTTTCTCGCCTTTGATCTCGCATTCGCGTGAGATGCCGGCAAATGCAAAAAGCGGCTCATCAAACACGAACTCGTACTTTTCTTTGCTCTTATCCGGCAGGTCTTTCCATTCGTAAAATCCCGTCGCCGGTATCAGCACGCGTCCGTTCCTAAACGCATCCTTGAACATCTGCACGAAGGTGAGCGTCTCGCTCTTCGCGTTGATCACCTTGCGCCTAATGCCGCGGTTGTCGCAGTCCTCGATCGTCCAAAAGATGTTCTCCGCACGCCGGTCGCGGTCAACGGCCAGGATATCCGTGCCCGGGAAGATCTCGTCGCTCGGCTCAAATTCGAACTTCCCGTCGATCAGGTCAAAGTGTTTCTGCACGTCCTTGTGGACAGCGCTTAGCTTATATCGTCCGCACATACTCTAGTGAAAATCGTGTGATGCTATTTCTGTCATAAAAGCATTTATCGGTTCGAAATACAATGCCTTGATCATATTGCCTTCCTCCGAAATGCCCTTGATCAGCAGAAACGAACTATGCACGATGATGCGCCGAAAACGCTGAAATGTGTCCGGCATCACGATGAAGTTCGAGTGCCCCGTTTCATCCTCCATCGTGATAAACACCACGCTGTTCCCCGTGCTCGGCCGCTGCCGCACGATCACCGAACCCGCCACGCTCACCACCTCGCGCTTCGGCAGCCCGTGCGTCTCTATCGCCGAGAGCACGCCGCGTTTGTTCAGCTCCTCACGCAGGAACGCCATCGGATGCTTGCCCACCGTTATCGCCATCGACCGCAGGTCCGCCTCCATCGCCTCCCACTCCGTCATCCGCTTAATGAAAGAGCTTGCATCGGGGATCTCTGCGCTTTTAGGATCCTCAGCCAATTGTCCATTATCAATTGTCCACTGTCCGTTTCCCTCCAATTCTCCATTATCCGTTATCACTTCTCCATTTTTCCCCAATTGTCCATTATCCGTTGTCAATTGTCCGTTAAAGACCTCTGGTCTGATAGCAAGCTCCGAATGCCACAGTGCCTCACGCCGATGCACCTGTTTTTCAAAATTCAACGCCCCTGCAAGCGACATCGCCCGGATCTCTTTCTTGTTGATCAGCGGCACCCGCCGCACCAGGTCATCGACCGAGGCATAGTCGCCGTCCCGCTCGCGTTCCGCCGCTATCGCCTCAGCCGTCTCTTCACGCAGGCCCTTTATATACTTCAGCCCGACCCGCACCTCGCCGTCCTCTAATGTGAACAGATGATCCGACCGATTCACATCCACATGCCTGAAATGCAGCCCATGCCGCTGGGCATCCTTTATCAGCGTCGCCGGCACATAAAATCCCAACGGATAGTTATTCAGCATCGCCGTCGTATATTCCGCAAGGTAATAAACCTTCAGATAGGCCGAGGCATATGCCAGCAGCGCAAAGCTCGCCGCGTGCGATTCCGGAAAGCCGTAATTCGCAAACGCCGTGATGTTATGCACGATGCGATCCTGCAGCTCGGGCTCGATGCCGTTCCGCGTCATGCCGTCGCGAAGCCCTTTTTCGATCTTTGCCAGCCGCTTGTCGGCACGCTTAAAGCCCATCGCCCGCCGAAGCTCCTCAGCCTGCCCGCCCGTAAAGCCGGCCATGATCATCGACATCCGCAATAATTGCTCCTGAAAGAGCGGAACGCCCAGCGTGCGTTTCAGCGTCGACTCCAGCCACGGGTGTATATAGTCGACCTCTTCCTCACCCTGCCGCCTGCGGATATACGCGCTCAGCATCTTCCCCACGATCGGCCCCGGCCGGATGATCGCCACCTGCACCACCACGTCATAAAAGCACTGCGGCTTTGACCGCGGCAAAAAGTTTATCTGGGCGCGGCTTTCCACCTGGAACATCCCGATCGTGTCGCCCTCCTGCAGCGTTTTGTAAACCTTCTGGTCGTCGATCGGTATCTTGCCCAGGTCCACCTCTTCGCCACGCTCCTCTTTGACCAGCGTCAGCGTATCGCGCAGAACGGCCATCATCCCCAGCCCCAGCAGGTCGACCTTCACGATCCCCAGCCGCTCGCAATCGTCCTTGTCCCATTGAATGATCGTACGGTCCACCATCGATGCCGGCTCGATCGGCACCACCCCGTCCAGCCGCCCCAGCGAGATCACCATACCCCCCGAGTGCTGCCCCAGATGGCGGGGAAAATCGAGGATGCGCGTGTAAAGCTCGACGAACTTCCGGGCCCTCAGATCGTTCTGCATATCGAACCCGTGCTCCTCGAATCGCTCAAGCATCTCGCCGAAATCCGATACGCCGTAATGCGATATCGATTTCGTCAGCGGGCCGATCATCTCCTCCGGAAATCCGAACGCCTTGCCCACTTCCCTCACCGCCGAGCGGCCCCGGTATGTGATGACATTCGCCGTCATCGCCGCCCCTCGCCGCCCATATTTTTTATAAACATGCTGGATCACCAGCTCGCGGTCGTCGCCCGAGGGCAGGTCGATGTCTATGTCCGGATACTCGCCCCGCTCCTCTGACAGGAACCGCTCAAAGAGCAGCTCGCCCGCGATCGGGTCCACCGCCGTTATCCCCAGCGAATAGCACACCACGGAATTTGCCGCCGACCCGCGCCCCTGCGAAAGTATCCGCCGCGAACGGCAAAAATCCGAGATGTCCCACACCAGCAGAAAGTAGCCCGCGAGCTTGAGCTTGGCGATCAGGTTCAGTTCATGATCGAGCTTTGCACGGACCGCCGGCGTCAGAGATCCATAACGCTCCAGAGCCCCTTTCTCTGAAAGCTTTCTCAAGAGCGAATCCATCGTCTCGCCCGGCGGCACGGGAAAATCCGGAAAGGTATAGCCGACATCGTCCATCGAGAACGATATGCGGTCGGCTATCTCCTTTGTCCGAGCTACCGCCTCAGGAATGTCCTCGAAGAGCCGCTGCATCTGCAGCTCCGATTTCAGGTGCCGCTCGGCGTTCTGCGACAGCAGCCGCCCGGCCTCATAGATCGTCGTGTGGTTCTTTATACAGGTGAAAACGTCAAACAGTTCGCGGTCCGTCTTCTCGGCATAATAGGCCCCGTTGCTGGCAAAAAGCGGCAGGTGCAGCTTGTGCGCAAGCCCCGCAAGCTGCTGATTCACATCCTCTTCGCTCCGCAGATAATGCCGCTGCAGCTCAACATAGAGCCGCTTTTCGAAGACATAGTTGAGCCACGCAAGGTCGCGCTGCCCCTCGCCCCGGCGAATGCTCCGGTGCATAAAACCGTCCTGCCCGCCGGTCAGGCAGATGAGCCCCGACGAATACCGCTCGATGTCCCGGCGTGTCGCGAAATGCTCCCCCTTTTCATGCCTCAGCTTCACCGTCGTGATCAGCTTTGCAAGATTCTGATACCCGGCCGGATCGATCGCCAGCAGCGGCAAAAAACTGCCGTCATGCATCGTGATCTCCGCCCCGATCATCGGCTTTATCCCCGCCTCGCGGGCCTCGTGATGAAACCGCACCGCACCCGACACCGTATCGCGGTCGAGCAGGGCAACGCCCGGCATCTCAAGTTCCACCGCACGCGCAACCAGCGCCTCCGGCATCGAACCCGATGCCAAAAAGCTGAACGCCGACCGCGTATGCATCTCAAAAAACACGCTTCCCTTCCTTACTTTCTCCTTTATCCTTCATCCTTTATCCTTTTCTTCAATCGTATTCGCCGGTCACAAACCACCCCTCATCCGTCCTCGCCAACCGATAGATCCGCCGCCCGTCGAGCTCCACATCCCACTCCATCTGCTGCCAAAAACTCCGTGACCACCACTGCGATGAACCCAGCCACGCCCCGCCATATTCCGTTACGTTTCCTGCGAAATACCGCGTACTCATATATGTCAGCCGGCCCCGCTCCGTTCTGATATCCGCGGCCAGGGGAGGATGAAAAAAGTTCAGCGCGAGCACCGGCCTCGCCTCGCCCTCCTCAAACTGCTCCTTTCCCAACGGAAGCCGCCCCGCGTCAAGCTCAAAGGCCTCCGGCACCCGCTGATCCACCAGGACCGGCACGCCCACATTCTCCGGCCCCACCACCTTCTTGATCTTGTCCACCGTCAGCAAAAGGCTTTCCGGCTCCGGCCGGGTCGCCGCAAACAGCCCCCGCTCGATCGCCCGCGGTTTTGCAAAGCGGCACATCAGTTCCATCGAAACGATCGCCGCCTCGGGCGGTGCATTCCCCACCCTCAGGTTGATCAGCTTTAGCCAAAACGCCTTGTCCAGCGTCGGAAACGAAAGCTTGATGCTGTATTCCGCCTCTGTTCGGTCCTCGAGCCTGAGCCTGATGTCGATCTGTTCAGAGCTGAAGCCGAGCGTCCCCGCCCCTTCCAACACCTTGCCCAGCCCATGCCCCAGGATGAAAATAAGCTGCTCAAAATCATCCACCGGAAAGTCGAGGTCATAGCTCCACCCCACCCGGTTCTCTTTCAGATTAGGCGTCAGAATGTGCACGCCGTTCCGGTTTATCAGGTCCAGCGTCTTGCGAAACTCCCGCCCATATCTGGCGATCAGCTCATTTTCGGGTATCGCCCTCAGATCAGCCGTCGTCGCCATCCCGAGGGCATGAAAAACTCCCAGCGTATCTTCATCAAGCCCCACCGCACTTAGCGGCAGCGGATCATGCCCCTCGTCATCGACTATCGTCACTCCCGGCCGGTTACGGGCATAAAGCTCTGCGGTACTTGCATTTGCGGCGACCGCCAGGCTTGCCTCCAGTCCCCGCGTCTCCATCTCACGCATGATGCTTTTCGCGATCTGCCCCGGCGGCCCGATGCGGTTCTCGAGCCCGCTGATGTCAAAGAGCACGCCCCCCTCGATCGCCTCTATCCGATAGGCGAACTGCTCCGCCACCTCGATACATACCGCCCCCGCATCGTATTTCTTTGCGGCATCAGAGGCATCGAATGGATCCGGAGTGTCGGGCGGATCGTTCTTTCCTTTATCCTTTCTCCCTTCTCCTTTCTCCTTTCCCACCACCAGCGCTGCATACAACTTACTCATCGCCGTACACCGCCTCGATCCGCCGCAGTTCCGGCTTGATGATAAAGGGCTTTCGCGTGTTCAAATTCACCTGCAGCTCGCCGAGCAGCTTAAACCGCCCTGTCCCCCGCCACACCGCCCTGTATGTGTCAAAGAAATAGGCCTGGTCCGCGGCCGAACTCACCACCCCGCGGTTCCCCGTCACTATCAACAGCGTCCGGCTGTCGCGGATCTTGGTCCGGTAGCGGTACCAATACGTCTTCGGGATCAGGTTCACTTCCTTGTTCGGTATGCCCGCAAGATTGAGCCACACCATCCCGAACCCCTTTGCCTGCAACACATAATCGACAGAGGTCATCGCCTTTTCGACGCTTCCGCTGCAACGGACCCACAACAGATTTTCAAGCACCACACCGCCCGCCGCCCCCGAGTGCGGATCAAAGCTGTCATTCAGGTCGATCGCCGCGCACACCTCGCCCTCGCGGGTCAGCCGAGACAAAATATTCAGCGTCAGGCTGGTCTTTCCCGCCGAATGCTCGCCCGTAAATTCCGTGATCCCGCCCCGCAGCAGCTTCAGATCGCCGGCCTCTACATATGAGCGCCCCTGCTTTTGCTCCTCGTGTAGATGTGATAATTTTTTTACTACACTCAGATGTGCCATAACGCTCCCCAACGGCACCCTCACCGCCTCTCATGATTGCGTATCTGCAATTATATCTCATCTGTGAAACAACATCAAAATAAAAGATCGCTCCGCCAAAAGAGCGCGGATCACGGCATGAGGCCTTTGAAACACGCCCTTTCTAGCCCAAAATCGCTTTAATGTATTTTTTAACCCGACCGGGACCGGCCGAGATCGACGCTTTTCTGCAAAGCTCTCGCGACATGGACTTTTCTTATCCCGAGCTAAGGGCAACAAACACTGCCCCGCCCGACGGTTACACCATCGATCACAACCGAAACAAGCTCGGCACGGGGGCGGAAACATTCGCTGCGGCCGCGGATGCCATCCGGGCATGGAAGATGTTCGACATTGGCTGGGTGAGTCTGCATCCGCCGAATGCAGCGATCGAAGAGGGGCAGAACGTCGCCGTACGGGTTAGCCATTTGGGCTTTTACTCATTGAACGCAGCACGCGTCGTGTATACGATCAATGACGCGGGCCGTTTTGGATTTGCATACGGCACGCTGACAGATCACGGCGAGTCGGGAGAGGAACGCTTTTTGGTGGAGATCGATCCCGAGACCGAAGATGTGTGGTACGACCTGTACGCCTTTTCGAGGCCCGGCAACTTTCTCAGCAACTTGGGATTCCCCTATGCCCGATCACTGCAAAAGCAATTTGCACTAGATTCTATGGCGGCGATGCAACGTGCCGTAAACGGCTAACAGCAGCCGTCATTTTCGCAGAATAACAATTCCGATCCCGCCCAGAACCAGCGCTCCGGCGATGAGCAGACGCACATCGGCCGCTTCCGCCAGTAACACTACTCCGCCCGCTGCCGCGATCACCGGCACCGAAAGTTGCACGGCGGCCGCACGGGTCGCAGTCAGTCCCCGCAACGCCCGATACCACACCGTGTATCCCACACCAGACGCGACCGCGCCCGACAGCACTGCTAGCACAGCTCCTCGCGTGGTTACGCTGATCTGCGCCAGAAATGGGACCGCCGCGATCAATACCATCGGCACCGACCGCACAAAGTTCCCCGCCGTGTCGCCCAGCGGATCCCCGCTCCCCTTGCCCCGCAGCGTATAGAACCCCCACGCGACGCCCGCTGCCGCCATAAGCAGCGCGGCCCACACCGGCGGTGCCGACAGTCCGGGTGACACGAGATATACCAGTCCCGCCCCCGCTATCGAAAGCCCGACCCACTCCATCGCACCGGGCCGTTCGCCCTTTATGATCGAAACGCCGATCATCGTCATCTGCACCGACCCGAACAAAACAAGCGCTCCGGTTCCCGTGGTCAGTCCCAAGTAGGCAAACGAGAAACAGATCGCGTATGCAAACAAAAAGAACGCGGAAAACCAATTCCCGCGTCCTTTGAAATCATTTTTTCGCCCGACAAAAAATAATATCGCCGCAAGAGTCACGGCTCCTGAGATCAATCTCACCGCCGTGAACCCTGCGGCGTCAGCCTCGCCCGGCAACAGCGCCATTCGGCAAAGTATCGAATTGAACGCAAACGCCATCAGCGCGAATGCTGTATAGGCAAAGGTCTTAATCACGTATCCGGGCGATATCGGATCCCGTGTCCGAATCATCCTGAAACGACCCGACCCCGCTGTCGGGCGTCCGTTCGCCATAATGTTCGGACGAGTGGTCCTGCCCCGTCGGTTTCCCTTCGCGGGCCTCGTCGCCTTCGACGTCTTCGTCCGAGACCTGTCCGTCCGATTCCGGCAGATCGCTGCCCGTTATGTGGTCGATACGGCGGCGTTCTTCTGTCATATCTTCGTCTTTATGTCCCATGTTCGTTTTCTCCTCTAAATTAATTTTCTGCGGCCTTCTTCATAAATCTTTCATATCTTTCTCAGCGATATTTCAAGACCGCGACGCTCTTTTGCGTCTACTCTTATAAGCATGATCGAACTCGATCAGCGCATTTATTCTATCTTAGGGAGCAATATTATGTTAGACAGCACTTTTAACCAACAAAAGGCCGAGGCATTTTCCGAGAGCCTGGTCGAGACACTGAACCGCAGCGCCATCGCCCTTGCCCTGAGCATTGGCCATCGCGTCGGACTCTTTAACGCAATGGCGGACCTTCCTGCCTCTACGTCACAGCAGATCGCGGATGCAGCGGGACTCGAGGAACGTTATGTTCGCGAATGGCTGGGCACGATGGTCACCGGCCGCGTTATCAACTACTTTCCGCAATCGCGCACCTATCAGCTGCCGGCCGAGCACGCCGCATTTCTTACCAGAAATGGCGAGTTCAACATGGCGTCGTCGATGCAGTTCATCCCTGTGCTTGCCTCCGTCGAGGAAAAGCTTATCGACTGCTTTCGCAACGGCGGCGGCGTGCCGTATTCGGAGTATCCCCGATTCCACGAGGTCATGGCGGAAGAAAGTGCTCAGACGGTGGTCGCCGCCCTCGAACCGCACATTATGCCGCTTGTCCCCGGCCTGACCGAAAAGCTCGAGACGGGCATCGACGTTCTCGACGTCGGCTGCGGCAGCGGCCGTGCGATGATCGCTCTGGCCGAACGCTTCCCCAATAGCCGGTTCGCGGGCTATGATTTCTCGGAGGAAGGCATCGCCCGGGCAAGCTCGGTCGCGGCGGACAAAGGGCTGAAGAATGTTCGCTTTGAGGTCCGCGATGCGGCGAAGATCGGCGAGGAGGCGCAGTATGACCTGATCACCTCTTTCGACGCGATCCATGACCAAGCCGATCCCGCGGCGATGCTCGAGGGCATCGCAAAAGCGTTGCGGCCCGATGGCACCTATCTCGCACAGGACATCACCGGCTCGAGCTATCTGGAAAAGAATGCCGACCTGCCGGTCGCCCCGTTCCTTTACACCATCTCGTACATGCACTGCATGACGGTTTCGCTAGCCTATAACGGTGCGGGCCTCGGAGCGATGTGGGGCGAGGAAAAGGCCGTCGAGATGATGACCGCCGCCGGTTTCGCCAACGTCGAGCTAAAGCACCTCGATCACGACTTCATGAACACCTACTACGTCGCAACAAAGTAGGTCCTCCATCCGCGGATGAGCTCGTCCACTGACCCCGGACAAGCCTTCCGCGGATTTTTTTTCGTGCAATTCTTCTAAATCGAGTCCGAGCGCGGCAAGATCGGGTCTTATATTGCCGAGATCAGACCTTATATTGGCGAGAGCAGACCTGTCCCCGCTCATGTTTGAACAAAGCTGAAAGCTCTTAGCTGTAAGCTGTTAGCTGTTCGAAAAGATTCGGGAGAATTCGTCTAAGTTACAGCGACCCCGATCCAACGACTTTGAGGAGAAACTTTGCGTCCTCCGCGAGCTTGGCGTGAAACTCTCCGGCGATCGGCTCGATCCACTTTCCAGCTAATGGCTAGAAGCTAACGGCTAAATAGAGCTAAATAGCATGAATAATTCTTTCTCCGCAGCATTTATCCATTAATTCTTAAAACCTGTTTTCAGCGTCGAGCCCACGACCTTAATCGTTGTGATATTCGGCGGGCCCTCATAGCCGCGCATTTCTTGAACGACGATTACGGCAGCTCGCGGCTCAAACGGGCTCAAAAGCGATCCGGCAACTTCGGCATTTCTTATCGTGTTGATTTCGTCTTTCTTGTAGATATCCTGCATGATCACCTTAGTCCCCGACCGCTTCGAATCCATATTCAGCGTGACCGCACCCTCAACCTCAAAAACGCCGTCACCCTTTATTCGCACATCGATACGGGGTGTAAGAACATCGCCATCGTGATCGATCGAGGGATGCAGCAAACGAAAATCGCTCGCGGGCTCGATCCCGTGTTCCTTCAATTTCGCCGCATATTCTTTCTGCTTTTTCGGCCAGAAAGTGTCGATGGTCTCTTCCGGAACGATCTCCATTTCGCCGGTGTAATCGTCCTGCCACAAGATCTTGTCGGATTTAAGGTCCTGGATAACGAACTTTCCGAAATAGCAGCCGCAGGCTTCGTCCGGCGGTTCTACAAAGTACGCAAATTTACCGTCGCGTGACCATCCGATCGGGTAAAACGATTCCGTTATAAAGGTCTGTTTCTCCCAACTGACGCCTGGCTCGGGCTCGCCGATCCCGACAAGCACTAGCCTCTCTGGCTTAGGAAGGCTGGCCGCGGCTTCGGGCTTTTGGGCAAAGATAAGGCCGGTATTGAAAACGACCACCACGGCTATCAGCAACATATTGAAAAATAGTCTATTCATCGTCCTTACCCTCCCCATTCTCCTCTTTCGCCTCTCCCCTCTTCTCCGGCCGCATATGCGGGAACAGGATGACGTCGCGGATCGAGTGCTTGTTGGTGATCAGCATCGTCAGCCGGTCGATACCGATGCCGATGCCCGCGGCGGGCGGCATTCCGTAACTCAACGCCCGGATATAATCCTCGTCGAGCACCATCGCCTCCTCGTCGCCGCGTTCGCGCTCCCGCATCTGGTCGATGAACCGCTCATACTGCTCCCGCGGGTCGTTCAGCTCCGAGAAACCGTTAGCGACCTCCATCCCGTTAATAAAGAGCTCGAACCGCTCCGCGATCTGCGGATCCTCCGGCGACGCCTTCGACAGCGGTGAGATCGATTTCGGAAAATCGATGATAAATGTTGGCTGGATCAATGTGTGCTCGACATCGTTCTCGAACCGTTCCAGCAACTCGGCATCGCTCAACTCCCGGGCAGAAACGCGACCGTCAGGGAGCGTGCCTTCCGGTGACTCCACACCCACGTTTCCGCCCGCCACGGCCTCGCGCATCGTGACACGGCGAAACTTCGAGAAATCGATCTCGTTCCCTTCATACATCAGCGTCAGTCCGCCGGTCGCTTTCTCCACGCTTTCGCGCAGCATCTCCTCGCAAAAATCCATCATCCCGTTCACGTCCATATAGGCGCAATAGAATTCGAGCATCGTGAATTCGGGATTGTGCTTGTACGAGATGCCCTCGTTGCGGAAGTTTCGGTTCAGCTCATAGACCTTCTCAAAGCCGCCGACGACCAGCCGCTTGAGATATAGCTCGGGAGCGATGCGTGCGTAAAGCGTGATGTCGAGAGCGTTGTGGTGCGTCTCGAAGGGCTTCGCCGCAGCGCCCGTCGCCTTGGGCGTGAGCATAGGCGTCTCGACCTCGATATAGCCGTGCTCTTCCAGAAAGCTTCGCATCGACGAGATCAGCTTCGCCCGCCGCTCAAATACCTCTCGCGTTGTCAGCCCCTCGTGCTCGATCTGCAGGCTCGAGGCGATCAGGTCCGCATACCGCTGCCTCTGACGGATCTCGGGGTCGGCAATGCCGTGCATCTTGTCGGGCATCGGCAGCATGGCCTTCGCCAAAAACTGCAGCTTCTCGACATGCACACTCAACTCGCCGGTGTTCGTGATAAATAAATACCCCTCGACCCCGATAAAATCGCCGTGATCGAGCAGTGCAAACACCTCCCACGCGCGGCCCTCTTCATCGATCGGCTCGCCGGTGTCGTTGCTTATCGCGACGGCGTCCTGCTTGCGGACGTAGATCTGCAGCCGCGAGATGCCGTCCGAAAGATGCACGAACGCAGCCTTGCCCATCACCCGCGGCGGCACCGCCATTCGCCCGGCGATCCGCACGTTACCCAGCTCGCGCAGCCGAGCGTTCAGTTCGTCCTTTATGTCCGCCGGCGGCCTCTCACGCTCGCCAAGCGCGGCAACGATCTCACCCATCTCCGCTGCAATTCCCGCGATCGGCGGATGCTTGAGCAAATTGGTTATCGTGTCTTCGCTGCCGGAAACGCTGCTCCGAGCGAACTTGTTCGGGTAAGCATTCCCCACCAGTTCACGGAGTTTCACCAGATGCTCAAGCCGGGCTTCGGTCTGATCGTTTTGCTCGATGATGTCGTCGAATTCAGGTATCTGCATAGCAATGACGTGCAAGAGTAAAACCTTGATTAAATCAGACTTGCCCGCCTGCGTGCAATCGTTTGCGGTCCTGACGGGTTCGCCCGCCGCCGTAAATTCAGGCTATAATCGTTAAACCCCCTTTGTTTCATATGGAAGAGATCACTCAATCTTGGGTCGCGCAGGTGGATTCCGTCATCAATTACCACCTGTTTTCGATCGGCAACGCCACTATAACGCCGCTCAACATCTTTTACATCGTTCTATTCACGGTGCTGCTGATCTTTATTTCCAACACCGTTAAGCGGCTCCTCGTTGCGCGGGTGTTGGGGCACACAACGCTCGATCTCGGGGCCCAGCAAGCGATCGGAACGATCCTCAGATATATCATTATCACGATTGGATTCCTCGTTATCTTGCAGACGGTCGGCATCGACCTGACTACGCTCAACGTCCTGGCGGGTGCCGTCGGCATCGGTGTCGGCTTTGGCCTGCAGAACGTCGCCAA
>JAEWBM010000170.1 GCA_023391155.1 Acidobacteriota bacterium
GCCTTTCTCCTTTCTCCTTTAAGAGGCCCGACCGGTAGGGAGGGTGCCTTCGCATCCCCATTATCAATTATCAATTATCCGTTAATCTCTTTCTCCTTTCGCCCGCCCCGGGTGAAACCCGGGGACCACGCCCCACCCCTCCCCAGGAGCCCAACGGGGCGACAAAATACCCGAGCCCCTGACGGATCAAGACGTGCGCTGCAGATATGAAGGTGCAAGAAAAAGCGCACGTAACTCGGATTTCGCGAACATTCTAAATATAGAAGGGCAGTGCCGCAATGTGCGGCGTCGCCGAAGGATCGCTGGGTAGCTAAAGAGCTCGCCAAGCGGCGAGTATAGCCCGCTGCCAAGAGCAGCCAAGATGAGGTAAAATATATGAGTTTCGATGAAAAAACAACAAATACCGGTTCGATAGTGGAGGAGCCTTTAGCCAGCTCTGAGTCGACGGACAACAATATGGAGGATCTTCTTCTAACCGAGATAGAACGCCAAGAGAAGTACCTAAGCAAACTACCTGACGATTTCAAGTTCCCGCTTTTCAATACCCACCAGGCGTTGGAGTCTCAAAGAAAAAGTGGTTACAGAGATACTGGCTCCGCGGCACGCGAAATCGTCGACAATGCGTGGGAAGCCGGCGCCAGAAAAATCGACATCGTATTTGAACATGGCCGGTCAGAGCGCGGACGTGATCTCGTACAGTCTATCGCCTTTATCGACAATGGGGCCGGCATGCTTCCGAAAATGATCCAGTATGCTCTGTCACTTGGCGGTGGTACGCATTTCGAAGAGCCTCGCTCAATAGGAAAATTTGGATTTGGCCTTCCGAACTCTTCGATCAACCAAACCAGGCGTGTAGAGGTTTATTCACGAGTTCGCCAATCGGATCCGATCATGCGCGGTGTACTTGATGTAACTGAGTATGCTTCTCATGGCCTTCAAGAAGTTAAAGCCCCTGAGAAAGCTGAACTGCCTAAATTCGTTACTCAATATCTAAAAAAGAACGGACTTGAGTTTCAACACGGAACCGTAGTCGTTTGGGTCAAACCAGACAGACTTACCTATAAGATGGGCGCTAAGCTGAAAGAGCATTTGCTGGATGACTTTGGCGTTACCTACCGCTACATCCTTGACGAACTTGTTTTGACTGTCGAGGGGCAACGCGTCGAAATGGTCGACCCTCTCTTTCTTGACCCGCGGGGGCGCTATTATCTTCCGCCGGATCCCGAGGGCGCTGATGACGCGGGTGGCGCAGTGGAAGTTTACAATCGAACGATCGTACTCAAGCATTTTATCGATCCGGACACACTGGCAGCTCGTGTGGAGAAAGTCGATGATGAATCAGAACTCGATCGGAGTGATCCTTCCCTAATAACGTACGGCACGGTTGGCCTCCGGGTATCACGATTGCCGTATGGGTTTGCTGCACTTCCTGGAAAAACGGCGAGGGATGAGTTCTCGGAATCGAGACTTGCCGTTCGGCAGAACGGCCGCGGAATTTCTTTCGTCCGGGCGGGTCGTGAAATCGAAGCTGTTAAGACCCTACCTCACACGAAGAGAGACAAATCCGCTGGCCTTGGAAACTGGCCGACACTGATAAGCTATGATTATCATTGGGCGGCAGAAGTTAGTTTTAGCCCTGAGTTGGATGACGTATTCGGCATTACAAATGACAAACAAAAAGTCCGGCCGCTAGAAGATTTTTGGCGGGTGCTTGCGTCGGATGACATCGCTTTTGACCGGCAACTCCGTAAAGAGCACAGTTGGCAGGATAGGATTCGAAAAGAGAAAGCGGAGGAACGAAAGAAGGCCTCGATTGAAGAAAAACTCGGAGCTACGGCAGAACCCTCGGGTGCAGAATCGGCTGCGGCTAGCGTGGAGGTGACGACTGGCAAGAAGACGCGTATCCCCGATCGGGACAAGCCTGCGGTTAAGATCGTAACGGACAATTGGGTCGAAAATCAATTAAATATAAATGACGGAACCGAAGCTGAAGTACGTCAGG
Organism: Acidobacteriota bacterium; assembly: GCA_023391155.1. Lineage (GTDB taxonomy): Bacteria > Acidobacteriota > Blastocatellia > Pyrinomonadales > Pyrinomonadaceae > OLB17. The sequence continues at coordinate 2,003 of JAEWBM010000170.1, forward strand.
CCTTGGAGAAGGAAAGACAACGGCGACCTTACAAAGTTGTTTATATAAACGATCAACACTCGGCGTTTTACGAACCCCAGTGGGGGCCGCTCGGCCAGGTTCAGGTGAAGGTCAATAAAGATCACCTTTTCTTCAAATCCGTGTACGAGACACTCTTATCGATCGAAGGAGGCAAAGCAGCCAAGGAAGCGATCGACATTCTTCTCATTGCGTTATCCAAGGCCGAACTTGAATGTGAGCATGACCAGACTAAAGAGACATACCGGGTTCAACGGTCGGAAGTCTGGAGTCCATTTATCTCAAAAGCTCTCAAAGCCTACCGGCAGATGGATTCCGCAGGGGACGGTGAACTCGAAGTCGATGATGCACCGGACGAAGAGAAAACGGATAAATAGCAGAACGTAATCAGTTCGATGACGTTTTCGCACACAACTCCGATTTTACGGACATTATATTTTGGAAGGACCGGCGGCTCTCCCACAAAGGTTTCGAGACGCCGCCGGAAGTGTTAGAATAAAAATCGCAATCGCATAGGGGCAACCTGCGGTGCGGTCAATGTGCCGCCATGAATTCCTTAAGTTGCTGCAATAGCCCTTATCAAATCTGGTTTCGCTAGATTTGCGTATCAGCTATTTCAGTAACGAGGAATTTATGAAATCGATCTCAGGCCGAGAGGCCTTTCTTTCAGACTTTTTCGAGCGGCACGACAAAGACTTCGCCGCTTTCGTACGTATTGCCCGACCCATCGTCATTTCCTTCGCACGCCGCCGAAGCTACCGGCTATTGCCAGACCAGCGCGAAGATGTTTTTCAAGAGGTGTGTACGCGGGTATTAGAACTGCCGAATACCGCATTTGATAGGACGCGTGTTACAGGCAGTCAGTATCTTTATGGACTAACGCTCAATGCCATAAGAAAAGTAGAACGACAATACGGCGTACGGTCGGGCGAATCTCCAGAATTCATCTGCGACGCTGACCTGGATCAGATTCCCTCCCCCTTGGAACTAATTGAGGACATTCACCGTTCGATGGTCCTTCAGAGCGTGCTTTCGCAAGCGACCCCTCAACTCCGCACGTGCTTAATAGCAATTGGCGAAGGATCATCCGCCGATGACGCGGCAAGAAAGGTGGGGTGGAGTCGGTTTAAGTTACGTAGGGAAAAATTAGCATTACAGTCCTTAGTTGTAACGAGAAATCTGGCTACAATCAAGGGAACACCCAATACGTCACCTTCGATGAATCATTGAAATCGGAGGGTGAAACATGGGACGAACTGAGACGATGGATCACATTCGCCAGCGCCTGCTCGCACATCTCGAGGACCTTGGGTATACCTTGGGCGAGGATAAACTGAGTTCAGCTGAGAATTTCGACAAGGTTAAGATTAGGAAGTTTTATGCGTCACGTCGAATCGAGCGGGAGCAGAGGGAAAACGCGTTTGTCGGGGCGAACGTCGACAAGTTAATAGGCTATTTTGCGAACGGTCACGAAATTGTTCCAGCGAAGATCGCCATCGAAGTTGAAGAAGTTGAAAGCGGGAGTTGGCAGGGCAACCTGTTCAGACTCGCAACATTAATTTGGTCAGTGCCAGTATCGCGAGGATATGGCCGCCGAATTCGATTCCTTGTCTGGGACCGGCATATTGATAAGCTGGTGGGCGTGATCGCTCTAGGTGACCCTGTATTCAATCTCAAGCCTCGTGATGAATGGATTGGCTGGAATACGAGAGACCGAGAGGAGCGCCTTTGCAATGTTTTAGACGCGTACATACTAGGGGCGGTTCCGCCATATTCTCAACTGATTGCTGGAAAGCTCGTTGCAGCTTTAGTGTCGAGCAAGGAGGTCAACGACGTTTTTCGTCGGAAGTATGCGAAGCAGCTTGGACTAATTAGCAAAAAGGCGAAACACCCGAAACTCGTATTGGTGACGACTACGTCTGCACTCGGGCGTTCGTCAGTGTACAACCGGCTCAGGTTGGATGGCAATACACTCTTTCACAGTGTCGGATTCACCGAAGGCTGGGGCCACTTTCACATAAGCGATGCGGTTTTCCAAGAGATGAAAGAGTTTCTGTCTGATATTGGCCATAAATACGCGAACGGCAACCGATTTGGCAACGGCCCCAACTGGCGGATGCGAGTCATACGCGCCGTGATGAAAGAAATCGGCATTAGCCAGTCGTACTTAAATCATGGTATTAGACGCGAAATTTTCGCGGTCCCTCTCGCCACTAATTTCAGAGAGATTCTCATCGGAGAGCAAACGAGAGCACGATGGCAGCTGAGATCAGCTGCTGATATCGGTCGCGCATGTGTCGATCGATGGGTTGCACCGCGAGCGGAACGAGATGGAAATGAGAGTCGTGCAGTAACGCGAGAAGTGATTCGCGATCTGATGGTCAGTAACCGAAATATTACGTTTTAGTTATAAGGCGAACCCAGACTTGCAAACCTTAATACCACACCTTATCCCTCTTCCTCCTGATCGGCTTCGTATCCGACAGGTCCAGGATCAGGACGCCTTCGTGGTCGATATAGGCCCTTGGGAAGAGCAGCGTCTCCGGGATAAAGATCCCAAAATCCTTGCACAGCTTATGGGCCCTCACCCTCCGCCCGCCGTGCTGCCCCCGCGGCGACACCTTGAACGCCCGCCTCAGATGCGGATGCGTCGGCTTCAGCCCCACCACCTGCTGCTCCCTGTCAAACAACAGCACCACCGCCTCCGGCGACCCCAGCATCTCGAACGCGATCCGATTCATCACGATATGCCCCGCCCGGTTGATCGTCACATACAGCGTCGCCCACCGCGAGGGGCTGTCGTCCCTCTCCGCTGCGACCCAGTTTCTCTTTATCTTCTTCGGTACTAAGAAAACGTCCGGCATACGACCTGCGAGCGTAGCACGAGTGACGCAATGTGTCAAGAGTGACACACACACGCGCCAAAATATCCCGCCTGCGCGGGATTGTCCTAGGGGATTATAGCGGGATTGTCACGTGATCACTCGCTTCACCCAAAAGTTTTGCTCGTGGCTTTTCGCCCCCTCAACTCCGCCCCCTACAGGCCGGCATTATCCCCCTCTATCCCGCGGCCGGGCCCCTCAAACCCGCTGCAATCCGCCTCTATCCCGCTATTTGGCGCCCACCCTCACCCCGCGCCCCCGCTATCAGCTGACAACCGGCGGAGGTTCCATTACCGAGCCGCATTTTTTGCATGTGCGGAGGTCTTCGTTCTCGTAAAACCGCTTGAAAACCCCCTGAAACTGGGTAGTTATATCGTCGAGCGGGAAATATTCCTCGTAAAGTTTTTCGTTACAGTTTTCGCAAAACCACATCAGGCCGTCCATCTCGCCCGCGCGGCGTTTTCGCTCGACGACCAGGCCCACGGTGCCCTCGCCGCGGATCGGGTTGTGCGGCACCCGCGGCGGCAAAAGGAACATTTCGCCCTCCCGGATCGGCACCTCTACCGCACGGCCATCTTCTTGTATTGCAACAGTTATGTCGCCCTCCAACTGGTAAAAAAGCTCCTCGCCCTCATCCCAGTGATAGTCCTTCCGCGAGTTCGGCCCGCCCACCACCATCACGATAAGATCCTCCGCATCGTAAACACATTTGTTCCCGACCGGCGGCCGCAGCGACTCCCGGTTTTCCTCGATCCAACCCGCAAAATTAAACGGCCGCGCTATCGCCATAACTCCCTATCCCTCAAGCATTTACCATATCAATAACAAACCTGTACCGCACGTCCGAATTGATCGTCCGCTCATACGCCTCTTCGATCTGATCCGGCGAGATCAGTTCGATATCGGCCGTGATCCCGTGTTCCGCGCAAAAATCCAGCATCTCCTGAGTTTCCGGTATCCCGCCGATCAGGGAGCCCGCAAGTACTTTGTTTCCCATAATTAGCGACGCCTGGTGGATCGTGTTCGGCGATGCGGGCATCCCGACAAAAGCCAGTGCCCCGCCGACCCCAAGTGCTGCAATATAAGGGTTTACATCGTGATCCGCCGAAACCGTGTCAATAATAAAGTTAAAGGTCCCCGCCGCGGCGGCCATCGCCTCAGGGTCACGGCTGTTGATGAAGCCGGTGGCCCCGAGCTTTTTCGCATCCGGCTCTTTACCCGGCGATGTGCTGAAAACGGTCACATCAGCGCCCATTGCCTTGGCGATCTTGACCGCCATGTGGCCCAGTCCGCCAAGTCCGACAACACCAACCTTTTGGCCCGGCCCGACGTTGAACCGTTTGAGCGGGGAATAGGTCGTGATCCCGGCACATAGCAGCGGCGCAACGCCCGAAAGGTCGCCCTCGGCATTGACCTTCAACGCGTAGTTTTCGTCGATGACGTAGTGCTTCGAATACCCCCCGTACGTCGGCGTTTCGCGGTCCATCTCGGTTCCGTTATACGTAAACGCAGCTTGCTTGAAGCAATAGTGTTCGTTGCCCGAGGTACAGCTCGGGCATTCGCGGCAGCTATCGACAAAGCAGCCGATACCGGCCACGTCGCCCTCTTTGAACTTCGTAACATCACTGCCCACTTTAGTTACGCGACCGACGATCTCGTGCCCCGGCACCAGCGGATACATCGCGGGCATCATATCGTGCCACTCGTCCCGCGCCTGGTGAATATCCGAGTGGCAGATGCCGCAATATTCGATGTCGATCAGAATATCGTGCGGGCCCACCGCCCTGCGTTGAAACTCGAACGGCTCAAATGTTGATTCGGGGGAGGTTACGGCAAAGCCGCGTGTGGCGATGCCCTCTAAAGCCGGTGCTGACATGCAAACTCCTTTATTCAATGGTCGCGATCACCTTTAGCTCGATCGCGATGGGCGTGGGTAGGGAACTGATCTCGACCGTTGTACGGCACGGCCGGTTATCAGAGAAATATTCGGCGTAAAGGCGGTTGTAGGTCTCAAAATCCGCCTTCATATTTGTGAGAAAAACCGTCACATCGACGATTTTCTCCCACGAAGAGCCGGCGTCCTCAAGGATGTAGCGAACATTCTGAAAGACCGACCGGCACTGAGCTTCGATATCGTAAGAGACTATATTACCACGGCCGTCCAATTCCACCCCGGGAATCTCTTTGCTCCCGCGTTCGCGCGGGCCGACGCCGGAGAGAAACAGCAGGCCGCCGACGCGACGAGCATGGGGGTAAAGGCCGACGGGCTCGGGCGCACGGGAGGATTCAATCACCTTGTCCATTACTGCCCTTTCTCCGCCCAGATCTGAACGAGATGAACCAGTGTTTCGGTCGACTTCTCGAGGCCCTTGCGCGAGTTCCACTCGAGCTTACCGTGAAAATTGTGCCCGCCGGTGAAGATATTCGGCGTCGGGAGCCCGCGAAATGTCAGGTTCGAGCCGTCGGTGCCGCCGCGGATGGGCTTATTTTTCGGCTCGATTCCGGCCCGACGGGCGGCCTCAGCCGCGAAATCAACAAGCTGAGGATGGTCTTTGAGCACCTCGTTCATGTTGAGATAATTTACGGCGACCTCCATGGA
>JAEWBM010000010.1 GCA_023391155.1 Acidobacteriota bacterium
CTGCTGCTTTTCGCCGCCTGCTCCTTCGGCCAGGCCGTCGAGAACTCGAGCCGCTCGACCATCGGCTACATTCATCCAAATGGCACCGTAGAAAACTCAAGCCGCAGCACCATAGGATATTTCCGCGACAACGGCGCGGTTGAGAATTCCAGCCGCAGTACGATCGGATACATCCGCGAAAACGGCACGGTCGAAAATTCGTCAAGATCGACCATCGGCTACATCACTTCAAGCGGCGCGGTCGAGAACTCGAGCCGGTCAACCATCGGATATGTCACCTCCTCCGGCGCTGTCGAGGACAGCTCGCGGCGGACCATCGGTTACGCGAAAGGGATAAAGCGAGAGTGGGCGGCGGCGTTTTTCTTTTTCTTTTTCACGCCCGAGAAATAGACGCTAAAAGATATCGGCTCCGAGGAAGTTCTTGCGGAGGTAATTGATCGTATCGTTGAGCGTTTCCTGCGGGTCGCGGGGCTCGAAGCCAAGCTCTTCCGTTGCCTTCGTCGCATCCAGATACCAGAAATATTCCGCTTGCTGCACCTCGCCGGGCTCGATAGGCGATGCTTTTTTCCAATTTCGAAAGACCGAATCGACGAAGCCCGCACCCGCAACGGCGATCCGTTTCGGAACCCGGATCATTGGAGCCGACACGCCGCTCAACCGTTCCAGCCTGCCGAAAAATTCCTCGAACGTCATATTCGCCGAGCCAAGCAGATATTTCTCGCCATGCTCGCCCTTATCAGCGGCGTTAAGGAACGCCGCAGCAGAGTCGCGGACGTCCACGATGCTGAGCCCGCCGCTCGGGCAATACGGGATCTTGCGTCCGAGGAAATCAAGCACCACCTTCGTCGAACTCAGGCGTTCGTCACCAGGCCCGAGCAATAGCGTCGGATTCATTATCACCAGCTTACGCCCATCGCCCTCGAAGTTTTCTATCGCAGTCCGTTCCTGGTAATACTTCGACGAATAATATGCCCACTGAGAAATGATCTCCACCGGCGCGGGATACGACTCGTCGATGATCTCGGGCTCTTCGCTGACGGCGATGGTCCCGCTCGACGACGCCAGCACCATCGTCTGCACGCCAGCCTCAACAGCCGCCTCGCACAACAAACGCGTGCCCTGCAGATGGACCCGGTTTATCGCCGCCGCGTCATCGTTTACCCGCGAGACCTTGCCCGCGAGGTGATATACAAGCCCGACGTTCTTTACGGCCGCGGCAACGGTATCTGCATCAGCGACCGACCCCTCGGCCGGTTCCACGCCGGCATCGAGCATCCATCCGGGCACGGACGACGCCATTACGCGGACGTCTTTTTGGCCCGAATCGATCAGTTGCCGTACGATCTCGGACCCGAGAAAGCCCGTTCCCCCCGTTACCAGGATCTTCTTCTCTGCCTTTGCCAAGGCCTTTTTTCTTGCCATTAGAAATGTTGGATCAAGCCCCTCGCCTCCGGCCGAACGGCCGAAGGCAACGGGCGTCGAGTGCCGGACTATTTATTCAATAGAATGGGATCGCCAAAGCCAAGCTCCTTCAAGCGTGGAAGCTGGGTCTTCGCGTCGCCGACGATCAGCCAGTACATCTTTCCGGAATCGAGATATTTCCCGGAAAGATCACGGATGCGGGCCACCGTCATATCGCGAACGATCTGTTCACGCTGTTTGACGTAATCGGCAGGCCAACCGTATTTGCTGATGTTTTCGAGCAAGTTCAGCTTTGCACCGGCGGTCTCAAATGCACGGGCATTGCTCTTGATCAAAAAGCTCTTGGTCGTTGCCAGATCGGTGTCCGAGAAAGTCTCCGGATACTGATCTATGATCTCCTTAACCAATTGCGCCGCCTCAAGCGTTACATTCGCGCGAACTCCGCTCTGGATCGTGAACGGCCCCGCTGCGTCCGTGCCCGAGAAGTTCGAGTTGATCCCGTAGGTGTAACCCTTGCCCTCGCGAAGCTCCTGCGTCAGCCGCGAGGCAAACCCGCCGCCGCCCAAGATATAGTTCATAACGACCGCCGGGTAATAGTCCTTGTCCGTCTGTGCAAGGGCGGGATATCCGAACCTGAATACCGATTGCACCGCACCCGGAATGTCATAGAAGTACACCTGTGCCTTTTCGGGCGCCTTCGGCGTCTTATATTCGGGGATCGTCACCTTCTTCGCCGCCCAGCGTTTGTTGAGCGAGGCGAGCGGTGCCATCACCTTCGCCTTGTCGAGTGCACCGACGACATGCATCCTCGCGACCGACGGCGAGATGCTCTTTGAATAGAACGCTTTCAGATCATCAAGCGTGATCGACTCCACCGACGCCTGTGTGCCCAGAATGAATCGTGAGCGGATGTTGTCCTTGCCATAGATGATCTCGTTGAACTTGAGCTGAGCGATCGCATTAGGATTGCCCTCGACCTGACGGATCTGACTCGCCGTGCTCTGCTTTATCAGGGCAAATTCGTTCGCATCCCACCGCGGCTCAAGCAATATCTCTTCGACCAATGCCATCGTCTGAGGATAGTTTCTCGCCAGCGTGTTCCCGCTCACGCGAATGCTCTCCGTGCCTGCTGAAACGTTGATACTTGCTCCGAGCTGCTGTATCGCTTCCTCGAGCTCTTCGGGAGTCTTGTTCTTCGTTCCCTGCGTCATCATTCGGGCCATCATGTTGGCGACGCCCACCTTATTGGGGTCGTCCAGCAACTGGCCGCCGTCGATAACGACTTCGAAATTTACAAGCGGCACCTCGTTGTTTTCGATCCCGTAGATGCGCATCCCGTTACTGAATTTGTCCTGCCAAACCGGGGGCACCGACACCTTCGGCTCTGTGCCGTAAGGCGGTTCGACCGACCGGTCAAAGGTCGAAGGCGTCTTTTCATACTCGGCATTTACGTCCGGATCCACGGCGTCCTCGGCACCCTGTACGATCGGCTCCTCGACCACTTCGGCCCGCTTCGACCCTGTCAGTGCAAGTTCAGCCTTGCCCTTCGGTACGAATGAGGTCGCGACGTAATTTTTGCCCTTGATGTACTTCTCATAAACGCGCTTCACATCGTTGGTGGTAACCGCAAGAATGCGGTCGATCTCTTTCGCCGAAAAACCGGGGTCATTGGCGAAGATGTTGCCCTGCGCCAGCTGCACACCCTTACCGAGCACGCTCGAAAGCGAGTTGTAGAACTGTGTCTCCTGGCCCGCTTTTATCCGGTCGAGGTCTGCCTGCGAAATGCCTTCCTTCTCGAATTTTGCGAAGGCCTCCCCGATCGCGGCCGCGACGTCGTCGAGCTTCTTATCGGCAAATGCCCTCACCATCAAATGCGTCTGGCCCGCAAGCTCAGACTGGCGGTTGAACATATTCACGTTCGGTGCGAGCTTTTTGTCTTCCACGATCACCTGATAGAACGGCGCCTTTTTGCCGTCGGTCAGGTAGGTCGTAAGAACGTCCAGTGCATAAGAATCCGGGTGATATTGCTCGACCGTCGGCCACGCCATCGTCAGTTCCGGGAGCCGTGCGAAGTTGTCCTCGTGAAACAGCTTTACGGTCTCTTTGACCACGCCGGGACGCTTCTCGAGCGGCTCGACCTCTTCGCCCCGCTTGATCTCACTGAAATACTTCTCGACCCACTTGCGTGCTTGCGCCGTGTCAAAATCGCCCGCGACTACAAGTGTCACGTTGTTCGGCACATACCACCGGCGGAAAAATTCCTTCACATCCTCAAGCTCAGCGGCCTGAAGGTCTTCCAGCGATCCGATCACCTGCCAGTTGTAAGGATGGTCTTCGGGATACAGAGCTTTGTCGATCACATAGGACGTGTGGCCGTAGGGGACGTTATCCACACCCTGCCGCTTTTCGTTCTTTACGACCTGCTTTTCTTTTTCGAGCACGGGCTCGGTCACCGTGTTGATGAACCAGCCGAGCTTGTCAGCCTCCGCCCAGAGCATCTTTTCCAGTGCATCGTTCGGGACCGTCTGCAGGTAGTTGGTCCGGTCGCGGCTCGTAGATCCGTTAGCCCCTGACCCCCCAATGCGTGAACTCAACTTGTCGAGCCCGCCCTTGCCCAGATTTTCGGACTCGAGGAACAGCAGATGCTCGAACATGTGAGCAAAGCCCGTTCGGCCCGGCTTCTCGCGTGCCGAACCCACATGAGCGGTAAGTGAAACCGCCACCACCGGGTCAGACCTGTCCACATGGAACACCACGTCCAGACCGTTCGGCAGCGTGAACTTTTCATACTGGATCGAGAACTTCGGCTGTGAGGCCGTCCGCTGTGCCGCCACCGGAAACGATGAGGCCAATACCGAAAGCGTCAAGATAAATGCACTTAGAATCTTCATAATATTTTGCTTTTTATAGCGTTTATACGGCCCGCTCACCGGCCGGGTTTCTTCACTTGAACTGCTGCCCGGAAAAGTACCGCAAAATTTTTATTCTCCGGATGATAGCTTTCGCCCCACCCAACCGCATTCTTCATCGGTGACGGTAAAACGGCACCAAATACTTATGACAGGAGGAATCATAATGAAGAATATCAAAGCTCGCAGCAGCCAAATGGGTTTCACGCTTATTGAACTGCTCGTCGT
>JAEWBM010000060.1 GCA_023391155.1 Acidobacteriota bacterium
GAGGAAAAATTCTTACGCAACGATGGCTAACCTGGCGAAGACCCCGGTTCGTGCCGGCACTGAAAAGCTCTCTTCAAGCGTTGTACTTGTCGTCGATATCGAGACCGGCAAATAAAAAAAGGGCCGCTCCCTTTCGGCAGCGGCCCCTGTTCGGGAAGATTTCCCGAACCTACCAGATCGAGCAAGGCGTCTCGCGAACCATCGCGTCGCCCGCGTCGCAATCAAATGCGGCACGGAACTGAGGCATGTTCGAGAGCGGCCCGTTGACCCGCCAACGCGGCAGCGAGTGCGGCCCGTTCTTGACCTGTGCTATCTCGGCGGCGGCCGTGTATTTGCCGGCCCACACCTGTGCCCAGCCCAGGAAAAATCGCTGCTCGGCGGTAAATCCGTCGATGTCCTTCGGACGCGGTTTGCCCTCGAGCGACCGCATAAAGGCGTCGTATGCGACGGTCAATCCCGCAAAATCGCCGATGTTCTCACCCAGAGCGAGCTTGCCCACCATGAACAGTCCCGGCTGAACTTCGTAGCCGTCCCACTGCTTCACCAGGCACTCGGCCCGCTCTTCAAATTTCTCGCGGTCCTGCGTCGTCCACCACATCTTCAGGTTTCCTTCCGAGTCAAACCTGCTCCCCTGATCGTCAAAGCCGTGCGTGATCTCGTGGCCGATGACGCCGCCGATCGCACCGTAGTTGATCGCGTCGTCAGCATCGAAATTAAAGAACGGCGGCTGCAGAATTCCGGCCGGAAAATTGATCTCGTTATTCAGGCTCGAGTACGAAGCGTTGACCGTCGAGGGCGACCACCCCCAACGCGTCTTGTCACGCGGCTTGCCGAGGTCCTGAAAGTTGCGCCGTATCTGGAACTGATTCGCCCGCAGCACATTCGAGGCGTACGACGATCGGTCGATGCTCAGCCCCTTGAACCCGCGCAGCACATCCGGATAGCCGATCTTCCGCTTAAAGGTCGAGAGCTTTGTCTGTGCCTGCTTCTTCGTCTCCGGGCTCATCCAGTCGAGCGAATCGATCCGGCCCTTCATCGCTGCCATCAGGTTATCGATCAGTTCGTTCATCCGGGCCTTTGCCTCCGGCTTGAATTGCCGACGGGCATATTCCATCCCCAGCGCCTCGCCGAGATTGGAATTCGTCGCGCGGACGCAGGTCTTCCACCTTTCGGGCTGTTCCTTTTGCCCGCTGAGGTATCGGCCGTAAAAGTCAAAGTTTTCGTCCGCAAACGCCTTCGGCAGCAGCGAGGCCGCATCGTTCACGGTCATCCAGCGGAGATATGTCTTCCATTGATCGACCGGCACGTCCGTCAGCATTGTGTTCACCTCGGTGAAAAACGCCGCCGGGGCGATGTTCATCGCTTTTTCACCGCCCGGTACGCCGCGTACCTTGAAGTATTCGTCCCAGGCCATATTCGGCGTCAGCTTTTGTGCCTCCGCGATCGAGATCTTGTTATACCGGTTGTCCGGGTTGCGAAGATCTACCGGCGCGAGCGAGGCATTCGCCAGCCGCGTCTGTATCGCCATAACCACCGCCGCATTTGCCTTGGCTGCCTCTTCGCTGTCGCCGAGCAGCTTGAACATATTCGTCATATGCTCGATAAACTTCTCGCGCGTTTCGACCGATTTCTCATCGGTGTTGGTGTAATAGTTGCGGTTCGGCAGCGAAAGCCCGCTCTGGAATGCCGAGATGATAACGGCATTCGAATCTTTCAGGTCCGAACCCGCCCCGAACGAAAATATCGCCGGGATCCCGCTGTCGTGCATTTTGGCGATCTGCCGCTGCAGGTCTCGGACGTTCGAGATCTCTTGAATTCCGCTTAGGAATGGGTCGATCGGTTTCGTCCCGGCTCGTTCTATGGCCGCCTCATCCATACAGGTGCCGTAGAAATCGCCGATAAGCTGAGTGTCGCTGCCTTTCTTGCCGGGGTTTTTGACCGCGGCGTCGAGCACCTCGCGAAGAATAATGTTGTTCCTTTCGGCGAGGATGTTAAAGGTCCCCCAGCGGGCTTCGCTCGCCGGGATCTCGGTCCGCTCCAACCAGCTGCCGTTGGCATATTGATAAAAGTCTGTACAGGGCGAGACCTCGCGGTCGAGGTTCGATGTGTCAAAGCCTACGATTTGGCCAAGCGACGACAACGCGAACGCCCCTGTGAGGAAAACTGCACTTACAGTGCGAAGAAAACTTGTGCGCATTTTTTGCTCCTGATCGTGATCGAATTGTTGGTTTCGTGATAATTATAGCCTAAATCGGCCGGGGGCAGTCAGCCAATTAAATTATGACCGGATGATGACAGGCGTGATGAAGTGACAAAAGCGAGTGGCGGCCGCCGCCTAAAGCACGGGAATAAAATGCTCATCCACCTTCCGGTGTAACTGCTCGGCCAGTCGTTTACGGTCGGTGTCGAGGATCGGTTCCTCCCCAAAGGTGATTACCGCCGTGTATTCGCTGATCGTGAAAAGCCGCATCATATGAGCGATAAATGAGATGTCATCCCACCAGCAAACGACCTCGCTCGCCGTCGGCCCGCCCGGCGGCGTCCGATAAGAGATGGCGGCATACGAGACAGGCAGATCGACGCGTGCGGCAAATTCAAAGAACGATGAATTAAACGGAAGGACAGTCTCTCCCTTTGTGCTCGTCCCTTCAGGGAAGATGATAACGCCCTCGCCGCCATCGAGCTTTTCAATGATCTCAGCACCTGCCCGCGGGATGTCCCGCCGATTGTTGCGGTTGATAAAAACGATGCCCATGTCGCGGACCAGCCGCCCGGCGATCGGCCAATCGTCGATCTCGCGTTTGGCGACGAATACACCCGGCACCACTGCACGCAGCGCGGCGATGTCCGTATAGCTCAGGTGATTGCTTGCCAGAAAGAAGGGCGGCGTGGGCGGCTCGCCGATCACCTCTATCTTCATTCCGGAGATATAGACAAAGAGTTTTGTCCAGAAGCCGAACGCCAGTTGCCGCCAATATTGCTTATTCGGGATAAAGAGCGAGCTGATCCGCCAGACCACATAAAGAGCGATCGTTCCGATAAAAAAAATTGCAAATTTGAAGCCGGCGCGGATGTGCTTCATAACAGGGTTGGACTCGTGCGGATCTTTAATTCTCGGGTTCTGCCTTTTTGAAATTGTAACGCAGCAAAACCCGCATCGGCAACGTCTTGCCGTTCCGATCGGCGGGCCGCCAATTCATTTCGCGGACGGTTCGGTCGACGGATTCATCCAGCCCGTAGCCTGCCCACCGAATGACCTCCGTGTGCAGGACCTTGCCATGGGCATCGATCTCAACCTCGATATCGACCGTCGCCCGAACATCGAACAAAAATGCCTCGGGCGTATATTTCGGGCTGATCCGGCGGTAGGGCATCGGCGGCCGCAGGCCGTTTATCTCAGGCGAACCCTCCGGCGGAAGCTCAGGTGCCCGGT
>JAEWBM010000124.1 GCA_023391155.1 Acidobacteriota bacterium
CGAGATCAGGAGCGGGGCCTTTGCGGCGGCCTGCATCCGGTTGGCGAGGTGCACCGTTTCATAGACCGGGCCGACGAAAAAGATGATCCCGCCGATGTGATTCTCGGCGACATGGCGGTGCAGCTCGCGGTAAGCGGCGCTTTGTTGATGAAGGTAGCGGGCGTTGATGCCGACGTGGATGAGCTGGCCGATCTTTTCGTCGACGGACATCTTTTTGAGAGTCTTATCCGCCCACGAAAGAGCTTTTTTTGATGGCCGTAAGGGCGGGGGCTCCGACTGTGCAAACGCACCCAGCGAGCCCGTTAGTAAACAAAGGATAAGGAGAAAATTAGTCAGCTTCATTTGTGTTGCTCGGGGCGATGAGTGTCGCGACAAAGGCGACGGCGACGGTTATGCTGCTGCCGATCAGGGCATACCAGGGCCAAGCGATGACCGGCCCGGGAACGATCGCATTAGACGCAAGCAGAACGTAGAGCATCACGACGATACTCACCAGCATCCCGATCAGGGCGTGCGGCTGGCGGGCCGCCTTTATGAATGCACCCACCAAAAACACGCCGAGAATCGGGCCGTTTATGAGGGACGCAACCGCAAGTGCCATATTGAGGGCCGAGCTGTCCGCATCCTTTAGAAAGACCGCGATAGCGATCTGGACGACACCAACGACGACCGTCAGAATGCCCGCCTTACGCATCATGTTGCGGTCGCTCTTGTCGCGGGCAAAGGGTTTGTAAAGATCGTTGACCGCGGTCGAGGCGATGGAATTGAGCGACGACGAAAGAGCGGCAGCAAAGATGGCCGCAATGACAAGGCCGGAAAGGCCGGTCGGCATATGCTGCGTGATGAAATCAGGAAAGACCCGGTCGCCGCCGGTGAAGGGTAACGTTGCGGGGACTCCGGAACCGGCAACGCCTGCCTGCACGTATTCGGCGGCGTTGTAGGGAGCGTAAAATGCGAACAGCAATACGCCGATGAAAAGGAAGCCGATGAACTGGCCGAGAACAACTGCTCCGGAGGTCATTAAGGCGGTGATCGCGGCCGAAGGCTTTTCAGTGCATAAGTAGCGCTGGACGAGGAACTGATCGGTGCCGTGCGTCGACATCGTCAGAAAGCATCCGCCGAGCACGCCGCCCCAGAAGGTGTAGGTCTTGGCAAAGTCCAAGTTGAAATCGAATAGGGCGAATTTATCGAACTGACGGCCAAGTTCGACCGCCGTACCCAGACCGCCGTCGATACTGTTGATAAGAACAACGGCCGCGGCGACGGCCCCGCCGACGTAGATCACGAGCTGCACGACCTCGATCCAGATAACGGCCTCGATGCCGCCGTAAAACGTGAAGATGATCATTACGATGCCAAGGATCAGGATCGAGCCAACGATGACAAGTGTGGGGTCGGTCTCGGGCTGAAATGCCGTATAGACCGCGGCGAGAACGATCGCGGTGAGCAGCAGCCGGATGCCGTCGGCGATGTTCCGCATGATGACGAACAGGCCCGAGGCAAGCATCTTGACCTTGCCGCCGAAGCGTTCGCCGAGGAGCTGATAAACGGTCTGCAGCTCGCCCTTGAAATACATCGGGATGAAAACGAGCGAGATGACGACGCGGCCGAGCAGGTAGCCGAAAACGAGCTGAAGGAACTGGAAATTGCCGCCGCGGGCAAAGGCGATACCGGGCACGGAGATAAAGGTGATCGTACTCGTCTCGGTCGCGACTATCGACATCGCGATCGCCCACCACGGCACGCTGCGGTCGCCGACGAAGTAATCCTCGGTCGTTTCCTGTTTGCCGGCATACCAGATGCCGAAGGCCGTGATGCCGATCAGGTAGCCGAAGATGATGATGAGGTCGAGTGTTTGCATCTTTGATCAACGCCGGGCGTAATACATTCCGATATTTTTCAGACGGCCCAGATGGGCGGCATCCATCCAGGGAAACTCACGGGCCGCGATAGTTGTGATTTCGGCTTCAGCGATCTGGCCGGTTTCTTCCATCGCTGCTATCTCATATAGCCGGTATTCGGCCTTTTTAACAAGTTCCTCGATCTCAGCGATCTGTTCATCAGCGAGTTCGGGAAATTTGATCTTCATTCGTTCGACGATCGGCTTTCGAAAGTTGTCACCCCACTCGGTAGCGAGTTCGAGAGCGTGGTTTAGGATCTCGGTCGAATAGGCCATTCGTTTTGGTTGCTCCCTTTCAGGGAGCGGGGTTTGTTTCGTTTAACCCGGGGTGGCGGCCTTCGGCCTTACCCCGGGTTATTTAATTTGTCCCCTTCGGGGACTCTCAGCCACGTTTATCGAGGCTCCGTCGAAGTCCCTAAACTCTCCATGTTAGGCCTTTTACCCACTTCGTAGTTTCTCGATGGCCAGATCTACTACCTGATCCGATCCGAGCAGCGCGGTCTGGGCTTCGGTGCGATCCGCGGACGCTTTGTTCATGACTAAAGCCACGCGAAGGTCCCCGCCGGCGTCATCGAACAGCTCGGCCGCCGCGGCTTCGTCGAGGCCGGTCTCGGCCATCAGGATGCGGATGCTGCGGTCGCGGAGCTTTTCGTTTGACGGCTTGACGTGCGTCATCCGGTTGCCGCTTACATAGCAGAGCCGGATCATCGCGGCGGTCGAGATCATATTGAGCACCATCTTTTGCGCGGTGCCGGATTTCATACGGGTCGAGCCGGTAATGGCCTCTGGCCCGACGACGGGGACGATGGCGATCTCGGCGGCTTGTTCAAGCTCGGAATTCGGGGTGCACACTATGCTGGCCGTAAAGCAGCCAAGATTGCGGGCGTATTCTACGGCCCCGATCGTGTACGGCGTGCGGCCGGACGCGGCGAGCCCGACGACGGCGTCATTGGGCGTCAGGCCGCGGGCCTTAAGATCTTTGGCCCCGGCGTCGCGGTCGTCCTCGCTGGCCTCTGATGCTTTATATAAGGCGTCCCAACCTCCGGCGATAATGCCCTGGATAAGATCGGGTTCGACGCCGAACGTCGGCGGTATTTCGGACGCGTCGAGCACGCCTAGACGTCCGCTTGTGCCGGTGCCTATATAAAATAGCCTGCCGCCGTCTTTCAGCCTTTCGACAATCCGGTCGACGGCTTCGGCAATTTGCGGAAGCACGGACTCGATCGCGGGGGCGACCAGCTTGTCTTCATCGTTGATAAGCCGGAGCGCGTCAAGGGTGGAGACCCGGTCGATCTCGCTTGTCCTAGGATTTTCTTCTTCGGTAACGGGCAGCACGTTTCGTTCTATTCCGTCTCGTTCAGCAAGGCCATGATCGCCGCGGCGCGTGCAGGCGGCATCTCGGGTTCGGCCAGATATGCATTAGGCGCCACGGTATGGATCGTCTCGATCATCGGCCCTTTCAACAGATCGCGTGCCTTGAACAGGCTGCCGACGCAGCCGACGGGAAACTTGCCGTCGAGCCGGAGCTTATCGATAACCGCACATCCGGCGATGCCGAGTTCAAATCCCGCCTGGCGGATGATATCGGAGGCGACGGCGTCGCCGGCAACGGCACTTTCGACAACGAGTTTAGCAAATCCGGCGACGCGGGCATTATCCACCTGAGGCGAATAGATGGCGACGATCAGGTTTTCGGGGCCGGCGGCGCGGAAATATTCGGCGGCACGTTCGCTGAGAACGGTGGCAATGCCGCGGCCGTCTGAGGCCTTTGCAACGGCCTGCAGCGCCTCGCGGGCGATGCCCACGCCGCCGCCCTCGTCGCCTGCGAGCGGGCCCCATCCGCCGGCGACGGCGGTTTCGCCGCGAGCATTGCGGCCGATGCAGATAGATCCGGTTCCGGCGATTATCACGATGCCCGGATCCCCGCCGGTTACGGCATAGAGCGCGATCTCGGCGTCGGTAACAACCTCGACCCGCGGCACGCGAAGCCTGGATCGGAAACTGTCGCGAACGCGTTGGCGGATATCGGCACGGCGGACTCCGGCGAGGCCGAGCGTGGCCGCGACGATGTCGCCGGCGGTCATTCCGCCAACATCACACGCCTCATTCACAGCGGCAAGAATGTTGCCGACGGCCGTTTCAACACCGACGCGGAGGGGATTTGACGGGCCGGCAAACGCTTCGCAGGCGACCGTGCGGTCGGGCCGGATCAGCACGATGTGCGTCTTGGTTCCGCCGCCATCCACGCCTAGAAAAAGCTGGCGGGGGTCGGGGGGCGGGCGTTCAGCGGAGCGGGCCATTTATTTTGTGCAAAGCGCTAAATTATTGAAACGACAGACTATTTTTGGACAAACTTGACATATAATCAAACATAGTAGATTTTATGTTATCAATAAAATAGTTTGATAAGACCTTTCTCCTCACAACAACCTAAAGATGGAAATACGTCAGCTAAAAGCATTTCTGGCAATCGCGGAGGCGAAGACCTTTACTGCGGGCGCCCGGCGGGTCAATGTGACTCAGGCGGCGATCTCGATGCAGATCCGCCAGCTTGAAGAAGAGGTCGGGCTGCCGCTGTTCACGCGTACGCCGCGGCGGGTGATATTGACCGAGGCGGGCGAATATCTGCTCGAGCGAGCTCGGAAGATCTTGCGCGAGCATGATGCGGCCGTGGCGGAGATCGCGGAGGTAGCGGGGGCGGAATACGGGCGGCTGCGGATAGGTTCGGCATCGGGGACGTTTGCGATGAATCAACTGCCGGGGATCTTGCATGCCCTGACAGGGAGCTTTCCTAACGCGGAGCTGACGGTCGCCTCGGGTACGAGCGAGCGACTGGTGGACAAGATAATGCACGGCGAGATCGATGTGGCGTTCGTTTCGCTGCCGGTCGACAACCTGAATATCACGACCGAATCGCTGTTTTCGGATGAGATCGTGGCGATCGCGCATCCGAAGCATCCGTTGGCGAAGGAGAAATTTATCAGTGCGGCAACGCTCGCGGGCGAGAAGCTGATACTCGGGGAGCGCGGCGGGAACACGCGGCGAATGATCGACGAGTTTTTTAACGCGGCGAATGTGAGGCCGAACATCACGATGGAGCTTTCGCGGCAGGAGGCGATCAACCAGATGGTCGAGAACGACCTGGGCGTCGGGTTGGCCGGGGCGAAATCCGTGGCGAAGGAGAAAAAGGCCGGCAGGCTGGTGACGTGGATGATAGAGGGGGCCGAGATCAAGTGGGAGCTGGGCTTGGCACGGCTGAGAGGTGGGCACTTTTCGCCGATCGCCAGGGAATTTGTGAAGCTGTGCAAGGCGAGCTTTGTGCAGCATGAAAGGGAGCTGAAGGCGAAGAGGTGAGAGATTTTTACAGGATGGACAGGATAGACAAGATATTTAGAATTAGAGTCGGAGGCGATGAATGATATTGAGGGTCAGGTTCCACCGAAGAAATTTATCCTGGACATCTTGCGCATCCTGTTTGATTCTTGGCAGGGTTTTTACAGGATGAC
>JAEWBM010000165.1 GCA_023391155.1 Acidobacteriota bacterium
CCTTTATCCCCTTCTTCTCATAAACATCGTCGGCGTCCCGAAACGAACACGCCTCTTTCGTGCATCCCGGCGTGTCATCCTTCGGATAAAAATAAAGCACGACGCGGCTGCCTTTCAGGTCCTTCAGCTTCACAGTTTCGCCGTCCTGATTCTTTGCCGAAAACTCCGGTGCCTTGTCACCCTCTTTCAACATAAATTCGTCTCCCTATCGCCCGATTTTACCACGCCGCACGCCCCGCATCACTTCTTCCCAAAGTTCCACCGCATACCCGTCGTCAATAGCAGGTCGTTGCGTTTCGCATTTCCCACCGGATCATTGTTAAACCTGTCGCCCACCGTTATGAACCACCCGATCCGTTTCGTAACGTCCGCCGAAAGCGTCGCGTCAAAGATATACCGGAACTCGTTCCGGTCCGTAATATTTTGCGAAACGGTGAATGTCTGCTGCACCTTCAGCCGCTCGTGAAACTTGTGCTTCAGCGTGTTGCCGAAAAATGCCTCCGGCGTGTCCGTGTTCGGCCCCGCCTGCCACGACCGGTTCCACGCTCCGCCGATCAGCACTTCCAATTCCGTCTTATCATTCTTTATCGTATGGTGCCCCACGCCTCCGCCTACGACCGAGCGCAAATTCAGCCCCTTCGGCCGGTCGCGTTCAAAATCATATGATCCGAATGCAAAGACCCTGTCGTTCAGATCACGGTCATACCGCAGCCCGCCCCACACTGCATTTTGCGTCGTCACCATCGAACCCGAATTCCGGTTGCTGTGCCACTGGCTCCGCAGATAGACCGTCAGCTTGTCGTCGCCGCCGTTCTTTGTCGCACGAATTCCCGAGGTCATCGTCGTCGTCTCCGAATTTCCCGAGGTATAGCTAATTCCGATATTCGCATTGCCGTCCCAACCGGATGCAAGGCCATACAGCGGCCCCTCGCCAAAGATCTTCGGCACACGTTTCGGTTCCGGCGCCGTTGCCGGTTTTGCGTCCGCCGCCGGTACAGGCTCAGCAGCTTCCGGCATCGCTTCGTCCTCCGATACTTCCTTGACGAAATCAGCATCTATCGTAACCGTTCCGGCATATTCCGTCTCGATCACGATCGTCTCCTCTGTCCGCGAAACAATCTTCCCGCTCACGCGGTCGCCGTTCTTCAGCGTCACCTCATTCGCAAATGCCTGAAATGCCGTCGCAATTAAAACAAAGGCCGCAACCGCGGCTTTGGGCTTTACTTTCATTTTTCTGTCCGGGTTTTTGATCTGGCTAATCGGGCGTTGGTGCTGCCCTTATCAAGGATAACATCCGCCGCCAATTTTGACCCATCGCCGCCATCGGGCTAACCTGTTCCTGATGCGTCGGCTTTCAGAATCAACCGCCATCCGCGAACTGCTCCGCGGCCGCCGTGCGCTTCGGCGCGACGTCGCCGAGCGTTACGAAGCCAAAGCGCGTCCCTGCTCTGAATGCCCAACGCCCGGCATCTGCTGCCTCGACGCACACTTCGTCAACGTTCGCATCACCCGGCTCGAAACCGCCGCCATCGGCGCGGCGTTGAACGAACTCCCCGCCGCCACCCGCGACGCCGTCCAAACCCGTGCCCGTGACACCGTCGAACGCTTTAACCTCGATGCCGATTCTTCAGCTACCTACGCCTGCCCCCTTTTTGAAAAAGGCGTCGGCTGCCTCGTCCATAACACCGCAAAGCCCGCTCCCTGCATCCTCCACGCCTGCTACGACCGCCCGGAAGACCTCCCGCCCGACAGCCTCCTCCAAACCGAAGAGGCCCGCACCGCCAACCTCGACCGCCGCACCTACGGCCGGCTGACTCTCACCCCGATCCCGGTCGCCCTGCTGAGATAAATTGGCAATTGCCAATTGGCCAATTGTTAATTGGAAGTAATTGAAAAGTGGGATTTGGTTCCAAAATCATCTATAATCGGCGGCGCGGTTCAACCTATTTTCTCGGAGGCTTATCCCTATGGTACGAATGATCTTGGCGGTCGTGGCTGGCTTTATTGCATGGAGCATTTTGTGGGTCGGCACGGATATGATGCTTACGGCGCTTTCTCCCGATTGGTACGGCGAACACCAGACGGGCCTCGCCGCCGCGATGACCAACACCGTCCCCTTCGCGGTCGATTCCACGATCCTTATGATCGGCATCATCCGCAGCATCATCATCTCGCTCCTCGCCGGATTTCTGACAGCCTACATCGCCGGCGAGAACATCCGCCCAACTCTATTGCTCGGCCTCCTGCTGCTGATCGTAGGCATCCTCGTCCAAGCGATGCAGTGGAACTATATCCCGCTCTGGTATCACGTCATTTTCCTTGTGCTCCTCGTACCCATGACCGTCTTCGGCGGCATGCTCCGCGGCACGCTCTTCCCCTCAGCCCCGCCCCCACAGCCAGCGGCACCTGTCGTGGAAGAGTCGCTCGCTGATAATAATGAATAGTAGTGATTCGAAAACAGCCCCGCTCCTACTGAGGAACGGGGCTGTTTAACTTTGAACCTGGAACTTTGAAACTTGAACTCTACTTGATCTCCAGCTCATAGGGGAGCATCATCATCGCGTCTCCCTGCTTTATCGAATCCAGCAGGCTCGCAAACCTCAGCGCCTTCCTCGCCTCGGCCGGCAGCGATTCGGCTAATGCCTTCTGTGCCTGGTGCTCGGTCGAGATCGTCGCTTCGTCCTGATTGCCAAAGATCGTCTGCAGGAACGGTGTCGGTGCCGGGAACACCACGCGGCGTACGTCACGGTCGGCCGGCAAGCTCGCCAGCTCTTTCGCGATCGCGATCGCCCGCTCTATGCCGCCAAATTCATCGACCAGCCCGTTCGCCTTTGCCTGAGTCCCGGTCCACACGCGGCCCTGGCCGACGGCATTCGCCTGCTCGACATTCATATTTCGGCCCGCGGCGACCTTCGGGATAAAGTTGTTGAAATAGATATTATTCGTCTGCTCTTCCATCTTCGCCCGCTCGTCTTCGTTCCACTTTTCGGTGGCGCGGAATATGCCGGCGTTCTTGCCCCGCATCACGTACTGCGTCGAGATGCCCAGCCAGTCGAAAGTGCCCGCAAGTACAGGCTTCCCGACAAACACGCCTATTGATCCCGTTAGAGTCGCCGGCTGAGCTACGATCTTGTTAGCGTTGGTTGAGATGTAATAACCGCCCGAGGCCGCGACGTCGCCCATCGAAACCACCACCGGCTTCTTCGCCTTTGCGTTCTCTATCGCCCGCCACATCAGGTCAGAGGCGAGTGCCGACCCCCCCGGCGAATCCACCCGCAGCACGATCGCCTTGACCGAGCTGTCTGCCGCCGCGTCGTTCACCGCCTTCACCACCGTGTCCGAACCGACAAAGTTCCCGCTGAAAGGCCCCTCGCTCGATTTGCCCACGTTGATCGCACCGCTCGCAAAGATCACCGCCACCCGCTCGCCGTTGTTCAGCCCCAGCGTGTCCGGCTTTACTTCTTTATACGTGCCGCCCGAAACCAGCCGAATAGGCTCGTCCTCTCGATAACCCAGCCGCGATTTCAGCTCCGCGTGCACCTCATCCAGATACTTCGCGCCGTCGATCATCCCTTGCTCCGCGGCTTGCGTGGCGTTATACGGAGCATTGTCGACGATCGCGCTCACCTCTTCCGCCGATTTCCCGCGCGACTCCGTCACCGCCTGGGTGAACCGCGCGAAGTATTCATCGAGAATGGCGTTGATCACCTCGGCCTGCCCCTCGCCCATTTCCTTCTTCGTATATTGGTCGGGTGCGTTCTTATACTTGGGGCTGATCTGAATGACATCCGTCTCGACTCCCAGCTTGTCGAGCGAACCCTTATAGAACATCGCCTCTGCCGCGAGCCCGTTGATCCACAGGTCGCCCGGCGGCGGCAAATAGATCTTCTCCGCGGCCGTCGCGATGTAATAATCCTTGTTCATGCCCATTTCCATATAGGCATAAACCGGCTTGCCCGATTCGCGCAGGTCCTTTATCGCCTCTCTCAGCTCCTCAGCCTTGCCCCACCCGATGCCGGGGAAGTTGATATCCAGCAGAACGGCCCCGATGCGGTTGTCCGCCTTTGCCTTGCGAAGCTGCGTGAGCAGCGACGTAAAGCTCTGCTCGCCGCCAAAACCCATCGCCTCAGCAACCGGGTCTTCAGGAACGTAATCCGGCAGCCCGCCCGAAACGCTGAGCACGAGCACGCTGTTTTCCGGAACATTCGGCCGCCCGAGCTGGTCCGCGATCAGCACGATGCCGATGATCGCCAATAAAAAGATAACGAGAGCCGCACCGCCGGCTATCAAGAGAACCTTTGCTGTTTTTGAACTTGCCATTATTGATCTATAAATCCTTTGCCCTGTCCCGTAAGGGCGCACATCTTCTGTTAATCGATACGTTAAAAATGGTAGAAATGTTTATTCCGCCCGATTTTCCTCTTGGCAGACGATGAGGTTGACCACCCCGCGGAGCCGGGTCCGCACCTCCACCACCCTCAGCCCGCTGGCCGCTGCTATCTCGGCCGTCCGGCGGTCAAAATGGTCGTCGATCAGCGCCACCGTCGCCTTGCTTGCCGCATCAAACACCCGCCCGAGCCATCCCGGCGGCCTGACATGCTCAAGCAGCACGACTCGTCCACCGGGCCTCAAAACCCGCCGAACCTCACCGAAAGCCTTCGCCGGGTCCGGTATCGAACAGAAAACCAGTGTCGCAAACACTGCATCGAAACTATTTGCGGGAAAGGGAAGCTGTTGGGCGTCCGCCTGAACAAGCAGATTACCGCGGGTCTTCGTCCTCGCTATCGAGAGCATTTCGCCCGATAGCTCGCTCGAAACCGCGAGGTGCGATGGCGGATAATATTTAAAATTCGCACCAGTGCCGGCTCCGAGTTCGAGGATGTCGGCACCCTCCGGCAGTTCGCCTAGTGCCTCGGCACGCCACCGGCCCAGAAAGCCGCGTTCCATCGGCGAAAAGCAGGTGTCGTAAAAGCGTGCGAGCCGATCGTAGGCCGGTTCCATAGTTAGACTTTACGACATCCCGGCGGCCGTCGACGAATCGGCACCGCTTTTCGCTTTACACGCGTTTTCAACCTATAATCATTGGTTCACTTATGGCAAAGAAAGGCAATGTCCTGATCTGTGACGACGAAGAGATTATGCGCGACGTCCTGGAGACCATCGTCTCCGGCGCCGGCTACAAGGTCGACCTCGCCAAGACCGGCGAAGAGGCGATCGAGTTGTACGCTGAACGGCCGTATGATGTCGTGCTGATGGATGTTTCGATGCCCGGGATGGGCGGCCTTTCCGCGCTTGAGGAGTTGATCGCCCTGGATCCCGAGGCGGTCGTGCTCATCATCACCGCATTCGCCACCTTCGACACGGCTATCTCGGCTTGGGAAAAAGGTGCCTTCGGCGTCATTCGAAAGCCGTTCCAGAACGAGCAGATCCTCAACTTCGTCGCCCGCGGCATCCGTAAACGCCGTCACGAAGAGGAGCGCCAAACTCTCCGCCAGGTAATGACCCGCTCCGTCAAACGCGGCGCCATCATCGGCCGCTCCGAGAAGATGGAAGAGATCTTCCGTCTGGTCGACCGCGTCGCCCCGGCACGCTCGACCGTACTCATCACCGGCGAAAGCGGCACAGGTAAAGAGCTCCTGGCAAAGGCGATCCACGAGGCAAGCCCTCGCAGCGACAAGCCCTTCGTCGTCGTAAATTGCTCCAACATTCCGTCCGAGCTGCTTGAATCCGAACTTTTCGGGCACACCAAAGGGGCATTCACCGGCGCCGTGGCCGCAAAAAAGGGGCTCTTTGAAGTCGCCGACACGGGCTCGATCTTCCTCGACGAGATCGGCGATCTCCGCCCCGAGACCCAGGTCCGCCTTCTGCGTGTTATCCAGGAGCGGGAATTCACCCCTATCGGTGAGACCTCGCCGTCCAAGGTCGATGTCCGCATCATCGCCGCCACGAATGTCGATCTAAAAGAGGCCGTCAAGATCGGTGCCTTCCGCGAGGACCTCTACTACCGCCTCTCTGTCGTACCGATCGAGCTGCCCGCGCTCCGCGAACGCCCCGAGGACATCCTCCCGCTCGCCAAGCACTTCATCCGAAAATATAACGAAGAGAACGCCCGCGAGATCTCCGAAAATCTCTCGCCCGAGGTGCTCTCGCTGCTCGAAAATTACAACTTTCCCGGCAATGTCCGCGAGCTCGAGAACATTATCGAACGAGCCGTCGTCATCGCGGCCACCGACGAACTTACCGTCGAATGCCTCCGCCCCGAGGTCCGCGACCCCGCCGCCGCGCGTGCCTCCATCGACAGCACCGAAGGGGCATCCGCCGAGATCGACATCGCCCGCGGGGTCAATTTCTACGACGAGGTCAAACGCTTTGAGATCGACCTCATCCGCCGCGCCCTCGAACAGACCGGCGGCCACCAATCCCGAGCCGCCCGCCTCCTCGGCCTCAACGCCACCACCCTAAACTCCAAGATCAAAAGCTACAACATCACCCCAAAATAGTTGGATTTATTCAAAAAATTGAACAAAAGTTCTGATTTCCGAATAATCTTGCCGCCTGGCCCACACTTTCGGCCATCGAGGGGTCAGTTTCCAAGATAAAAATTCTCTTAATTATTAAATACTTACGGCTATCCTTGCCTTTGCGGCTCTAAAACGGCACAAATCTTGCCTAAGCGTTTGCTGAACCGACCGCACTTCTAACAGGTTTCCTGCATTCTTCCATATTTTGGGACCGCTGTCCCCTTTGATTTGGTGAAGCTCATTTAAATAGCAAGTCATCTTGTTTTATACATACATATTTCTCCTTTGCACTTAATTTAAGTGGAAAATACAACTTAGGAGGATTGAAATGAGAAAGTTCACCAGGTTCCTGTTTCACGTTCTGGCTTTTGCTTTAGCCGGGACCGCGGTACAGGCACAGACAACGGGCTCAATGTCCGGAACGATCACGGATCCCGCCGGCGCTGTGGTTCCGGGTGCGACCGTTACCATCACTAATATGGAAACGGGGGCGTCCCGTACGGCTACAACTAGCAGCCAGGGTACGTTCAATGTCGAAGCTCTCGCTCCGGGCAGTTATATGGTCGCCGTCGAGGGGTCGGGATTTAAGCGCTCCGTGGCACGCGACATTGCGGTCTCGGTCAATGTCAACGCTCAAGTAAATATCTCTATGGAGGTAGGCCTTGAGGGTGAGGAAGTGACCGTCGTCGCAGCCCAGGAAACAATTAACACAACATCACCAACACTGACGAACGTTATCAATACGCAGCAGGTGACGGATCTTCCGCTCCCGACCCGTAACCCGCTCGATCTCGCGGCGCTTCAGGCAGGTATTGCCGTGGTCGGCAGCGACACACGCGGCGCTTCGGTGGCAGGGCTTCGTCAGTCGGCGACCTACGTCACCCAGGACGGCATCAACGTGATGGACAACTTCGTCAAGACGAGTTCGTTCTTCGCGATCAGTGCCCCTTCACTTAACTCGACCGCCGAATTCAGCATCACCACCGGTACGGTCGGCCCCGACTCGGGCCGCGGCGCCGCTCAGGTGAATATGGTTACCAAAAGCGGTACCAACAGCTTCAACGGCGGCCTCTTCTGGATGCACCGCAACGACGCTCTCAATGCCAATAGCTGGTTCAACAACGCATCCGGCGTCGAGCGCACTCGCCAGCGACAGCACTTCTTCGGCTTCGACATCGGCGGCCCGATCTACTTCCCTCGCTTCGGCGATGGCGGCGGTCCGTGGTGGTGGAGCGGAAAAGACACGGCTTTCTGGTTCTTCTCATACGAAGGCTTCCGTGAAAACTTTCAAGCCTCACGCAACCGCACGGTGATGACCCCCGAGGCCAAGCAGGGCATTTTCCGTTATATGGGAACGAATGGCGAGCTGCAGACAGTCAATCTGTTGAATGTAGGCAACGTTGCCGTGCTCAATCCGATCACGCAAGCCATGTTGGCAAATATACCCGCACCGAATAACAGTGACGTCGGTGACGTCTACAATTTCGGCGGATATCGCTTCAATGTCAGTGGCACCGACAAGAACGACAAGTATGTGGGCCGTTATGACCACCATTTGGTCAAGAGCTCACCGATTGGTGCTCACAAGCTCGAGTTCATCTACAACCGTGCTGAATTCTCCCTTGCTCCGGACACCTTCAACGGTTTGGAATCCACTTTCCCCGGCGGCATCAATGGCTTCCAGGAATCCATCCGCCAGATGTGGACCGGTGCTCTTGTCTCTAATTTTGGAGCGAATGCCACGAACGTCTTTCGCGTCGGACGCCAATGGGCTCCGGTGGGCTTTTTGCTTGATCAAAGCCCGACCGATCCGTTCATCTTCTTTTCCGGCGTTTCACAACTTTATGCCGGTGGCGGGTTTATGCCCCAAGGCCGCGATACGCAGGTCTGGCAGATCCGAAACGACTTCTCCTATGCAATGGGTCGTCACCTGATACGGGCCGGCGTGGACTATCAGCAGATCTTCGCTGATACATTCAACGATGCGGGTATCAACCAATCGATCTCGCTGGGCGTTACAACTAATAACCCGAGCGGGTTAACATCTGGCGTCAGCGGCAACCTGCCTTTCTCAACGACGGCGATCCTTGGCCGTGCAAATTCTGTTTATGCCAACATCGTCGGCAACCTCGCTTCAACACAGGCAACATTCAACGTTGCTGATCCCACCTCCGGCTTTGTTCTCGGCGCAACGCGTGAACGCCAATTCAAACAGCGCGACATCGCACTTTACATGTCCGACCAGTGGCGGATGAAGAACAATTTCACGCTCAACTATGGCCTGCGATGGGATTTCATGGGCGTACCGACCATCCCGAACGGCCTGGCGATCCAGCCTCAACCGGACGGTATCTTCGGCGTCTCGGGCCCGGGCAACATCTTTAACCCGAATGCCCCCACCGGCCCGGCCCCTGGCGTCGCGGTGCTCGACTTTGTCTCAGGCGATACAGGTATCCCCCTGTATAAGAATGACTGGAACAACTTTGCTCCTTTCGTCGGCTTTGCATGGTCCCCTGATTTCGAGAGTGGGCCGCTTCGCACACTGTTTGGCTCCGTTGGACAGAGTTCGATTCGCGCCGGGTTCTCGATCACCTATTTGCGTGACGGTTTCACGACCATCAGCAACGCGATGGGTACCGGCACCACCAACCCGGGGTTGATCCAGACATCGGCACTCACAGCGTTGACCGGTGTCCTTTCAGGCCCGATTGACCTTCCGGTTCCGACGTTCCAGATCCCTCTAACGGACCGTGACAACTTTGTCCTCAATCCCAACAACGGTTTGTGGGCGATCGATCAGAACCTGAGAATTCCTTATGTTCAGCAGTGGAACATTGGCTTCGAGCGTGAGATCTTCCGTAACACAGCGTTCGAGATCCGCTATCAGGGTAACCATGCCGTTAAGGTTTGGCGTGCGAACAACTTCAACGAAGTCAATATCTATGAGAACGGCTTCTTGCAGGAGTTCCTCAATGCCCAGAGCAACTGTGCTATCTGGAGGGCGGCTAACCCCGCATCTTCCGGATGTAACTTTGGCAACACGGGCTTGGTCGGACAGGTAGATCTACCGATCTTCTCGACTCTGTTCGGCGGCCCCGGATCGGCGCTATTTACGAACACCACGTTCGTGACTCAACTTGATTCGAACCAGGTAGGTGCAACGGCAAATACGCTCGCCTACAACACGGCGTTCTTCAACACTCGAAATCTGCTTCCGCAGAATTTCTTTGTGATGAACCCGAATGCTTCGACGGCAACCTTGCTGACCAACGATTCGATGTCGAACTATCATGCTTTGCAGATCGAGCTTCGGCGTCGATTCTCCAACGGTCTGCAATTCCAGGCCGACTACACCTTCAGCAAGGCTCTGACCGATGCTCCGAATGCTCAGGGCAATAACCAGAGCACGCTCACGAGCTGGCGGACGCTTCGCAACAAGCGGCTCGATTATATGCGGGCTGACTTTGACCAGACGCATCGTTTCGTTGCCAACGGCATTTACGAGCTTCCGTTCGGCCGCGGCCGTACGTGGTTCAGCAATGCCAATGGTTTTGTCGACCGCGTTATCGGCGGCTGGACTATCGGCAGCATCGTGACCTGGGCGACCAGGCCGCCTTGGGCGATCTATTCGAACCGTGCAACGGTCAACCAGTTCAATGCCGGCACCAATCCGGTAAATCTGGTCGGTATGACGTTTGAGGAATTCGTGAACAATCACGTAGGCATCTATCGTCGCCCCGAGGGTTTGTATTTCATCAATCCGGATCTCGATCCGCTTGAGGTGTTCGGCCCGCCCGCTCCGGGTGAGTTCGGCAATTTCCCGGTTGCCAGCATCAACGGCCCGCGCTACTTCAACGTGGATATGAGCATCACGAAACGCATCCCGGTTACGGAGGGCGTCCGTCTCGAACTCAAGACGACGTTCATCAATATTCTGAATCATCCGAACTTCACGTTCGGCGATCAGATCTTTGACTCCGCGACCTTTGGCCGCATTACGGGCCAGAGCGGTTCGTCCCGGATCATTCACTTTATGGGCAGCGTTCGGTTCTAGTGGACGAATGTCCCCATTGATTGGTTCACCCAACTTGGCGTTGCCGGACAGCCGGCAACGCCGTTTTGATCTGCCATCTGATTCTTTGGTTTTATCTCGCCCTGTTGATATATAATTGCTCCATAAAGTTTCGGAGCGTTTGTCCTGATCGAAGCCGCCGTGATCCACGCGCGCGAGGTGTCTCTATGAAAATTCATCCGATCACATTATTAGTCCTGTTTACGGCTCTTCTCTTGTCCGCTTCCGCACAGGTTCCACGGGCCACGGACACTGGCTTTGGTGGCGGTAACACTCTTCAGGGGCGCGTACGGCTGCCTTCTGGCCAGCCCGGTGCCCGTATCCAAGTGCGTATCACCTCGCAGCTTCGCGGGGACCGCATCGGCATAACCGACGATGCCGGCCATTTCGCTTTCAGCGGGCTGCCCTCAGGCGATTTCGTAGTTAGTGTCGACAGGGAAGAGGTCTTCAGGCCCTTTACCCAGGTATTGAGCGTCATTCAGGCAGCCGGCGCTCCGCCGACTCTTTATCACATGGATATCCGCCTGACGCTTAAACCTAGCGAGGACCTTGCGCCGGGCGTGATCAATGCACAGTTCGCGGACGTCCCCGCGAAAGCGATGGATCCGTATAACAAAGGCGTCGAACTCGCCGGTAATGGCGACCATCGCGGTGCGGTGGAACAATTTAAGATCGCGATCACCGAGTACCCTGCGTTTATGCTTGCTTATAACGAGATGGGGGTGCAGCATCTCAAGCTCGGCGAATTGGAACTCGCCGACGCCGCACTTCTCAAAGCCATCGAACTTAAGCCTGACGCCTTCGCTCCGACAATGAATCGCGGCATGGTGTTGTTTCACCTCAAGCGTTATAGCGAGGCGGCTGCCGTTCTTCGCAAAGCGGTGCAGCTAAATGCCGACGCCCCGGTGGGACATTATTTTTACGGCCAGGCCCTCGCAAACCTCGGCCTCTTCGACCAGGCGGAGAAAGAACTCCTCGTCGCCCTAAAGACCAACCAGCCCGAAATGAACGAGGGCCATCGGATCCTTGCCATCATCTACAACTCCCGCGGAGATAAAAAGAAAGCCGTCTCGCACATCGAGGCATACCTCAAAGGCAACCCAAAAGCCGACGACGCCGAACAGCTCCGCACCCTCGCCAAACAGCTGAAAGAATCAAATTAGAACTGCGTGGATCGTATCCTCTCGGCGGCCTCCGGGCTGCCTTTTCTTATTTGAAACTGATCCGTTCTCTTTGTCGAAATCGAATTACGTACTGCTCAAGAGTTCCTTGGCCCGACTAAGCGGACGGCTTGAATTAAGTGTTCAAATTCCCGTTCAAAATGTCGATTGGCTCCAGATTTTCGGATAAAAATCCATTGAACCATTGGTTACGGCAATTCCGCCGAAAGCTCAAGTTCATCCGAAAAAAGAGGTTACCCCGAATGGCACAGTTCTTGAGTCGTAGCACTTACGAAGTTCCTTTTTTTTTTCACAAGTGGCCGGTTTTTCGGCCGGGAGGTAGTAAATGAAAAAGTTTTTCCTTTTTTTATTGCTGGTCGTGATTGGCACGATCTCAGCAACTGCACAAGGAACCCGCGGAACCATACGCGGAACAGTGACAGACCCCAACGGGGCTATCGTCCCCGGGGCGACGGTTCGCCTGATCGATGCGACCAGAGGCACTGAGATCCGTTCGGTTCAAACCAACAACAGTGGGATATATCAGTTTCTCGAGGTTGAACCCTCGACCTATAACTTGATCGTCAATGCCTCGGGTTTTGGCGAGGCAAGCGTCACCAGTATAACGGTCGAACCTAATCGAAACGTTACAACGGATGTCGCGTTAGCTCTCAGCGGAACGACCGCTGAAGTTACAGTCTCGGCCGGCGTCGAGCTTATCGACAAAGAGTCCCCCGCATTGGGGACCACTGTCGAAAACGAGCGTATTATCGGCCTGCCGCTTAACGGCCGCGAGGTCCTTAACCTTGCACTCGTTCAGCCCGGCGTCGCTCCGGCTGCCGGTGGGTTCGGCAACGGCCTCGGCATCCGCGTGAACGGCAGCCGCGGCGTCGAAAACAATATCACGCTCGATGGCGGTAATAATAACGAGGTTGCTGTCGGCGGCGCCATCGGCGGCCAGCCGCGTCCCGACGCAGTTCAGGAGTTCCGCCTGTTGACCTCTAATTTCGAGGCCGAATTCGGTCGCAACACAGGTGCCGTCATCAACGTCGTCACCCGTTCCGGTACGAATGAGTTTCACGGAAACGCCCGGTTCTTCTATCGTCCGACCGGCTTCTCCGCTGCGCGTTTCTTGGATAAGGCTCTTCCGCCCGCAGGTACTGCTCCGGGAGCCGACCTTCGTCGCCGCTTCGATCGTAAAGATTACGGCGGCAACATCGGCGGGCCGGTTTATTTCCTGAATTTCGGAGAGGGCGTCCCATTCATTTATGACGGCAGGGACCGAACCTAGTTTTTTGCCGACTATGAACGTCGCTATCAGGTGTTGGGTCAATCTCAAACCCTTCCGACGCTGCCGTCTGCTGCGGAGCGAAGCGGTGTGTTTAGCACCACGATCTTCGACCCCGCTACAGGTCAGCCGTTCCCGAACAATACAATTCCGCAAGACCGGATCTCACCGATCGCCCAATACTATTTAGGCTTCCTCCCGGAAGCGACAACTGGGGGACAGGCACAGGTCTCGGCCAATCAAACGACGCGGAATCAGTGGTTCACGACCCGTTTTGACCACAGCTTTACCCAGAATCACCTGCTGAACTTCACCTACAGCTTTTTCGATTCTGAGGTATTTTCACCATTTGCATTCGGCGGTGCTAACGTACCCGGGTTTGCAGCTAACGACATCCGCGGCACCGACAACTATGTCGGGCGCTATACCTACATCATCAACTCGAACCTGGTCAATTCGTTCTTGATCAACTACTCGACGAACGAACAACCGGGCGTCGCACCGGTTAACCAGACGACTCCGGCCCAGATCGGCTTTACGTCGAACTTCGTAGCCGACGGTACGTTCGTGGGTCCGCCCCAGATCCGGATTCTGGATCGCGGGCTGATCCTTGGTAACTCGATCCAGGGTCCTCAGAGGCGTTTCACCGAAAACATTCAGTTCCAGGATTCGCTTAGCTGGGTTCTCGGCGATCACAGAATGAAGTTCGGTTTCGACTATACAAAGTACAAACAGGACACCGACTTCCTATTCATTAACCAAGGTTTGATCAGCTATTCGGCTAATGGATTACTGGGCGTGACGAATACGACGGGTGATGATTTTGCCGACTTCCTTATTGGAAACAGTCCGGCCGCGCCGTTCAGTTTGGTGCTGCCGGTCAACGCGATTATCGCCAGCGTGCCTGGGCGATTTTCGGTCAGGACACCTGGAGAGCGACACGCAATCTGACCCTTTCGTTCGGCTTGCGGTATGAATATAACTCTCCTCTCAAGGACAAGTTCAATCGCGTGGCGTTCTATCGCCCGGGTGCGATATCGCAGCTTCTGACCACGGGCCAGCTTACGACGCCTGATGGACAGCGTATCGTTATCCCGCCGGGTGGACGTGCTCCGCGCGGACTCGTCTATGTCGGCGACCCCGATCCGGTCCTTGGCGGCACCGTGCCCGTTGGCGGCATCGAGCCCGACAAGAATAACTTTGCACCGCGTGTCGGCTTTGCTTGGTCGCTTGGCAGTCCCGAAAACAGCTTTTTCAGGCGGATCCTCGGTACTGACCAGACGGTTCTTCGAGGCGGCTTCGGCGTTTACTACGGCGCGGTCATTGGTGACACTGCCCTGCAGCAGTTGAGTGCACCGGGCTATAACGGAACGAACTTTTTCCAATTTCCTGCGAGTGGAACCTTGGCTGACCTCTTCGCTCCGGATCCGTATCCGGCGTGGGGCGGTGATCAAGGG
>JAEWBM010000167.1 GCA_023391155.1 Acidobacteriota bacterium
TCATCAGCCCGCTCATTGCGATCACCCGCACACCCGGATCCATCTTTCGCAGGGCTCGTATCATCGCGGGCCCATCCATAAACGGCATGGAGATATCCGTAAGCACGCCGGCGATCTCTGTGCGATGCTCGGCGAATGCGGCGATCCCCTCAGTACCGTCCGCGGCAGTGATAACACGATAGCCAAATCGTTCGAGGGTCTCCTTCGTAACCTCACGAATATTTGCCTCATCATCCACGATCATGATCAATTCGCCTGAGCCGTGCGGGAGAGCGGGCTGCTCGGGCTGCACCTCGTCACTCGAATGATCGGCGAGCGCTGGCAGATAAATTGAGAAGGTGGAGCCTTTGCCCTGTTCGCTGTAGACGTTGATAAAACCGCCATGGCTTTTAACGATCGTGATCGAGGTCGAAAGCCCAAGGCCGGTTCCCTTTCCGATATCCTTCGTCGTAAAGAAGGGGTCGAAGATCCGCTGGACGACTTCGTTGTCCATGCCATGACCGGTGTCGGTTACTGTTACCTGGACATAGGGGCCCGGCTCGGCATCGATATTCATACGAGCATAATTTTCATCGAGCAGGACATTTTTCGCCGTTACCGTGAGAATCCCCCCATTGGGCATCGCATCGCGAGCGTTGATGCAGATGTTCATTAACACCTGGTGTATCTGGGTGGGATCCGCGGAGACGGGCGAGAGTTCGGCTTCGATGTCATATCTTACGGAGATCGATTTCGGGATCGTTTCGCCGAGCACCTTGAAAAGATCTTTGATGATGTGCTTAAGCTGGACGGTGATACGTTCGCCCTTCATTCCGCGGGCAAATGTCAGGACCTGCTGAACGAGAGCGGCGCCGCGCTCTGAGTTTTCTCGGATAACGCCCAACCAGCGGACGAGGTCCGGGTCGGTCGCCTTTAGCTGCAGCATCCCGACGGCCATCAAGATGGGCGAGAGAATATTATTAAGGTCGTGCGCAATGCCGCCGGCGAGGGTACCGATCGATTCCATTCTCTGCGCTCTGAGCAACTGCTGCTCGATCCGGCGTTGTTCGGTAACGTCGGTGTTTATGACGAGGTAGTAGTCGGGCTCGCCCCGTTCATTTCTGGCGAGTGTCCACCTGCTTTCGACATAAACCGTTGTACCGCCGCGCCCCGTGTGGCGATCTTCCAGACGCCATTCGTCGTGAGCTTTGGCCTCGGCGCGGATCTCATCGAGTTGAGGGTCGCCGTCGGAATAAAGAACGTCACCGATAGAACGGCCCAAGACCTCCGTAAGCGTTCGGCCGTAGATGCGTTCGGCCCCTTTGTTCCAAAAAAGAATGCGGAAGTTTAGGTCGCAGGCGATGATGGCATCCTGGGCGAGATCGAGTAAGGATGCTTGCTGGCGGATGCGCTCTTCCGCATTTTTGCGTTCGGTGATCTCATACCTGATGGCGATGTATTGAAAGGGTTTACCGCGGTCATCGAGGAACGGGACTATCGTAGTATCGACCCAATAGATGCTGCCGTCCTTGGCACGGTTGCGCAGCTCGCCACGCCAGACGTGGCCGTTAGCGATGGTCGTCCAGAGCTCGCGAATGAATTCTTTCGGATGATAGCCGGAATTGATAAGCCGGTGGTCCCGGCCGATAAGCTCGTCGCGAGAGTATTTTGATATCTCACAGAACTTGTCGTTGACGAAGGTGATCTTACCGTGGTGATCGGTGATGGCGACTATTGCCGATTCGTCGAGCGCGAACTTGAGATCCTCAAGCTCTTTAACCGCGCCCCGGCGATCGTCTTGAACCTGCTCTCCGTTTCGCCCCATTATTCGTCTTTGCCGCCCGGGTGGTAGTCGCCGGACTTTCTTAGCTTGTATCTGAGCTGATCGCGGGAAATGCCGAGCAGTTTTGCCGCGCGGGTGAGGTTGCCGCCGGTACGATCAACGGCCTGGCGGGCCAGCTCAGCCTCGACATCGTCGAGCGTTACTCCGCCTGACGGAAGGTCGATCCCGTTGGCCCCGCCCGGTGACGTGTGCCGGCCGTCAAGGAGGTCCGCGGGAAGAAACTTGGTGGTAATAACATCCGAATCTTCGAGGATCGAGGATCGCTCTATCACGTTTCGCAGCTCACGAACGTTGCCCGTCCACTCATAGCGGCGAAATATCTCCTGCACCTCCTTTGAAAGGCCTTTCAATTTTGACCCGCGACGCTTTAAGTTCGTTCGCTCGATAAAATAATCTGCGAGTTGCAGGATGTCTTCGCCGCGTTCCCTTAATGGCGGAATGTCGATCTGGATCACGGAGAGACGGAAGTAGAGATCGAGCCGAAAGGTGCCCTCCTCACCGCATTTCTTCAGGTCCTGGTTCGATGCGGCGATTATCCTCGCATCGAGCGGCAGGTCTTTTAGGCCGCCGACGCGTCGGAACAGGCCATTTTCAAGTACGCGCAACAGCTTTGACTGCACCTCAAGGGCCATCTCACCGATCTCATCGAGAAAGATAGTGCCGCCTTGGGCTTGCTCGAACAACCCCTCTTTACGCTGCTTGGCATCGGTAAAGGCGCCCTTTTCGTAACCGAAGAGTTCGGATTCGATGAGAGTTGCCGGCAATGCGGCGCAGTTGATAGCGAGATAGGGCGCGGTCGAGCGGTCGGACGCGTAATGCAGCGCACGTGCAAAGAGGTCTTTACCGGTTCCCGTCTCGCCCTGGAGCAAGATCGAGCTTACGTCCGACTCCGCGACCTTAAGGGCAAGTTCCTTGGCTTTGACCATCGCAGGCGAATCGCCGATGATCTGGTCAAAACCAAACCGTTCGCCGCGATGTTTTGCGGTGACCCGGGCCTCACGCCGGAGGGCGTGGGTTTCGAGGGCATTGCGGACCGTGACCTGAAGCTCTTCGAGCCGAATCGGTTTGCCGATAAAATCGTGTGCGCCGCCCCGGAGTGCTGCGAGGGTATTTGAAACATCCACATTGCCGGTCACCATGATAACCACGGTTTCGGGCCTCGCGGTTTTGATCGTCTTGAGGAGATCGAGGCCTGAGCCGTCCGGAAGGTCGATGTCGAGCAGCGCCATCACGGGCTCTTCCTCGTCGAAAAGGCCCACGGCCTCAGCGATGGAAGCCGCTGCGACCGGTGCATAGCCCCAATCGGAAAGCGCCTCACCGAGTGCCATACGAATGAAGGCCTCGTCGTCAACGACCAAGATCTTTTCGGCCTTTGCTGACATTTGAATTCTCTGAGCTGGGATCGAGTATGCAGGGTCTCTGAAGTGTTTATATTACTATTCAACGCAGTAAACAAGTGCCGGTGCGAACTTTTCCGCGCAGAAAAATTTGGCCACATACAAGCGAATTGCAGAATCCGCATCCATCTGCGTTAGAATCGTTTCGGAGATTCATTGAAATGAAACTGCTTATAGCCTATGACGGTTCGCGCTGTGCCGAGGCGGCCATCGATGACCTGAACCGCGCCGGATTGCCTGAGTCGGGAGACGGCGTCGTTGTTTCCGTCGCTGAGGTGTGGCTGCCGCCCGCCGGTGAAGACGATAATATTGACACAACCGACCCTTATATTCGCAAGATGGTCCTTCGCTATCGCGAAAAGGGAGAGCAGGCTCTTGCGGAAACGCGCAGTTTCGCGGAGCGAGCAGCGGAACGTGTCAGCGACGTCTTGCCGGGTTGGACCATTCGCAAGATAGCCACCTACGGTTCACCGGCTTGGGAGATCCTTACAGCTGCAGATGAGGAAAAGCCGGATCTGATCGTGGTCGGCTCGCAGGGGCAATCGGCTGTTTCGAGATTGCTGCTGGGATCGATCTCGCAGAAGGTGCTGACGGAAGCTCACTGTTCGGTACGCGTCGCACGCGGACGCAACGACGTCGATCCCTCGCCGATACGGATAGTGGTCGGCTATGACAGTTCACGCGGGGCCGCCGCGGCGGTCGACGCAGTGGCCGCCCGTAATTGGCCGGCGGACACCGAGGTGAAACTGCTTTCTGTCGCCGACCCGGCAAAGCCGACGGCGATAGGACGCCTCGTACCGCCGATCGCAGGGGCGGTGGAAGAGGTCAATGCAACCGAACGTGAATGGCTCGAAGAAAATGCGGGGCACGCGATCGAAAAGCTAGCCGCGGCGGGTGTAAAGGCGGAGCTGGAAATAATCACGGGGTATCCGAAAAAAGCGATCGTGGAGCACGCGGAAGAGTGGCACGCCGATACGATCTTTGTCGGAGCAAACGCGTTCGGCAGCAGGCTTGAACGGTTTTTGATCGGCAGCACGTCGTCGGCGGTGGCCGCCAGGGCTCACTGTACGGTCGAGGTGGTTCGCTTTGACGGGGCCGGATCACTTTCCGATGCAGAAGGTGGAAAAAATTCGTGAGAGCATATCTTCGGTAGTGGTCTCACCCGTGATCGTCCCCAAAAAACGAAGGGCATTGTGAAGGCCGACGAGGACCAGTTCCTCGCTGGCCTTTTGCTTTAACAGGTCGATGGAACCTTCTATCTCGTCGCGCGACCGGACCAAGAGATCGTGATGGCGGGCGTCAGCGATCAGAAAACCGGCAGTGTCGATATCCGACGGGGCGAAGGGTTCCACGATCGCCTCTAACAGGCCCTCGAGCCCTTCGCCGGTCTTGGCGGAGATCGGCACGGCGATAAGGTCAAGTTCCGGTTCTATTGTGCCGGCCGCCGGTTTATCGATCTTGTTCAGTACAACTATTCGCCGGAGCCCCTCACTCGATCCGATAACGTCACGGTCCTCGGCCGTCAGCGGTTCGGATGCGTCGAGCATAACCAACACCACGTCAGCATCCGCCATCGTCCTCCGCGCCCGTTCGACACCGATGCTTTCAACCGTGTCGGTCGTTTCACGCAGGCCGGCGGTATCGATGAGTGATATGGGAATGTCGCGGAACGTGAATCGCTCATGCAATTGATCGCGGGTCGTACCCGGTATTTCCGTGACGATCGCGCGGTCGCTGCCGAGCAGGGCGTTGAATAGGCTGGATTTGCCGACATTCGGTCGGCCCACGATGGCAACGTGCAAACCTTCGCGGATAAGCCGTCCCGCGCTAAACGTGTCGGCCATTTGGCTAATATCGGCGGCGAGCTGTCCGAGGCGTTGGGCCAGAGCATCGCTTTGTGCAGGGGGAAGATCATCTTCGACAAACTCCAGGGCTGATTCAAGAATGACGATAGTATCGAGCAACTCATCCTTGATAGGCTGTAGGCGATGCGAAAGCTCACCCTTCATTTGCCGGAGCGCCTGTCGGGCTGCGGCGGTGGACCGTGCGTCTATAAGATCGCGTATAGCCTCGACCTCGGCGAGATCCATACGCCCGTTAGCCAAGGCACGGAGGCTGAATTCACCGGGGTCGGCCAGACGTGCGCCCGCGGCGAGGCATTCGTCGATGACACGACGCAGGACGATGGGCGAACCGTGGCAGCTTATCTCGACAATATCTTCGCCGGTAAAAGAGTTGGGTGCCTTGAAATAAGTGAGGATGGCCTCGTCAATGGCGTCGCCGGCAGAGTCTTTGAGCGTTTTGAGTACGGCGGTACGAGGGTCGGGCGTGTAATCATCGCGCCAGATCAATGCCGCGATCTGCAGCGACGCGGGGCCGCTCAAACGAACCACTCCGATACCGCTGCGGCCGAGTGGGGTCGAAAGTGCGACGATGGTGTCAGGCATTAAATGGAGTGTAGCGCGAGACGCTGCTCCCGCCCGGCCGACGGTATCAGCCGATGCTATTTCAGATGGACCTGAAGCCTGCGGTCACGGCCGGCACCGACCGACTCGGTCGCGAGGTCCTCTTCCTGCTGGAGAGTCAGATGGATGATACGGCGTTCGGTCGAATTGAGCACGCCGAAGGTAAACGGACGCCCGCTTTTGCGAACCTGCTCGGCGGCGAAGCGTGCCATCGCCTGCAGTTCGGATTTACGCGTCTGCCTGAAACCGTCAGCGTCACAGATGAACCGATGCTCGCGTTCGAGGTCCCGGCCATGGACCTGGAAAAGGATCGTCTCGAATGCGTCGAGCATCTCGCCGTTTTCAATAAGCGCGAGGCCAACATCGCCGCCGCTGAGATTGAGCAGACAGCCTTCGCTGATCCAACGCGATGTCACCTCGAGGTCAAATCCGAGGTCGCCGATGATCTCGGTCAAAAACTTTTCTGCTTCCTGACAGGTTTCGTTCATAACAATTACCTCGATATGTGACTACGATGTTGAGAGCTTCGGTTTGCCTTTTACCTTTTTGGCGTTCTTTGGAACGGTATTGACCACCTCGGTGGTGGGCGGCTCCGTGGGCTTATTATAGTGATTTATTATCATCTGCTGGCCAAAGCTGACAATGTTGCCGAAGAACCAATAGAGCAGAAGGCCCGAGGGAGCCCCCCACATCACCCACAGCATCATCACGGGCATCAGCCACGTCATCATCTTTTGCTGCATCTGCTGTTCGGGCGTAACGGCGGGCCCGGTGGGGGTGAACTTCATGGCGAGGACCATGGAGATCGCGAAACCGAATTCGAGCAAATGCCAGGGGTCGCCGGCCGATAGATCCGGGAGCCAGAGAAAGTGGGCCTGACGCGCCTCGAGCGAGATGGTGATCGCCGTATAGAAAGCAATGAGCAACGGGAACTGAAGCAGCATCGGGAGACAGCCGCCGATGGGAAGCGCGTCCTTGGTCAGCTTGAGCTGCTCCATTTGCAGCTGGCGCATTTTGGGATCGTCCATGGGGACGCCCTTTTTCTGAAGAGCCTTTATCTTGTCCTGGATCTCCTTCATCTTCGGCGCATTGCCGGCCGCCTTTTTGAAGGATTTAGACTGTTTCCAACGGAGCGGGAAAAGCAGCGAATAGAACAGGAAAGTGAAGACGATGATCGCAACGCCGTAGTTGCCGACGAAGGCGTTGAGATAGTGAAGTGCGTACAGGATCGGGATCGAGAGCGGCTTTACGATCATCCTGATCGGCCAGTAATTACTGAAGTTGATCAGGTTAACGAAATCAAGTTCGCGGCCGACCGCCTCCGCGAGCTGACCGTCGAGCTTAGAAAGAAGGAAATAATCTTTCGTGCCGGTATAAACTTTCGTGACCGAACCGTCGCCCGCGACAGGGACATACGCGGTGACCAGATGCCGCGTTTCCTTGGTTTCGGGGCTCCGCAGGATCCAACTGAAGATGCTGTAATAATATGGTTCGGTCTGGACCTCGTATTTCGCTGCTTTAAGCTCAAGGCCCTGGGTCTGGGTAGAAGGGACCGCCGCCATCGCGAAATATGCGTCGCTAACACCGGCCCAGTCGACAATGCCGGGAATCGACATCGACGCCTGGTTATTGGCGTCGTACTCGAATGAATAGTAGCCTTGCTTTCGGTCTATGCCGCCGTCAACCGCAGCGACGGCCTCGGACTCGATCTGATAGAAAGTGTGATAGTTGATCGCGTGATCGCCGATGCTGGCGCCGATCAGCAGCTTGGGGTTTTGTACAACCTCGCCATTCCTTCGAACGCTGATGCCCAGGTCGTTAACAAAACTATCTCCGCGGAAGACGAAATTTTTCCGGACCTCGAGGCCGGACGCATCCGTCATTACGAACTCGATCGCCCGTTCCTCGCCCGGGGCTAGCGTGATCTCATTTTCAGGGACCGAGATCTGATAATTGCGGTCGTTGATAATGCCGTTGATCGCCGCGTCATCGGTCGAAAGCCGGAAAGGCAGCTCGCGAGGTTCGCGGCTAAGTGCCTGTTCCGAGATCAACTGAAGAGGTTTTGGGTTCTGTTCGGTGGAGCCATCGGCATAGATCGGATACTCGTCACCGTTCGTCTTATTCTTTAGCAGGACCCAGCTTGTCGCGACGGCACCCTTGGAATCCAGCGTTACCTCGTACAGCGGGGAGCGAATAACGATCTGCCGTTGCGGAACGATGTCCTGTGTCTCGGCCGGCTGCTCAGCGGCCTGCTGCTGTTGAGGATCAGGTACGGCGGGAGTTGGGGCAGCAGTCTGTTCGGGCGCGGCCGTGTTTGCATTGGTGTTCCCTTCGGGAGCGGGTGACGTGAAAAAATATGACCATGCGAAAAGCACGATCATCGACAGCACTGCCGCAATTAGAAACCGCGATTGGCCCTGATTATTGTCTTGTTCCATTATTTCGTTGCGACCCGGACCTTTAAACTACCGGACAGGGTCGTGGCCGCCGCGGCATAGCGGCTGGCAGCGCAGAATACGCTTTGCTCCCATCCAAACACCTTTCACCACACCATAGCGCTCGACCGCCTCGCGCGTGTATTCGGAGCACGTCGGCTCAAACCTGCAGGCAGGCGGCAAAAAAGGCGACACTATCGCCTTGTAAACGCCAAGCAGGTCAAGAACCAGAAACTTCATCGATTCGAACTATTGTGCCACAACTCACAGCGGCAGCCATTATCAACTACGGTGACGACCGATGATCGGTTCCGGCGGCCTCGCGTTCAGCGATGCGAGCAACGATCGCTCGGAATTCTTCGAGCGGCCTTTCCAGCTTGCCCCGGAGGATCGACCGACGAGCGTTGATCACCCAATCTAAAGGCGGAAGAGCGTCGAGTTCCGCTCGGCTTAGGCGAAAGGCCTCGCGGAGCAGTCTTTTGGCGCGGTTACGATCATGCGCCTTACCGATCGCTTTTTTGGTTGCGGTTATTCCGGCGCGATGGCGGCCGGCTTTTCCGGGCATAAAGAAAACCGTCATAAAACGGCCTTCGATTCGCGCACCTTGTTCATAAACACGAAGAAACTCGGCGCGTTTCAGCAGCCGAGCTTCCTTCGGTAAACCAAAGCTTAATAATGTTGTACCGTCAGGCGCTTGCGGCCCTTTGCCCGGCGACGCTTGATCACGGCCCGGCCGTTCTTGGTCGCCATCCTGGCCCTGAAGCCGTGCTTTTTCGCGCGTCGGCGGTTGTTCGGTTGATACGTTCTCTTCGGCATAATCGCTCTCCATCAATATTCACCCGAAAGTGAAAACTTAAAGTTTAGAGAAACAGCGGTTAATTGTCAAAGCAAATGCGGTGCATTGGGGAAATCAAAATGCCGTTAGCGGAGGGCCCTTAGCTGTCAGCTTTTTCTTCGAAGATGGTTCGCCGCCCCTCGATCGTTAAACCGCCGGACGCAACCCGGCGGACCGCCTCAACATAGGCAGCGTGCTCTTCGCCGAGTATCCTCGACGAAAGGGCCTCTTCCGTGTAGTCTTCATTTACCTCAACCACACGTTGGAGGATGATCGGCCCGGCATCGAGGTCCTCATCGACGAAGTGTACCGTGCAGCCAGAGACCTTAACCCCATGCTCGATCGCTTGTCGCTGAGCATCGAGGCCGGGGAACGACGGAAGCAGGCTCGGGTGAATATTTATAATTCGATCGGGAAACTCACGGATAAACTCCGGAGAGAGTAAACGCATATATCCCGCAAGACAGACGAGGTCGACACCTTTCTCATTTAAGACGGCAGCGATCTCGGCATCGTGCTCGGCACGCGTTCGGCCGCGGCGTTCGACCACGCGGGTCTCAATGCCGCGTTCGATCGCCTT
Organism: Acidobacteriota bacterium; assembly: GCA_023391155.1. GTDB lineage: Bacteria > Acidobacteriota > Blastocatellia > Pyrinomonadales > Pyrinomonadaceae > OLB17. The sequence continues at coordinate 9,535 of JAEWBM010000167.1, forward strand.
AGCGAGGCCCGCGGCATCGGGCTTATCACTGATAACGACGGCGACGGTCGAATCAGGGATCTCGCCGCCCGCCACCGCATCGGCGATCGCCGTCATATTCGAACCGCGGCCTGAGATCAAGATGCCTATTTTCACTTGTATTAGAAAAGAGTTGTGGATCAAGGAAGTGGCAAAATGGATTTTTCCATGTCCTCACCGAATGCCATGATCGTTGAATGGGCCCTCCGCAGCAACAACAAAATATCCTTTGTTCGGCAATTGCCCAATCGAACCCATACTACCTTTGGCGGATGGCCGTATAAAACACTACGCTGCTCAAAATCATCATCTTTCGTGACAATTACAAAACCGTTGTCTCGGGCAACATCCCAAATCTCCTGATCGAGCGAAGTCTCGGGCAGGATAGAGGTTAAATGGCAGCTATTTGGAAATAGACCGGCGAGCTCGGAAACGAGTTTTCGAGATATGTTCTGATCAAGCAATAACTTCATATTGCTCGGCAACTGCGAGCTGGCGTTCACGATTAGCCGCGAAGGCGAGGCATGCGCGAATATCGGCGTGCGTTAGCTCCGGAAAGTCCGCCAGAATCTCGGACTCACTCATTCCCCCGGCAAGATACTCAAGAACATCCTGCACGGTAATTCTCATACCGCGGATCGTTGGTTTGCCGCCTCGTTTACCGGGTTCGATGGTAATGATCTCACGGTAATCCATTGGACAATTATAGCGCAAATTGCGTCCCGGCTTGGCACCCCGAAAACTACGATAGCAACACTGCGTCAATAGCTAGGGTTTTGGCATTGCGGCGATGCGGTTCAGAATGTTCTTCGCGAAAGTATTGTCAGGATCCAGCTCAAGGACCTTTTCTGCATCAGCTTTCGCTTTGCCGTAGAACTTAGTATCGAAATACAGCGCGCTCCTAAGCGAATAGGCGTGAGTATAAGTGGGATCTAGCGCGATCGCACGGTTTATGTCCCTGAGAGCCTCAACGTTATTCTTGGCTCGGTTGTACGCGACCGCCCGATCGAGGTACGCCTTTTTCAATTTCGGGTTCAGCTCAAGCACTTTGTTGAAGTCGGCAAGGGCGAGATCGAGCTTGCGGGTCGTGCTATATATGACCCCGCGGTTGTTTAGTGCCTCGACGTTGGCGGGGTCGAGGCGGATCGCATTTTGAATATCGAGCAATGCGTTATCGTATTGCTTTTTGCGAAAAAAGACCCCGCTACGATTCATGTATGCTTTTGCGTAATTAGGGTTCAATTTGAGGGCGTGGTCATAGTCCCGCTTGGCGGCATCGTCGTCTCCGCTGTCTGCATACGCGATACCGCGATTGAAGAAAAACTGCGGATCTGTCGGCTTGAGTGTGATGCCGCGAGTGTAAGCGTCGATGGCGAGCACGTGGTCGCCCTTCCGATTGCGAGCGAGCCCTAACTGGAACCAACCGTCCGTATAGTCGGGCGATAGTGCGAGAGCCTTTGAATAATCGGCGATCGCCGCATCGAGGTTGCCGGAAAAGTAGTATGCCTGGCCGCGGTTGAACCACGCCATCGCCTGGTTCGCATCGCGCCGTATCACTTCGCTGTAACTGGCGATCGCTTGCGAATACTGTTTGGCGGCGTACTCCTGATTTCCGCGCTGAAAGAGCTGAGCTGTTGTTTGTGCATTTACCGCTCCGAACAGAAATAGAACCAGTGAAAGAGCGAAGATCGATTTTCTCATGGGCATTTGGGTGGTGGGAATTTGGAACATTGTAGCAACTAATCCGGTAAGTGTCAGGTGAGCGATACCGATGGATCGCCCGCCACAACTTTGCCGATCGCTAAAGCTCCAATGGATGACGAAACAGAGTCCGCATCGGACGGTGAGCAGATCACGACCATGCCGATGCCCATGTTGAATGTGCGGAACATCTCATGGTCGGAGACGTTGCCGAGCCGCTGCATGACGCCGAAGACGGGCAGCTCGGGCCAGGTGCCGCGTTCGATCTCGACGCCGACGCCTTCGGGAAGTATTCGCGGGATATTCTCGAGAAAGCCGCCGCCGGTTATATGGGCGAGGCCTTTGATCTTACCATCGTCGAGTTGCGGGCCGATCTGGGTCAGAAAGCTCTGGTGGGTGGCAAGTAGAGCTTCACCCACGGTGGACCCGAGTTCGTCGATCGTATCGCCGGCTTTATATCCGCCAACCTCAAAAAACAGCTTACGGGCGAGGGAATATCCGTTGGTTTGGAGCCCGTTTGAGGGAATGCCGAGAACCACATCACCAGGCTCGATCATCTTGCCGTCGATCACCTTTTTCTTATCGACCACGCCGACGATAAAACCGGCCAGGTCGTATTCGCCGGGCGGATAAAAATCCGGCATTTCTGCAGTTTCTCCGCCGAGCAGAACGCAGCCATTTTCTTTGCAGGCCCGGGCCATCCCTTCGACCACCGTGGCGGTCACGTCCGGTTCGAGCCTACCCGTCGCGAAATAGTCGAGAAAGAACAGTGGACGGGCTCCCTGAACTAGGATGTCGTTGACACAATGGTTCACCAGGTCGGCGCCGACCGTGT
>JAEWBM010000190.1 GCA_023391155.1 Acidobacteriota bacterium
AGCTTTTGTAATCTCTCTTGCATTTACGTGAGTTTAACTTATCCGGTCAGGGCTTTCACCTTCGAGTTCGTCGACCTGACGGTATGAAGGCATTTGCTTGTACATAAATGCCGTTAACTCGAAGGCAACATCAGAAGTGAACTGCCGATCAGAGCTTGCGAACGACGTACATCTGACCGGTTCGCCGACGGAGGTTTCAAGCTGAAGCGACCAGACCGGATCGCCGTCGGAATCGGTCTCTTCAAACAAGTTGAAAGCGGTCACATCATCAAATCGGAACGTTTGCACGCTGCTTCCGCCAAGCCTTGTTTGCCGTACCGACACGGTTTCAGTGTTCCGGTCCACCTTCACCAACACTTTCGGGGACACGTATACTAACCACACGCCCGCCGCGACTGCGCACGTTCCGAGCAAAATATGCACGGCCATGAGGAAATATGACATTTCCGCATAGTTGTTGTAACCGCCAGACGCCCCATAAACAAATAGGGCTCCGACAAAGATAAAAAAGGCAGCCAAGAACCACATACACCCAGGCGTTTCTTTGACGGTGACAACGGTGGGTGTACGCTCGATCTTCATTGGACAAGGTCTTCGAAATCTTCCATGGCGGGCAGATCGGAAAGGTCCTTGAGGCCGAACTGGATAAGGAATTCACGTGACGTGCCGTATTGCATCGGGCGTCCGACCGTCTCTTTGTGGCCCTTGGTGACGATCAAGCGTTTTTCGAGCAGCGTTTTGATCGCCGAGGCGGATTGGACGCCGCGAATTTCGAGTATCTCGGGTACGGTGACCGGTTGTTTATATGCAATGACGGCGAGGGTTTCGAGGGCCGCGAGCGAAAGGCGCGCGGAGGGCTTGGTCTTCAAAAACTTGCGAACCTCTTCGTGCAGTTCCGTGCGGGTTGCGAGCTGCCATCCGCCGGCAATGTCCCGGATCTGGAGCCCGCTGTCCCGCGACTTGTACTCTTCCTTAAGTGTCTCGACGGCGGCCTCAATGGATTGCTTGTCCTCCTCAAGCACTTCGGCAAGCACTTTCGCGGTGCTCGGTTCGTCGGCGACAAAGATCAGGGCCTCGACCAAAGCGACGAGTTCACCGGTACTGCGGGCGGGAGCTTGTGTTTCTTCTGACATAATTCGCGATTCGCCCAAGGCTAATTCACCCGGCGCAAATAAATATCTCCGAACGTTTTCTTTTGGATCAGCCGGATATGCTCCGACCTGACCACCTCAAGCACGGCAATGAACGCGGTCACGACCTCGCGTCGAGAATGCATCTCTTCGAAAAATTCGAGAATGCTGACCTCCGCTTCGGCAAAGATCCGGTCCTTTAATCGCTTGAGCATTTCCGCAAGAGACACTTCCTCTCGCTGGATCTCCATCTTCACCTCGACCTTTTGGCGAGCGACGACCTTCTGAAAAACGGAGATCAGGTCAAAAACGGTCGCGCTGATCTCGGCATTGTGCTCGTCAGATTCGATCTTGCCCCGAGCAAAAACGGCCTGTTCAACGGCCGATCGCTCGTAGAGCATTTCGGCGGCTGCCTTGAATCGCTCATATTCAAGCAGTCGATCGACCAGCTCCTGCCGCGGGTCTTCGATCTCTTCCTCGGCCTCGGCCGCCGGGTCGCGGGGGAGCAGCATCCTTGACTTGATCTCGATGAGCTGAGCGGCCATGACAAGAAAATCGGCCGCCACGGCGATGTCGAGCCGCTTCATCAAGCGGATGTACTTTACGTATTCATCTGTGATCTTTGCGATAGGAATGTCGAAGATATTGGCCTGTTCCTGGCGGATCAGATAAAGCAACAGATCGAGCGGCCCGGCAAATTCGCCGAGACGGATCTTTAGCTCGTCCGGCGATCCCGCGACGATCTCGGCCGTTTCTTTATAGAAATCGAATGTAAATTGCTCGGGCTCTTCTGCCATGGATAAGAAATTCTAGCTTATAGGAGTATAGACTCAAATAACAAAGTGGATAGCGTCCAAACCGGAAGGGCGCTAAAATTAAAGTATGAAAAAGCCGATCATCGAGATCGACCCGACTAAGGTGAGCGGTACACCCGTATTTGCTGGGACACGTGTGCCCATAAAAAACCTTTTTGATTATCTCGAAGGCGGCGATTCCTTGGAAGACTTCCTCGAGGGCTTTCCACCCGTCACGCGCGAACAGGCGATAGCCGTCCTGCAAATGGCAGAATCCTCATTACTGAAAGAAGTTGTCCCGAATTGAAGATCCTACTTGATCACAATTTGGATCGAAGGTTAAAGAATCATTTGACCGACTTCGACTGCTCCACTACGTTCGAGATGGGGTGGTCAAACGCGTCGAACGGCGAACTTCTTGCATTGGCTGAAAATGACGGGTTCGAAGTCTTGCTCACGGCCGATTCGAATATCAAATCGCAACAAAGCTTTGTCGGCCGGGTGATCTCTATCGTGGTCCTCCGTGCTCGCAACAATCGATTAATAACCCATATCGAAATGCTCGACAGCGTGGAGACGGCTTTGTCGAATATCGGAAAAGGCGAGATCGTTGAGGTTTTTCACCGGGGCTGATTTTCGCTAAATGTATTTGGTCTCCCGCAGGTAGATCACGTAATCGGTCCCGGGAGGATCGGCCCCGTCCTCGCGAAGCCGGACAATAATATTCCCTCGGTGGGTGGCGGAATGAAGCAGGACGTGAGCGAGCAATTCGCGGAAAGTGTTTTCGTAGGGAATGCCATTGCTGTTTCGATACTTCACCTTCAGGTCCAGCCCTTCCTCCTCAAATCGCCGCAGCAGCTTGTCATACATCTCCGCGTTTTCACGCGCCATCTCGCCGAGTTCCTCGATCGGTAGATCCGGCCAGAAGTCGAAGCCGGTCGAATCCTTCCCGTATAGCCGTTCATAGTATTCGCGTTCGGTAATTAGAAGGTGCGCGAGGATGCGGCGAGAGCGTTCGGATGCGGCGGTCTTGATCGCGACGACCAATCGACGGTTTGCCCAATCGTTGTATGAGAAAAGCTGGCGAAGATGTTCGACGGTGTACAACTAGAGGCCCTCTACGGCGAATGCCTTGAGATCGTCGAGTGAGATCACGGACAACGCATTCTCGTGCGTGGCTCGGAGGTGTACTCGAGGGGCCATACCGTGCTCAAGAGCTTCCTGCCAACGGAGCATGCACAGGCACCACTTGTCGCCCTCTTTCAGGCCCGGAAATTCGAACCGCGGCATCGGCGTGGAAAGATCATTACCGACGGCCTTTGAGAATTTCAGAAATTCGTCCGTCACCTCGATACAGACCGTATGCCGGCCGGTGTCGTCGACCCCGGTGCGGCAATACCCATCGCGGTAAAAGCCGGTCATCGGATCGGAACAGCAAAGCTCAAGATCGCCGCCGAGGACGTTGCGCGGCTTTGGCAGATGCCCATTGCCATTGCCGTTGCCGTTTGAACTTGGAAAGGCCATAAGAGCTAACAATTTACCACGGTCCGGCCGCCGTCCCAACTTAGTTTACTTCGCCGACTCGATCAGCTCGAGCGCCTTATCTATCGGCCGGGCAATCACCGCACGGTCACCGATAACAACGATCGGCCGGTTCAGAAGCCCGGGATTCTCGACGATCGCATCGATGATCTCGCCCTCAGGCGTATCTTTAGTAAACCCGCGCTCCTTGAACTCTTTCTCCATGGTCCTCAGCAGCGAAAATGCCGGAGCGTCAAGCTTTTTGATCAGCGACCTGACGTCCTTCGTCGTCAGTGGATGCGTAAAATAATTGACCCGATCGAAATCTATGCCGTTTTCACGAAACAGCGTCGCAAGATTGCGGCAAGTCGTTCAGGTAGGTTTTTCGTAAATTATTATTTTGGACATCGTATTGATCCGCCTATTCAATTAATCCCCAACCGATCGTATACTTTCGTCAACGTCTCCGCCGCTATCACCCGCGCCTTTTCCGCGCCCTCCCTCAATATCTCATTAAGCGTCGCGTCGTCGTATTGCTTGACGCGTTCCTGAAACGGCCTCAAGAACTCGACCGTGGCCTCGGCGAGTTCGCCTTTGAATTGGCCATAGCCTTTGCCCTCAAAATGAGCGACGCACTCGTCCGTCGGTGTGCCCGTGAGCAGGTGATAGATCGTCAGGAGATTGTTTATCGCCGGCCGCGACTCGTCAAACTCGATCGTCGTCCCGCTGTCGGTTACGGCGCGTTTTATCTTTTTCGTGATCGTGTCGGGGTCGTCGAGCAAGAAGATGGAGCCGTTCGCGTTTTCGTCCGATTTCGACATCTTCTTTTCCGGCTCCTGAAGCGATTTGATACTCGCGCCGACGGGCGGAATATATGCATCCGGCACCTTGAAGGTGTCGCCGTAATCGCGATTGAAACGCTCGGCGAGGTCACGGGTCAGTTCCAGATGCTGCTTCTGGTCTTGCCCCACGGGAACGAGGTCTGTCTGATACAGCAAAATATCCGCCGCCATCAGCACCGGGTAGGTGAACAGCCCAACTCCTGCCCGTTCCGCATTGCCCTTACCCTTGTCCTTGAACTGCGTCATCCGCTCGAGCTCGCCCATCCGTGCGTTGCACGAGAGCACCCAGGCGAGCTCGGCGTGCTCTTTCACATCGGCCTGAATAAAGATCGTGGATTTGGCGGGATCGATCCCCGCGGCGAGATATATTCGGGCGAGGTCGAGCGTCTGGCGCCGAAGCGTCTTCGGGTCCTGCGGGAGCGTGATCGCGTGCAGGTTGACGATGCAGTAGATGCCGTCGTAATCGTCCTGCATGGCCGCCCAATTTTTCAGGGCGCCGAGATAGTTGCCGATATGGAGCTGCCCCGTGGGCTGTGCCCCGCTGAAAATACGTTTTTTCATTACTTATGCCGATAGCGCATACAGCAGCGCGTACAAGAACGGCGTGATTATCAACCGAAATACCCCGAGGTAAACAAGCAGCAAGAGGATGATAAACCCGAACTGCTCCAGCATATCAAGGATCGGCTGGGCACTCTGCGGCAAGAACGTGCCGAGGATCTTGCTGCCGTCCAGCGGCGGGAACGGGAGCAGATTAAAAACGAACAGCGACATGTTGAGCAGCATCAGGTTTCCGACAAAGATCGCCAACGGATTTGTGCTCGCGCCAAAGAAATCGGCGACCCCGAACCCTTGGGTCATCATTATTTTTGCAGCGATGAACCCGATTATGAGCAGTATCAGATTGGCCAGAACCCCGGCGATAGAGACCATCACATTCGCCAATTTGTAGTTCGTCCAGTTTCGCGGGTTGACCGGCGTTGGTTTTCCCCAACCGATCAGGGGTATCTGCCCGAGTGCTCCGCCGACGGCTCCGAAAGTGAATGCAAGGATCGGGATCAGGAGCGTCCCGATCGGGTCGGTATGTGCGACGGGATTGAGCGTCACGCGGCCCAGCATATAGGCCGTGTCGTCGCCGAATTTGTGGGACATCCAGGCGTGGCCGGCCTCATGAACCGAGACGGCCAAAAGCAGTACGACCATGAAAATGATCAGGTGGCTTACTAAGACTGCAATGTCGATATCGCCCATTTATTTGCTCAAACTAAACCGCTTACGGCCGTCGGTCGAAGACGCGAAAAACTGTCGAAATGTTGTATTTACGGGTAGATTGTGCCATTCTTTCCTCGTAAAATAAAATCACTTCCGGAGATTTATACGTGCTGAAAAATGTTTTGTTCGGCGGCGAAAGCGGCCTTTCCGTGTGGGCAAATGCCGGTTTGGCGCTCTTGCGCATTTACGCGGGCATCGCCCTCGCGTTCGCCCACGGCATCAATAAACTGCCGCCGTCGGACGCATTTATTGAGCGTGCGGGGACGTTCGGATTTCCGATCCCGGTGTTGTTCGCATGGTCGGCCGCGTTCTCCGAATTCATCGGCGGCATTTTTCTCGCGATAGGGCTTTTCACCCGGATCTCAAGTTTTTTCATAATTTGCACAATGCTCACCGCACTTATTTTTGTGCACTGGAGCGATCCTTTTGCCCGTCAGGAGCTCCCGTTCTTCTTCCTTTTCACGGCGATCGCTTTTCTCCTTAAAGGGTCAGGCGATTGGAGCCTTGACGCATTTCTTCGCAAGTAAATGACAAAGCGCATCGTCTGCATCGCAAGCGAACATAAGGGGAATGAATTTCTCGACGAATGCCACTCCGCTGAGTGGCATGTAACGCTGGTTACGCGCAAAAAGCTGCTAGACGAACCCTGGCTTTGGACCGCCATTGACGACGTTCGCACGGTTGAAGACGAAGCGGGGGTCGAAGATTACGTGCGGGCGATCACAAATGTCGCAGGCGGGGGGATGATGGACAGGGTCGTGGGGCTGGATGAATTTGATGTCGTCACCGCCGCACGGGCCCGCGAGCATCTGCAGCTCCCCGGGATGTCATACTCAGAAGCGATCCGCTTTAGGGATAAATATGCGATGCGCAAGGTTGCCGAGCTGGGCGGAATTCTTTCACCGGATCACCTATGCCCGCTCGAATCGTCCGCAATTAACGAATTCCTCGAGCGTGTCGAACCGCCCTGGATCATTAAGCCCCGGCACGAGGTCTCCGCATTCGGTATCCGAAAGTGCGAGAACTCACAAGAGGTTTGGGACGTTCTTAACGACCTCGACAACCGAAATAACTGGCGTGATCATCCGTCGCAGTTCCTTATTGAAAAGTTTATCGAGGGTGACGTTTTTCACGTAGATTCCGTGGTCTACGGCGGTAAGGTGGTCTGCGCGGGCGTCAGCCAATACGGCAAGCCGCCTTTTGCCGTGACGCATTACGGCGGAGTCTTTACGACATCGATCGTCGATTATCGATCGAAGGAGCGCCGGGAACTGGAACGCCTGAACAAGAAACTGTTAAAGGCTTTCGACTACAAGCAGGGTGTAACTCACGCCGAATTTCTCCGCGGCACCGACGGGCGGTTTTATTTGCTCGAAGTGGCATGCCGTGTGGGCGGAGCCTACATTGCGAACGTGCTCGAGCATGCATGCGGATTCAATTTGTGGCGCGAATGGGCAAAGATCTCGATGGCGGGCCCCGATAAGCCGTATCAGCCGCCGAAGATCCGGAAAGAATATGCCGGCGTGGCGCTGGCATTGGCGAATACCGCATCGCCCGACACTTCGCACTACATCGACCCTGAGATCGTCTATCGGGTCTCGAAACCGAAGCACGTCGGGCTGATCTTTCACTCGCCTGATGCCGCGCGGGTCGCCGAACTGCAACAGCTTTATTCAGCCCGCATCGAGCAGGACTTTCTCGCGGTTGCTCCGGCAAAAGAGCGTTACGACGATTGAGGCGACAAATTTAGTTACGGGCATATGGAGCGGCAAAACGACCGCTCTTTTCTTTTGCTTCTGACCCGTCTATCCTAAAGCTTTTTATGACCCCAAAGGTTTCGGACAGTGTGCATGCCCCCGAGTATCTCAAGCATGAGCTAGCGGGATATTTACCAAAGCTCCTCCGATTCGATTCGATAGCCGAGCTCGAGGCATCGCCCATCCACGGCGAGATCCGGGGTGAGGCCGAGCGCATTCTGAACTCGGTCGTGTATGAGGAGTTCGCCCGGCACGATCACGCAGCGAGTGACGTCATTCGCGCGGCGGCTTGGAATATCGAGCGGGGCATCGTGTTTGAAGGGATACTCGAGGCACTTCGCGGCCATCCGGGGCTCGCCGGGCGCGACGTATATCACCTCACCGAACTCGATCACGGCATGGCACGCAGCGGGAACCGATTTGTGGCGCGAGAATTGGCGAAAGCCCTGAACCTTAATTACGCATTTGCACCGGTGTACATCGCCCTGCAAAAAGGGAGCGGTGTCGAGGCCGAGGCCGAGGGTGAGAACACCCTCTCGCTTCACGGGTTGGCGACCTTTTCAAAATGGGCTTTGGAAAACGTCCACGCGGTCCCGCTTCCGAACGGAAAGGACAAGATGCGTGGCAAGGAAAAGCGCCTCGGCTGGCTGCGGGCCCTCGTCGCCGATGTCCTTCATCCGGCTGGCACTTTCCGTGCGGTAACGGTGCATCTCGACGCACACTGCTCACGCGAGCACCGCCGAAGGCAGATGAAAATCATCCTCGATCATCTCGAAACGCTCGCTCCGCTGCCCACTGTTATCGGCGGCGATCTGAACACGACGACCTTCAACTCGCAAAGCTCGACGCGGGCGATAATGGGCTATTGGCGGCGTGTGTTTATGGGGCCGAAACGCGTCGCGACGAAACACCTTCCGCATCCGCAGCGCTATTTCGAACGCCCGCTTTTTCGCGAACTGACAAGCCGCGGGTACGAGTGGCGGCAGCTAAACGAAGTGGGCGTCGGCACGCTGCACTACCACGTCGAGAGCATCGAAAAGAACACGAACCTCCGCGACTGGGTGCCGGCGTGGTGCTTCCCTTTTATCTTCTGGGCAGCAAACCGCGTCGGCGGGCGGGTCTCGGGCCGGCTTGACTGGTTCGCGGGCAGGGGCATTGAGACGGCAGGCCCTGACGCGGTGCAGACCATCGGCGAGCTTGCGGATAAAGACGGCAAACCGCTTTCAGATCATGACGCGATCACTTTAGACTTTGTACTGCGCGACGGGGCGGATCGTTGAGGTGATGAACTGTCGTGAGGGCGAAGGGCGGTTATTCTACAGTTTCCAGTTTTCAGTTCACAGTTTCCAGCCGAGGCGTTGGTGGACTTCGCACTCGTCAGGCGTTACTCTTGACACAGTTAATCAGGAGATAGTTTTAATGGAAGTTTCATTTTCACAGACGCTAAGTTTTGACGCTAATACCTTTGAATTCGAGGCCGTTGCTAATGAGAACGGCAACGCAACAATTATTAAATTTCCCGTTGACGATAAGAAGGTGAGCCCGGGCGATTCGGTTGTCGTCGTTTCAGGAGCTGATATTCATTTTCACGGAATGATCGGCAAGATCGAGGACGGCTATGCCTATGCCTCAGACCCGAAGGGTTCGCTGCTTCCCGCCGGCGTGCAGTAGAGTTCCGGGTTTCGAGTTCCGAGTTCCGAGTTGCTCAAGTTGAAACTTGAGTCGGCAATTTCGTAGAATTTCGTGGGACCGACGATAGTCGGAACCAGAAGCTGTGAACTCGAAACTCGCTTTGGGGATGTAGCTCAGCTGGGAGAGCGCGGCGTTCGCAATGCCGAGGTCAGGGGTTCGATCCCCCTCATCTCCACCATTTCCCTTCACGCGTTTGGCAATCGAACCTTCATTCGGCCCGGTGCATCAAACCATTTCGATATGAAGCAATTGTCTATTTTCATTTTGACGATCGCGGCCGTCGGGCTTTTTACGATGACAGCGGCGGCCCAGCGGAATATCGCTCCGGCGGTTGAGCTGGACCCGATCCTGGAAGCCGACGCAAACCACAACCTCGATGTCGCGCGCCAGGCGTTCGGCCCGCGAAAGGCCTATAAACAGGTGCTTCTCCGGTTCGAAGAGACCTTTGCCGCTCATCCGGAATTTTCCAAGATGGAGGAATTCCTCTACATGGCCGGGATGAGCAGCTATTACCTATCAAAAAACGAGGGGCGGCAAAAGGTCAATTTAAAAGTCGAACGTGAGCGTGAGAAATATGCTCCGGAAAAATTGCGGCAGGATGCAATCGCATATTTCGCGTTAATGCTTGAGAGAAACCCGCAGAGTTCCTTTAAAGATCAGGTAGCGAAAATACAGCAGGAACTGGAGACCTCCAAATGAACCTGAATCAAGCACCCATTTGATGGGCAACACAGTTTAGACGCCCGAGTTTTTCCAAAAGCTCCGCCTTCTTCTCATTGTAGATCCCTTCATCGTTAAGTCCGGCTTGAACGGCCCGACGACGAATCAACCCCCTATCTTTTAAAATCGCCGATGAACCTCCCGCATCCACCAAAATAGTCCTGTATTTCGAATTCAACGATGTAGATGCATAGGGGGCAAGGCTCATATCGCTCGGTCTCGAGTTCATTCAGGGACCTCGCGACGAGCAATGGCTCTGGCGGCAAGCATCTGTGTAAGATTCGAACGGCAACAAGATCTGCCTTCCAGGCAGGCGAGAATCGAAAAGTTTCGTGTTAGATCCCATTAATGAATTTCTGGCCGCCGGCGAGAAAATCCTTCATTTCGTTATCAAGGCCGCTCCCGTGTGCAGAAGGCATCAATGTCCCGACGATTCTCTCAAATTTGCTGCCGATCTCGGTAAGCGGCCTGGCATAGCTGTTGGCCGGAAAAGGGAGTTTGCCGATAACCGTCCCAAAAGCTTGCAGCAGTTGCCCGTAAGCCTTGGCCGACAACTCCGGGTCTTTCGCGGTCTTCATATTGTTCAGTACCGTAAGGGCAACATAAGCTTTTTCCATATCCTCATAGAAAACCGTACATTCATTCAAGCTTTTGACACCCTTCGACGCAGCCTGGATCTTCTCTTTCACCTGATTTGGCAAGAGATTGCAGATGCCGAATTCATAGTTCTGGTACTTCTCAACCAATTGTGCCGCTTGATGCAGCGTCTCGATCAAGCTCGCCTTCGTAACCTTCTTGCTCCACCACCATCCCATAGTATTGTTATCTCCTTCAGTTGAAATGTCTGAAACGCTCTACAGCGTACTAGAAAGTAAAGCGAGAAATTAAGAGAAAGTCGGTCAAAAAACAATGGTGTCGTTCAACCCGTGTCGACCTGGGACAGAGTAACCACCTGTTGCCAAAAACCCGACGGACAGATGCACTTGCCAAACTGGCCGCCTGCTCACGCAGGCGGTTCTGACTTTCGGGAATCGCAAAATCCCGTCGTCGCGTGTAGAATGTTGGATTGCTATTCGCGATCCTTAATTTCGGAGAAGTCTTCAATAAATGTCATTAACAGTTGTAGGTTCCGTAGCGTTCGATGCGCTCGAAACCCCGTTTGGAAAGCGGGATAAAGTGCTTGGAGGTGCGGCGACGCACTTTGGTTTATCAGCAAGTTTTTTCACCGGCGTAAATGCCGTGGGTGTCGTCGGCGGTGATTTCACCGACGCCGAATGGGATGTGTTCAAACGACATCACATTAACACCGAGGATATTGAGATCGTTTCGGACGGCAAGACATTTTTTTGGAGCGGCCGTTACGATTACGATATGAACACCGCCCATACGCTCGATACGCAGCTCAACGTCTTTGAGACATTTGACCCGAAGCTTTCAGAGAATTCTCGCGACGCAAAGCTCCTGTTTCTAGCCAATATCCTGCCGACGCTGCAGAAAGGCGTGCGGGAGCAATGCCCCGATGCAAAATTCGTCGCGATGGACACGATGAATTTCTGGATATCGTCAATGAAGGACGCTGTGATCGACACTATTAAGGTGGTCGATTGCGTGATCATCAATGATGCTGAGGCGCGGCAACTCGCCGATGAACCCAACATTCACAAGGCGGCCCGCAAGATAATGTCGTGGGGACTGCAGGCCCTTGTGATCAAACGAGGCGAATACGGCGCGACGCTTTTCACTGACGATTCTTACTTTTTCTGCCCGGCGTATCCGCTGGAAAGCGTTTTCGACCCCACGGGTGCGGGCGATACCTTCGCCGGCGGATTTATGGGGTATCTCGCCGCACAGAACGCCATCAATGACGACACGCTGCGGCGGGCGATGATCTACGGCTCGGTAATGGCGTCGTTCAATGTCGAGAAATTTGGGACCGAGCGTGTCGACGCGCTGGACTATCCGGAGATCAACGAACGGTTCCGCGAATTCAAGCGGATGACGCATTTTGACGACATCCCGTTCGAACGGGCGACCTCGGCGTAACTAATGGCAAAACAGCTCGATAATTCCTTTTTTATCTTTTCAAGGCCCGCATCGGTCGTCATTCAGACGGCCGTTGCAACGGGCCTTGTTTTGCTGCTTATAGTCGGGCTTGTAATTGCGTGGAGTTCGTCTGCCTGGCCGCTGGCCGCAGTCCTCGGCTTGTCGACAGTGGGCGTCATCGCCTACACCGCGATATCGATAGAACAAAATCGCCGTCTGGCCGCCGCGAAAAAGCAGTATCGCATCGTCTGGGAATCATCGATACCGGAGATCCAGCGAGAGAATCTGAACGTTGAGGTTCGCGAGCTGGCACGCGTGCTCGAAGTCGGCGCGGACCAAGCCGCCGATCTGCAGTCCGCCTACATCGTCGCCGAGGACCTCGCACTTCGCCAGATCCAAAACGAGGAGGGCGTCCCGCTGCTTAGGCATGTGTGTGTGGGCGGCGTTCCGTTCGATGCGGCGATGGTGCGTCATAACGTACTTACCTGCTGCGATGTTTCGTTTCTCGTCACACCCGAGCTGAGGCAGGAAAAGGTCGACGCCGCGATCCGAAAGATAACCAAGGTGAACAACGTGATGCGATCGAGCCGTATAGGGTTCGAGGTGCGGCTGATGATCATTCTGGTCACTCAGTTGACAGACGGCGACCGCGAGCGGCTGCTTGCAACGAGCGACAAAAAGCGTTTCGCCGCAACGCCGGTCGATATCGACATTCGCCTCCTGGATTTTGAAACACTTCAGGGTATTTACGTCACCGAATTATGAAACTTCTGGACAATAAAGTTGGAATGATCTTTGGCGTCGCCAACAAGCGTTCGATCGCGTGGGCGTGTGCCGCCGCCTGTGCCGAGCACGGGGCCCGTCAGGCATTTACCTATCAGGGCGATCGCCTGAAGGAGAACGTCGACAAGCTCGCGGCCGACCTGCCGGATTCGTTGGTCGTGCCGTGCGATGTGACGAATCAGGCCGAGGTGGATGCCGCATTCGAAGCGGTAAAAGAAAAATACGGACGGCTCGATTATCTGGTCCACTCGATAGCCTTCGCCCCGCGGGAGGCCCTCGAGGGCGAGTTCGTGACCACCAGCAGGGATGCGTTTCGCACGGCGCTCGAGATCTCTGCATTTTCGCTAACACAGGTGGCGCTCGCGGCGTCGCCGCTTATGTCAGAGGGCGGCAGCATTGTGACGATGACATATTACGGCGCAGAAAAGGTCGTGCCCAATTACAACGTCATGGGCGTTGCAAAGGCGGCTCTTGAGGCCTCGACGAGATATTTGGCCGCAGACCTCGGCAAGCAAAACATTCGCGTAAATGCGATCAGCGCCGGCCCGATCAATACACTCTCGGCCCGCGGGGTGAAGAACATGGGCGCGCTGCTCGGCCACATCGGCGACAAATCGCCGCTGAAACGAAACGTAACCGCCGCCGAGGTTGGCAGCACCGCACTTTTCCTGGTCAGCGACCTCGCCTCCGGCATCACCGGCGAAACGATCTACGTGGATTGCGGATATAACATAATGGGAATATAGAAGTCTTGGAAGTCGAGGAAGTCTTGGAAGTCCTTGGTCCGCAAATATGGCAACGTTTCAGAGGTTTGAAGATATACAAGCGTGGCAAAAAGCTCGGGGAGTTTCACTTAGCATCTATAAGTTGAGCGAAACGGGTGACTTTGGAAAGGACTTTGATCTTCGCAGACAGATCAGGCGTTCGGCACTTTCGATAATGGCCAATATTGCGGAGGGGCAGGGACGACGCAGTGATCGTGATTTCGCACATTTTCTAAATATCGCCCTCGGATCTCTCGCCGAGACCAAATCGCACCTTTACATGGCATTCGATCTCAATTATTTGTCGGAAGACGCATTCGAAGAGATCTACAATAAACTTGATGAGGTCGGACGTATGACCTATGCAATGATCAGACACCTGCGGTCCGATGAACGGGATATACCGATTTACTCAAGATCTTCCGCTTCCCAGACTTCCCAGACCTCCTAGACTAATGCTTTATGGCAGAAACTGACGCAAACAAACCGAAAAAGACCAAAGACAGGGGCAAACCGCCTGAGCCTCGCACCGTTGCTGAGGCCCGTAAGCGCGAGGACGAACCCGGTTACTGGCACATGACGGATGACGAGATCCTGCTTCGCTCGCCCGAGCCGGGCGACGATTATCGAACGTCGGATTCATGGCGCGTTTTCCGGATCATGGGCGAGTTCGTCGACGGATTTGATAATCTGGCCACGATCACCCACGGCGTTTCTATCTTTGGTTCGGCACGAACACGCGAAGACGACGAGATGTACATCGCCGCCCGCGAACTCGGCCGGCTGCTTGCAAAGGAGAATTTCGAAGTGATCACTGGCGGCGGGCCGGGGATAATGGAAGCGGCTAATCGAGGCGCGTTTGAGGCGGGAGGCATTTCGGTCGGGTGCAATATCGAGTTGCCTTTTGAGCAATCTGCCAACCGATATCAGACGCGTTCGCTGTCATTCCAGTACTTTTTCGTCCGCAAGACGATGTTCATTAAGTACAGCAACGCCTATGTCATCTTCCCGGGCGGTTTCGGGACGATGGACGAGCTTTTTGAGGCCCTTACGCTCATACAAACGCGGAAGATCCGCAACTTCCCGGTCGTCTTGTTCGGCTCGCAATACTGGGCGGGGCTGCTGCAGTGGATAACAACGACCATGCTCAATGAGCAGAACATCAGCCCGGAAGACCTGCAGCTGATGTATCTGACGGATTCGCCTCAGGATGCGGTCGATTTTATCGTCAAGACCTCGTCTGCGGGGAAGGCATCTGAATCTAATATCGATTAATTAACGGGTTTGTTCTGCGAGCCATTTGAGGTAGGGTTCGGAGACCTCCGATGAACGAATAGCGATGATCTCCGGGACTTCGTAGCTGTGATTTGCAGAGATCGCCCGTTCGACCTCCGCATATTTTTCTTCAGCGGTCTTTATCAGCAACAGGTGCTCCGCCTCGCTTTGCACCTTCCCTTCCCAAAAATAGACGGAAGTCATCCGCGGCAGGATCTGTACGCACGCGGCGAGCTTTGCTTCAACGATGCCGCGAGCCAGGGCTTCGGCGCTTTCGTTGTCGGCGGCTGTTGTCAGGACGATCAGCATCACCGGTGCTCCTTTTTCGCGAACGCCTCGAGAAGCTTCGTCCGCGTCGATTCAATGTCCATTTCCTCAACAGGCCGAGGGCGAAGATCGCGACCGGTTATTCGGGTTATCGCGTTGATCGCATAATATATGCGTCGCTGTTTCGAAGTATCGTCGGCACCTGGCGGCTCGGAGAGGATGAGCAGTAGCGTAGGTAAAGCGGACTCGTCTGCCACAGGGCCCATCATTATTATGAGCCGTTCGGCCACCCACCAATAAAACGACGGTCGCTGAATTTCTCGTAGTCTTCGGTAAATTTCCGAGAGGCCCAGCGGCGCTGGTCGAAGGTTAGCGGCCCTTCTACGAAGTCGATCTCGGCGATAGCGGCCCGGGCCAGATCAACCGACAATCGAAGCTTTGCAAATTCTGCTTCACTTGCCGTGCTCCAATAGCCCGCCCAATCCGCGTCGGTAAGTGTGTGCCCGCTACCGTCGCTCAACTTCACAGACGACCAGAAATCAGCAGTAGTATGTCTAACCGAATTTCGCTCGATCGGTCGAAGCCGGGCCGAATCAACCACGGCGAGTCTTTCGAGCAACCCGCGGTAGCTATCGCCCGTAATCGAGCCGATCTTCGTCGTAACCGGCGCAATGTCGGGCGCCCACTTCGACTTGTACGGATTCCAGCCCTCGTCAATCTCGATCGAAATGACCTGAACGTCCGTCGCCGTCGGAACAAAACGAAGCCATCCTAACGTCCCACCGTGACCGCTTCCGTAACCGATCTCGAGCACAGAAGTGGCGGGGAAGTCCCGGACCGCTGCCCACGTCGTAGAATAATTATCACTCCGAAGCTTCTGCTTTATCGCTGCGTCGGCCTGCGCCCAGATGTTGACAGGCGCAAGCAAAACTAACAGCAATATCGCTAACCGCAGCATACAGGACCTAATTCTCGTTCATCACCTCTTCATACTCGCCGCTCTCGACCCATTTCAGGATCTCTGAGACTCGCCAGATGGGGAACGGGTGCGAGAGTCCGGCATTGATGATATCCGCCCAGAACTTGTCGAGTTTGTTCTCGTCGTAATTCCTTTGGAACTCGCGGGCCTGTTCGAGGAAGAGGTCATAGTTGATCTTCGACGCAAATGTGCCGCCGGCGAGTTTCATCATCGTGCGGCCGACGACGTGCGGGTCTTGAACCACCAACAGCGCGGCCCGGTCGCACGAAAGCTCCGCCCGACGCATCCATGCGAGCAATGCCCCACGCATCGTTGCGGTGAGGACCTCTTTCAGGATCACAGCGATCGGCAGCGAGGCCAGCGGAATAGTTGCAATGGCCAATATCAGATTTGCAGCCGTCAGGTAAAGTACGTGCTCGGCGTGTATATGGCCGACCTCGTGGGCAATAACGGCCAGCGTCTCTTCTTCGTTGAGCCGTTCGATGAGCGAAGAGTGCAGCACAATGATCGGTTTTTCCACGCCGCCGGTGAAGGCGTTGACGATCGGATTCTGCTGGATATAAAGGTCCGGCATCGGGACGCCGAGTGTAGTGCAGACGATCTGAAGCTTGGCGTGAAGATCGGGGCACTGCTTTGGGGTAACCTTGACGGCACTCGCCATGAAGGTCACGCGGATCGCGGATTCGCCCGTGACCTCAAGCAGCTTTTTGAGAGCGCTGTCGATGCCCGGAACTGCCTTCAGCGCGGCGAGGGCCTTGCTGTCCGCAGGGTGAATGTAAGCGTGCTTGCTCAGATCCGCAAACTTCTTGTGCGGTTCGTTCGACAGCGGCAGCTTACACCGGCCGCAGTTGGCGGTGTTGTTCTTATAGCTTTCCTTGACCGCGTTCCGCTGCCCGCAATAGCGACAACGGACCGATAAACTCTTAGTGACGGCGGTGGAATCGCCCTCCCCTTCCGATTTCTTTTTTGCCATAAAGAAAGTCTAATTTAGATGCGGTATATTTCACAACTCGGCGGGGAGCGGCACACCCTGCCTCGACTGACTTTAGTTTACAATACAGAGATGCGACCAAACATCATCTACACGAACACCAATACCGTCCCGGGCTATGAGATCGAAGAGGTACTGGGGGTTGTGACCGGCAACGTGGTCCAAACCAAACATGTAGGCAAGGACATCCTCGCGTCGTTCAAGACCATTATCGGCGGCGAGATCGCTAGCTATACCGAGATGTTTACCGAAGCTCGCCAAAAGGCCATCGCGCGCATGGTGACCGCCGCTCGCGATCTCGACGCAGACGCGGTCGTGTGCCTGCGGTTTACGACGAGCTCGATCATGTCCAACGCCTCCGAGATTCTCGCGTACGGCACGGCGGTAAGGCTCAAACGTTAATCCTGGGCTCGCAGCTGAACGACCGTCTCGACGTGGTGGGTTTGCGGGAAAAGATCGAGAGCTTCGATGTGCTCCACGGTATATCCATTCTCTAGGAAACGCTTCAGGTCGCGGGCAAGGATAGACGGCTCACAGGCAACGTAGACGACGCGGCGAGGGCGCAGTGCGATCAGCCGCAACATCGTCTCTTTTTCTGTGCCGGCTCGAGGCGGGTCGAGAAGAGCCAGGTCAACCTCGGCCTCGAATCGGCCGAGGTAATCGCGCACCGCGGCAGTGTGAAAATCGATGTTCGAAAGCCCCGCGGCTTGGGCATTTCGACGAGCGTAGCGGATAGCGGTCCCACTCTCTTCAACTCCCGTGACGTGTTCGAACCGCCTCGCGAGCGGCAGTGCAAAGAGCCCCACGCCGCAATAGAGATCCAGAGCCGCCTTCCCGGAATGATCGGCGATCGCCATCTCGACGAGATCTGATACGAGGAACCGATTTCCCTGAAAAAACGATCTGGCGGAAAACGCGAACCGCTCTCCGGCGGCCTCAAAATAGATATCTTGCGGATGGTCGATGATCCCCGGCGAGTAGAGTG
Organism: Acidobacteriota bacterium; assembly: GCA_023391155.1. Taxonomy (GTDB): domain Bacteria; phylum Acidobacteriota; class Blastocatellia; order Pyrinomonadales; family Pyrinomonadaceae; genus OLB17. The sequence continues at coordinate 17,816 of JAEWBM010000190.1, forward strand.
AGCTATCGCCACCGCTTCCGGCTGCGGCATCGATCTGCAGTGCCCGCCCGCCCGCTGCGGGCAGTTCGCCGAAATCCGCCCGAAGGCCGTCCATTTCTCGCTGCAGGTCCTCGGAGATGACGAGACAGTGTTCGATATCGACAAGGTCGCGTGAATTTCGGCGGTAATAGCCAAGTTCCTTATGTTCCGGAACTGCGTGCCATTGGGCCCTTAAACGGTAGCCGAACTCCGCGGGACTCGGCCGCACGACGATCTCGTCCGGGTGGTCGTATTTTGCGATGCGGCGAAGCGAATCGCGTATGATGGCGCTTTTGGCACGCAGCTGTGCCTCATAGGTCATCTGCTGAAAGTCGCACCCGCCGCAAACCCCGAAGTAGGGGCAGGGGGGCTCGATGCGGTCGGGCCCGGGAGTTTCGACCGCCTCGATCTCGGCAAAGGCGGTTCCCCCGCGGATCTCGCTGAGCCGCACGCGCACGACGTCGCCCTCCGCAGCCAATGCCACGAAGACCGTCAAACCGTCGGCGAAACCGATACCGTACCCGCGCGGCACGATCCGCTCGATCTTGACCGTTAGGTTGTCACCCGCCTTGTAATTAGTGCTCAATAAACGTTCTCAACTTCCATTTCGATGCCGCCGACCATGCCGGCAAAAATGTTATAGACAAGGGCCGAAAGTGCTCCGGCGACAAAACCGATCAGGCCATACATGATCGGTATCGCGATCATCACCACGATGCCAAGCACCACGCCTCCGCCGCCGATCGCCAATGCGGCGTCACCGCCGACCAGGCCCGCGCCGAACAACGCATAGACTATTATAAAGAGCCCGTAAGGAATGGCGATGAGCAGGCTGAGGACGAACATCATCACAGCCTGGATCTTTGCTACTGACAGTATCCCGAGTTTTCGGATCCGTAGTTTGTTCATTTATATTTTGCTCCGAGGTGAATTGGGTTAGAACGCTATGGTTTTAGCACAGTTTCGCCCGGCAGCAAAAATCAAAGATAAAACAGCCCCATTCGCGGGATGCCGGCGTCCTCGCGGAGCCGTTTTAGCAGCATAATCCGGAACGTCTGCTCGTAAGCATCTTTTTCCATTCCGGCCTTGTATTCGCGAAGCTGTGAGGCGACGTGTTTTTCGACCCGTTTGAGTTCGCCTTTTTCCGTTCGGGCAAGCAACGCCTCGTCTAAAAACTTCTCAATATCGAGCAGCGACCGGTCGATCGTTTCGAGGCCGGGCGTCAGCTCTTCGCGAAGCCCGGCGAGTCGGCTCGCCGCCCGATCGATATCTTCCGTCAGATGCGGTGCCTTTACCGATCGCAGTTCGTCGATGAGCGTGTCGATGTGGCCGGCGATATTCTCCGGCGAAAGGCCGTCCGGTGCGGGCACGTCGTCGTCCTCACCGCCAGCCTTCCCTGCCTGTGACGCGAGCCACTCCTGATACTGTGCCTCGACCTCTTCGCGGCAGAACATCAGGCTCTTGATCGTTCGCGGGCCCGGATTTTTATCGAAATTATCAAAGACCTCCTCGATCCCACGCAGCGCGATGTGCAGCGGAATGCCGCGTTCCTGCCACGTGTCGATCATCGCCCAGTCGATCGGGCTTAACAGCAGATGCTTCCCTCTGCGCCGGACAAAAGTGTCCTCTATCTCGGTGAAATAGTTGAAGTAATTCATTGGAGGCCGGCGAACCGCGGGCGGTCACTCATACGATAACCTCTATGTTAATCTATCGCCTGTATGCGAGACGAGCGACGCGATAAATTTGAGACCTCCTCGGGCATTGAACTGCCCTCTGCCTTTGGCCCGGACAACACCGAAACCGTTGATTACGGACGCGATCTGGGCGACCCCGGCGAGTTTCCTTACACCCGCGGTGTGCGGGCGAATATGTATCGCGGCAGGTTCTGGACGATGCGCCAATACGCCGGCTTCGCCACCGCTCGCGAATCGAACGAGCGGTACAAATATTTGCTGGCAAACGGTACGACGGGCCTGAGCGTCGCCTTTGACCTGCCGACACAGATCGGGCTTGATTCGGACGACCCGCTAGCCGGCGGGGAGGTGGGCAAAGTGGGCGTCGCTATCGACAGTCTCGACGATATGCTGACGCTCTTCGACGGCATACCGCTCGATAAGGTCTCGACCTCGATGACGATCAACGCCACTGCCTCGACGCTTTTGTGCCTTTATCTCGCCGTCGCCAAGAAACAGAGCGTTGGCTTCGACAAGGTCAACGGTACGATCCAGAACGATATCCTCAAGGAATACATAGCCCGCGGCACTTATATTTATCCGCCGAAGCCCAGCCTCCGTTTGATAACGGATACTTTTGCGTATTGCGCCGCCGAGGTTCCGAACTGGAACACTATCTCGATCTCGGGCTATCACATTCGCGAGGCAGGTTCGACCGCGGCACAGGAGCTCGCGTTTACGCTCGCCGACGCCATCTGCTATGTGGAGGCGGCGATCGAGGCCGGACTGGATGTCGACAAATTTGCCCCGCGTTTATCGTTCTTTTTCAACTCGCACAATAACCTTTTAGAGGAGGTGGCAAAATTCAGGGCCGCCCGCCGATTGTGGGCGCGGATCATGAGCGACCGCTTCGGTGCAAAGAATCCGAAGTCGATGATGCTCCGCTTCCATACCCAGACAGCGGGCTCGACCCTTACCGCACAACAGCCGGATGTGAACGTTGTCCGCACAACGATTCAGGCACTCGCCGCCGTTCTCGGCGGCACACAGAGCCTGCACACAAATTCGATGGATGAGGCCCTTTCGCTCCCGACCGAGCAAGCGGCCCGCCTAGCCCTCCGAACCCAGCAGGTGATCGCGCACGAATCGGGAGTGGCCGATACCGTCGACCCGTTTGCCGGGAGCTATGCCATCGAGGAGATGACGACAAGGCTGGAACAATTGGCGGCGGATTACATCGAAAAGATCGACGCCCTGGGGGGCATGCTGCCGGCTATCGAATCGGGCTATGTCCAGCGAGAGATCCAGGAGGCTGCGTACGACTATCAACGGGCTGTCGAGAAAGGTGATTCGATCGTAGTCGGCGTCAACCAATTCCGCATCGATGAAGAGGTGCCGATCCCGATCCTGACCGTCGATCCGAAGATCGAGGCCGATCAGGTCGAACGTGTTCGTGCGGTCAGGGCGAGGCGAGAACAGGCAGCGGCCGACGCTGCTCTCAACGCGCTTTCGGAAGCAGCCTCAGGCACCGAAAATCTTCTTCCGCGAATATTGACGTGTGTAGAGGCCGATGTGACCGTCGGCGAGATCAGCCACAGCCTCCGTCGGGTGTGGGGTGAATATCAGGAAGCGATCACCGTTTAGGCGACGGCACTAATCTTTTGGAGCGGCACCGCCGATGGGTACGGTCGTTGGGCGAACGTAGGTGTACTCGGGCCTTTTCGGCGTGATCGTGAGATTTCGCCCATCGGTGACATTAACGTTGTTTGCACTCAAGGTCGTCCCTATCGCCCGTTGAAATTCGGAGATCGCCCGGTTAAGATCGGTCTGAGCCTGCAGCTCACGCCCCCGCGCCGCCACCAGCTCATTCTGCCTCTCCAGCACCAAGTAGAACGTCGTGGTCCCGGCCCGGAACTGCCTCTGTTCGCTCTCGGCAAGCTGCTCTGCAGCCTGACGGGCCGCTGCGGCGGATGCCAACCGAGCCTCTGCCGAACGCAAGGCCTGCAATGCATTTCTCACTTCCGCTTCGATCACCTGCTCCGCCTGTGCCCGTAAATTATTAAGCCTCGTCTCCTGAACAAGTGTGCGGCCAAGATTCGCCTTCGCGGTACGGTTCCCCCACGGCAGGCTGATAGTGACGCCGGCACGATATGTCGGATAATCCTGTGCTATAAGGTTCCCGAGCGAGGTGGAATAACCGCCGACCAGGTTCGCGGGTACGCGGCTCAGGCCGGTCTGCGGGTCGATCGCCCGGGGCGTCTCAGAGCCGGCAAGTCCCTGCGAGGTATAGGTGCCGACCAGGTCGATCTGAGGCTTGGTCTGGTTTCGGAAGTATTTCTGGTCGATCTTATTGATCTCGGCATTGACCTCGAGTTGACTGATCTCGGGGCGATTCCGTAGCGCCTCTGTGACCGCGATCTCAAGGCCGATCTGCGGGGGATCGAGACTGATCGGCGAGACAGGTGTAAGCGGCCGCGACCATTCGGCCGCCGCCCTATCCGGCAGCATCAGCGTCTTAAGTGCATTTTCTGCACGAGTTACCGATTCCTGCGCGATAAAAATATTCTGCTCGAGCGTTGTAATCTGAGCGGTCGCCGCGACGACATCTATCGGTGCGATGACGCCCTGTTCGACTAGCCGGCGATTGCTGTCGAGTTGCTCCCTCGCCTGCCTGACAGCATCGATCTGGACCTGCAAATTCCTCAACGCGAAGGTCAGGTTCCAATATGCCTGCTCGACCTGTGCGATCACTTCGATCGCCGTCTGGCGGAATTGCGAATCGCTCAGGCTCAGGTTCTTTTTAGCGATTTCGATCGTGCGGCGGTTGCTGTCGATCGCCCGATCTCGCCACAGCGGCTGTACATAGTTGAGGCTGACGATCGTCGGATATTGTGGATCGAGCGTTGCGTTTGTGTTGCTCGTCGAGTTGCGTGCCGAATCGAATCTGGCCGAATATGAACCGCCCCAACGCGGAGTAAATCCGCTGACGCCTGCGGTCCCGAAAATCCGTTTCTGGGTGACAGCGCCGTTTACCGCGCCGCCGATGATCGAGGCCGTCGGGGTCGTTGCACTTTCGTAATAACTCTCGGCCCCGAGCAGGGGGTCATAAACGCCCTCAGCACCGCGTAAGTTGAACTCCGCGATCTGTACGTCATTTCGCGACGCATCGATGTCGTTATTGTTTTGCAAAGCACGCTCGATCGCCTCCTCAAGCGTGAGCGGCAGTTGATCGGCCAGGTCCACACCGACACGTTCGGAGCTCGGCATCGGCCGCGACGGCGCGACGAAATCAGGTGCAACGGGCGGCGGCTCCGCCGGCTCTGTTACAACCGGCGTCGGCATCACGATCGGCGGAGTTGGAATCGGGTCTTGCCCCCACGCAAGCGCACCGGCACCCAAAAGCACCATTGCTGCAGCACCCGAACGCCGGGCGGATGATATCAGATCGAACAAACTCATTTAATTACCATCCGCGGTAGCCGGCTGCGTGCCCCCAGCGTCCGCTCCCCCTTCCTTGTTCTTCCCGGATCCGGCCCGCACACGTCCAAAGATACTGTTGAATCCCCGCCGGATCGGGTGAAATATCGCCTGCCTGATAGGATCGAGGCGCCGCCCCATTCGCCGCATTATCTTTGTCTCCGCCGCATCGTCGAACAGCGAGTAAAAGACCGGCACCGCCAGCAGCGTCAGGAGCAAGCAAAGCGATTGTCCGCCGACGACCAGGATGCCGATCGAGCGGTTCGTCGCCGCACCGGCTCCCGAACCAAGCGTCAGGGGGATCATTCCCGCCACGAGCGCGAGCGTCGTCATAAGGATCGGACGCAGGCGGTCGCGGTTTGCCTGAATGATGGCGTCATAGCGGTTCATCCCCTTTGCCCGCAAGGTGTTCGTGTGGTCGATCTGCAGGATCGCGTTCTTTTTCACGATTCCGAAAAGCAGCAAGATGCCGAGCGCCGAGAAAATGTTCAGCGTTTGCCCCGCCATCGCCGTCGAAAGCAGTGCGAACGGAACCGCAAGCGGCAGCGTCAGCAGGATCGTCACCGGGTGGATGAACGATTCGAACTGGGCCGCGAGCACCAGATACATAAACACGAACGAAAGCAGGAACGCGTACATGAAAGACTCGTACGCACGTTCGAGTTCCTTTGATTGACCGGTGACGCCGGTCGTGTATTCGGCCGGCATGTTTAGCTCTTCAACATAGCCCTGCAGCTTATTTAGCGCGTCAGCCTCGGACGAATTCGGCGGAATACCGGCTGAAACGGTTACCTGACGCTGGCGGTTGAGTCGGTTGATCGACGACGGCGCCAGCCCCTCTTCTATCTTGACCACACGGTCAAGAGGTACGGTGCCGCCAGATGATGAGGCGACGGTAAAATATTTGAAGTTCTCCCGATCGCGGCGATACGGCTCGTCAGCTCGGACGACTACATCATAAAGCTTCGATCCGGCGCTATAGGTCGAAACGATCTGGCCCGCCGCCATAATGTTCAGGGCTTGGGCGACATCGCCTGCACGCACTCCGAGGTCTGCCGCCTTGGTGCGATCGATCACGACGCGCAGTTCCGGTGTGCCGACCTCGACCGAATTGTCGGGATCGCGGAATGCGGGGTCCTGCGACATCCGCTCGACCAATTGATCGGCATAGATCCGGAGCTGTTCCATATCCGGCCCGGCAATGTACATTCCGACGCCAGAACCGCCGCGGCCCAACCCGATGC
>JAEWBM010000194.1 GCA_023391155.1 Acidobacteriota bacterium
TAATAATTGAAGGAGCGGGAACGCCATCGTACGTATCTAGATCCCTTTATCGGCGATGAACTTCACAAGGTCGCGAACGCGGCAGGAATAGCCCCATTCATTGTCGTACCAGGAAAGGATCTTGATCGCAGTTCCGCCGATGACCTTTGTGTTCTCGGCATCCACGATCGACGAGTTCGGGTTTCCGCGGTAGTCGATCGAGACGAGCGGTTCTTCCGAAAAGGCCAGAATTCCCTTCAGCTCTTCGTTCGCCGCATCCTTAAGGGCTTTATTAACTTCTTCGGTCGTTGTCTCTTTCTCGACGTTCATTACCACATCAACCAGCGAAACGTTCGGCGTCGGAACACGGACGGAGATACCGTCAAACTTGCCCTTAAGTTCAGGAATTACGAGTGCCACCGCCTTTGCAGCACCGGTCGAGGTGGGGATCATCGAAAGCCCGGCCGCTCGAGCCCGGCGAAGGTCCTTATGTGGCAGATCCAACAGCTGCTGGTCGTTGGTATAGCTGTGGATGGTGTTCATCAAAGCGTTCTTGATGCCGAATTTCTCGTGGATCACCTTGGCCACCGGAGCAAGGCAATTGGTGGTGCACGAAGCATTCGAGATAACGTGGTGGTTATCCGGGTCGTACATCTCATCGTTCACCCCGAGCACGATGGTGACATCTTCGCCCTTGGCCGGGGCTGAGATGATCACTTTCTTTACCGATCCTCGAAGATGCTTCGCTGCATCCTCAGCCTTCGTGAAACGGCCGGTCGATTCGATAACGATCTCGGCGCCGACGGATTCCCAGTCGATGAGCGAGGGGTCCTTTTCGGAAAAGACCTTAAACGAATCGCCGTCCACCGTGATCGTGTCGCCCTCGGCAGAGATCTCGTTTTCGAGATTGCCCATGACCGAATCGTATTTAAGAAGGTGTGCGAGCGTTTTCGTGTCCGTGAGATCGTTGACCGCAACGAAATCGATGTCATTGTCGCCAAGGCAGGAACGCAGAACGTTACGCCCGATACGCCCAAACCCGTTTATCCCGACTTTGATACCCATAATGTTAAAATTGCCTCCTGTGACGCGTGGTTGTTAAAACTTTGAAGATAACTTAAAAACGTCTAAACATCAACGCGGCACTTCCCGCCCCCGCGAACCGGCATTTCGAATCAAAATTGTTGAAACTAACGGATTTGAGGAGACGTAATAACCGGTTGAGTTCAACAGCGGCGCTACCTGCCGTTTTTCTTGCACGGAGTCTTATCTTAAATGAAAGAATCTCGTAAATTTTTATATCCGGCGATCGTCATATTGTTACTAGCCGGCGGTTCGATAAATGTCGCCGCCCAGACAGAGGAGCGCCCCGCGGGAATGGCGGAGATGCTTCAGAATGTTGCGGTCGTAAAACCGGCGCCCCGGCCTGTATTATCGGTCGGTCCCGAGCTTTCTGCCGAAACCTCTGCTGAAACGTCCTCGGCCCCTGAACGATCGCTTCTTACACGCGTCGGCGTACAGAGCCAGGATTCGTTGGCGCTATCGCTTGACGACGCGATCCGGATGGCGCTCGAGAACAACAACAATATCGAGCTTACACGCGACGATGTGCGCTTCCAGGAAACCCAGATCCGGGCTATCAGCGGGGCCTATGACCCCGTGGTCACGGTTTCACCTACTTATAACCGCAATTCCACGACCGGCGGGGCGCCGACCAACGATTTCAACGTGAACTCGAGCGTCAACCAGTTATTGCGAACTGGCGGCAACTATACGGGGTTTTTCAATAATTCCCGTACTGAGAATGCTTTTGCACAGGCACAGGTCAGTTCCGGTTCTTTAACCGGCGGAACGAGTGCGATCTATTCGTCGTCATACGGCATCCGGTTCAACCAGCCGCTGATGCGCAATTTCGGTATAGACAGTACCCGCCGTAACCTGAAGATCGCACGCCGGCGTCTGGAGCAGACGGACGCAGACTTTCGTCGGCAAACGATCGAAACCATCGCCCAGGTTCAAAGGACGTATTGGGACCTGGTGTTCGCACTTCGCGATCAGCAGAATCGGCAGGCAAACCTTGAATTAACGCGCGAGAGCCTTCGGCAGATCGAAGCCCGGATCGAGGCCGGTGCCGCGGCACCGCTGGCACGTGCCGAGGTGGAGACGGAGCTTGCTAATCGCGAATCGGACGTACTCGTTGCGACCCAGCAGGTTTCGATCTTTGAGAACAATCTGAAGCAGCTCTTGCTGCGCGACCCGCTTTCCTATCAGTGGTCGCAGACCTTCGTGCCGACGGACAGGCCGGCATTTACGCTTGTTCCGGTGGATATGGAGGCCGCAGTCAAGGACGCCATTGAAAATCGTCACGAACTTCGACGGCTTAAACTCGCCGCGGACATTAACGAGATCGACATCGAATATTTCAAGAATCAGACGAAACCGCAGATCGACCTTAACGGGACGTTCTCGCTGAACGGTTTCTCCCGCAGCGGGTCTCCGGAGGGGTTTGAGACGAATCTTTTCACCGCTCCCGGCGACTTGATCCTGCTAAACGCGATAAATGCGAATCGGCAATTTCTCAACACTCCGACTTTGCCGCAGGTACCGAATCCGGTGGTCGTAGTTCCGCCGCAGCCCGATTTTCTCTTCGGTGGATTCGGCCGTTCGCTCGGCAATACGTTCCGAAGCGATGCTCCGAATTATTCCATTGGTGTCACGATCTCGTTCCCGTTCGGGAATCGAACGGCGCGGGCAAATCTTGCCGGAGCGGAGGTTCAGAAGAATCAGATCGCGACACAAGTGCGGGCACAAGAACAGACCGTTATCGTAGAGGTGCGTAATGCAGTGCAAGCCGTTGAAACCGCTCGCCAGCGTGTCTTGGCTGCCCGGCGTGCGCGTGAGAATGCTGAAATACAGCTCGAGGGTGAACGGCGACTTTACGAATCGGGCAGGTCGACAACGTTTCTATTGTTCCAGCGCGAGAATGCTCTGACGAACGCAAGGAACGCAGAGATCCGCGCCGAAACCGATTACAACAAGGCCCTGGCAGATCTGCAGCGAGCGACGTCGACGACTTTCAGTGCGAATAATATCGAGGTCATATCGCCCGCGGACGACAATTAGTCCACGAAACAGCACTCAGACTCAAAGCGCCTTTTAATCGAGGCGCTTTTTCTTTTTGTGGAACTTTGCGACAATTCAGCGGATGAAGCTCACGGCCGCTCTCATTACATTCAATGAGGAAAAAAAGGTCGGCGACGCACTGCGCTCGGTCGCGTGGGCGGACGAGATCGTCGTAGTCGATTCCGGCAGCACGGACCGAACGGCCGAGATCGCGGAGGCGGCGGGAGCGCGAGTGCTCCATCGCAAATGGACCGGCTTTTCCGATCAAAAACAGTTTGCGACAGATTCGGCTGCAAATGACTGGGTATTAAGCATCGATGCAGACGAGCGTGTAAGTGAGCCGCTTCGCGATGAGATCAAGGAGCTCTTAAACGCCGGGAGCCGCGACAGTACCGGATACACCATACCGCGGCTTTCGTTTTATATGGGCAAACCGATCCGGCACAGCGGATGGTACCCGGATCGGCAGCTAAGGCTCTTTGATCGCCGCAAGGGCAAATGGAATGGCCGTGTGATACATGAGTCCTTCGAACTCAGGGATGGAATGCCCGGTGATCTTAAAAGTGACCTTCACCATTACAGCGTCGATGACGCCGGCCACCATCATCGGATGATAGGCGAACGATATGCACCGCTTTCTGCTCGACAAATGTTCAACGAAGGCAGGAAGACGTCGGCGATCGGCATTGCGATCGCGGGTCCCGCAGCATTTTTGCGGCATTTTATTCTCCGAGGGGGATTCCTCGACGGTTTACCGGGGTATGCCATTGCAAAGTTCGCGGCACACCACGCGTTTCTAAAGCATTTGATGTTGTATGAGATGGAACATAAGGCCGTCGACGCCCCGCCGAGCTCCGACAACCTTTGATCGGGGGCAAACATCGAATATTTCATTCAAGGTGCTTTTCGGGTATATTCAAGAAAGGGCAATAACCATCCGCGTTTATGAGAAAAACAGCATTAATCATTGCATTACTGGTCGCGGCGGTTACTGCCTCGTCGGCACAGAAAGGCGTCGACACTCAAACCCAGAAGATCAGGGACGAGTCTAACCGAACGACTCCGCGCTCGACCGATGCAGGCCGCTCCATCGACTGGGGTAAAGGCAAGACCCGCACACGGGCACCGCTAGCAAATCCGTATCAACTGAACGGCCGCCGGGACGTATTGATAAATGCGATCCGCGAAGTGCTTCGCGAAGAAAAGATAGTTGTTGATGAAGAATCTTCGCGTCCGGGCGAAGGGATAATTGTTACTCAGCCATTCGTGTTCGGCCGAGGCCCGGTGATAGCCTCCACAGAGATCAAGCGATACGGCATCGTTCAGTTTGGGGACGAGGCATGGTCGCGAGCGCAATATAGCCTCATAATCGAGGTACAGCCGATAGACGGTATCCGAAACAACGTAACCGTCAATGCAAAGGTTGAGGGCCGTTCGGGCAATGGATTGTTCTCCCAATGGACGACCGTGCCAAGTTCAGGCCGTGCTGAAGATGAGTTCCTTGCTAAGCTGGTAGAGGCAGTTACCGGCATTTCACCCGATCCGGTGCAAGACATTACGGATCCGCTATGATCGTTTCAGTGAAATTTGGATTGATTTTCGCCTTCGTTCTGGGCATGGCCGTATCTGCCGGTGCCCAGGTCGATGCGTCTAACAATCCGTTTCCCTTCCCCGGCAATCGTCGGCAAGATCTTCCGGATGCCGCGAAGGAGATGCTGACCAAAAAGCAGATCTCAAAAGCGCGTAAGGATCATCAGGAAATGCTCGAACGCGGCGAGCGGGCGCGTCAATTAGCCGATGAGCTCGAAACCTCGCTTGCGGGTAAGCAGCAGCTGAGCGCCGCGGATAAGAAGAAGCTCAGCGAACTCGAAAAATTGGCGGCCCGCATTAGAAAGGATCTCGGCGGCGATAAAGACGGCGAAGAGGTAGAAAAAGATCCGGGGACATTAAAGGAAGCTGCCGGTTTTTTGGCGGAGGCCACCCGCACCCTGGTATCTGAGTTGGAAAAATCGACGCGTTTCAGCATTTCCGTTGTTGCCATTCAAAGTTCGAATTCCGTGATCAGGCTTGCCCGTTTTCTACGCCTTGCCAGATAGGTTTAAATGCCCGCCCTACGCAGTTCAATTCTCCTGGTTCTCTTGCTCGCGGCCACCACCAATGGGCTTGCACAGGACGACGGCGAAGACGTGATCACCGTTGATTCGTCGGTCGTTGTCCTTAATGCAAGGATCACCGACAGTGCCGGGAGGCACGTCTCCGGAATTGGCCGAACCGAATTTTCCATTTTTGAGAACGGCGATCTGCAGGAGATCGAATTTTTCCAGGCTGAGGAAACCCCGTTCGCCGCGGTGATCCTCATCGACACGTCGGGAAGCATGGGTAAGAGCGTTACCCTTGCCCGCTCGGCCGCGATAAATTTTCTGGGCGGCTTGAGGCCGACGGATTCAGCCGCTATCTATAACTTCGATTCAAAAGTTTCGCTCGTACAAGATTTCTCAAACACTGCCGATGTGACGCACAAGATCTTCGATCTTCGTTCAGACGGAATGACCGCGCTAAATGATGCGATCAAAAAGGCTGCGGAGGTGCTCGCGGAACGGCCTGAAAAACGGCGAGCGATAATCGTTCTTTCGGACGGTGAAGACACGCAGAGCGGTATCTCGTCGTCCCGAGCCCTCAGAGCCGCCATGGCCGTGAATGCCGTGCTTTACACGGTAGATATGTCGCCGGTGAATTCGCCCGGCAAACAGCGGAACAGGGCCGTGCTTAAAAATTTTGCCGAGCGCAGCGGCGGCTATTTTGTTGACACCCCCGGAGGGGCTCGCATGCGTGAGGCTTTCGGCGACATCGTCGTCGAACTGGGTGTGCAGTACACGCTCGGCTATACGCCAAAGAACGAAAAAAAGGACGGAAAATGGCGTGACCTCGAACTGCGAGTGTCACGCCCCGGCCTAACGATCCGTACCCGTAAGGGGTACGTCGCTGAAAAATAACTATTCGTTGTCGTCGCTAAGTACGAAAGTCAGGATCATATTGACGCGGTATTCGGTGACGTTTCCTGCCTCAATATTAACCTTCTGCTCTTTGATCCACGCACCTTTTAGATTGTCGATCGTTCGTGATGCTCGTTCAATGCCGCCTTTGATGGCGTCCTCGAAACTTACGTTTGAGCTGGATGTGATCTCGATATTCTTTGCTACTGACATAAAACCTTCCTCCTGTTCGCTATCTCTCAAAAGTTGTCTTGGTGCGCGACCTTTCGGTATGCCGTTCGATGGCAAGATCGATCAGGTCGTCGATCACCTCAGTGAATGGTTTGCCGCAGCCTGCCCACATCTTCGGGAAGCCCGATGAATCGGTCAGGCCGGGCATGGTATTTATTTCGTTCACCAACAGCATACCGTTATCGGTCCGCAAAAAGAAATCGACCCTGGCGAGGCCGCTGCCGTCTATGGCTTTAAAGGCTGCGACAGCCATCTCCTTTATTTTGTTCTCAAGTTCCTGAGACAGCGGAGCCGGAACGACGAACTCGTTATTCCCGGTGCCTGCATATTTTTCCGTGTAGTCAAGAAACGCCTTTGCCTTGTCGCGAATAATATATTCGCCCGGCCGGCTTGCCCGAACATCGTCATTGCCCAGCACGGCACACTCGATCTCACGCATCTCCAGGGCCTCTTCGACCACTATCTTGCGGTCATATTGAGCGGCGAGTTCGACGGCCGCGGCAAGAGCTTCATCATCGTCGGCGCGGGATACACCGACAGACGAGCCCAGGTTTGCGGGTTTGACGAACAGAGGATAGCGTACTGCCGCGAAGATCTTTTCCTTGACGATCTCGGGCGACCGTTCCCATTCGTTTCGGGTGAACCAGGAGTATTTGCAGATCGGGAGCCCGGCGGACTTGAACAGCACCTTCATGGTCACCTTGTCCATTCCGCAAGCAGAGGCCAGCACGCCGCAGCCGACGTACGGAATATCCGCCATCTCGAAAAGGCCCTGGATCGTGCCGTCTTCGCCGAAGGTGCCATGTAGGACCGGAAATAGAACGTCGATTGGCAAGGGCCGGCTGACGCTGCTAACGCCGTGCGAGATCAGGCCTTTCAGTTCAGGGTCACCCGCGAGGACCATTCGCGTGTCCATCCAATCCGGCAGGTCATCGGGGAGGGCCTCGGAGATCGAATCGGGCAGAAGCCCGGCCGACTCGGCGGGACTCAACCACGCGCCGTCTTCTGAGATGGCCAAGGGTATGACGTCGTATTTGGCGCGGTCGATCTGTTCAACGACCGTCTTCGCCGAACGGATCGAGATCTCGTGCTCGCCGGAGCGGCCGCCGAATATAACGCCGATGCGCTTTTTCATATTAATCGGGTCAAAGGATCGTTTTGCCCATTGCCGAAAGTATCAGCTCACAGGCGAGTTCAACGGTAATGTTCGATTGGTCGAGCAGCGGGTTTACCTCAACGATCTCGAAAGACCGCATCCCGCCGTGCTCGGCCACCGCCTCGAGTGCAAGATGAGCCTCCCGGTATGTTGTGCCGCCGCGGACAAGGGTCCCTGAACCGGGGGCAAAACGCGGATCGATCATGTCCACATCAAATGTCACAGCGAAACCGCCCGGAGCTCTTGAGGCGATCTTCAGAGCGTCTTCCACACAAGCGAGCATCCCGCGGCGATCGATATCGCTCATCGTGAAAAAATTGTCCCTAAGGCCAAGATCATAGACCGTCTTGCGCTCGCCCGGATCGATATCCCGCGCCCCGACATGGGCGAGATACTCCGGTTTAAGCTTTGGAGCGAAGTTCTGCAGTCCCGTAAGCTCGTCCGCCCCTTTGCCCAGCAGCGCTGCAAGCGGCATCCCGTGTATGTTCCCCGAGGTCGTCGTTTCGGGCGTGTTTATGTCCGCATGCGCATCAAACCAGATGAGCCCCACATCCTCGCCTTTGTCCTGAAAGTGAGCGGAAACCCCCGAAAAAGTGCCGATCGCAATACTGTGGTCCCCGCCCAGAATAACCGGTGTCGATCCTGATTCGAGGATCGCTTTTACTCTTTCGGCCATATTCGCGGAAGAACTTGCCAGCTCGCGGAGATACTTTGGGTTGGTACCGTCAGGTGCGATCTCAGAGGGTGTAACTATTTCGACATCGCCCTCGTCGATTACTTCGTAACCCAGGTCGCGAAGATGCTCCGGAAAAAGCTTTCCCCGTATCGCGGAAAGCCGCATGGCATTCGCTCCCATCTCGCTGCCGGTCTTGCCGGCGCCAAAACCGAGCGGAACGCCAAGTATCGAAACCTTTTTCCCGTCGCCGGGCCGTGATGTTTTATCCATAGAAACCCTAAATTTCGCCGAATCCCGCTTCAAAGAGTGCGGTGACTGCCGCAAATGCCTCCTCCGCATCGTCGCCTTCGACCGAGAGGCCCAGCGTCGTTCCCAACCCTGCCGCGAGCGTGAGCACGCTGAGGATCGATTTCGCGTCGGCAAAGACGCCGGAGTCCTCACGTGCGATCATGATCCGGCTCTTAAATGTGCCTGATAGGCGAACGAGTTGTGCGGCAGCCCGGGCGTGGAGGCCAAGCGGATTGATGATCGTGACCGTTCCCTCAAGCATCCTTTTTTGCTTTTTGAGGCTCGAGCAATGCACCGGTACGGTAGATCGACTGCCGGCCTTGCTCTTCAACGATCCGTGCAACCTCTGAAAGATCAGATTCCTTCCTGTATGAAGCCAGCTTTATTACCATGGGCAAATTCACCCCGGTAACGATTTCGACCTCGCCCTCTTTGAGGAACATCGCCGAAATATTGGTCGGAGTTCCGCCGAACATATCGGTCATGACGAGCACACCGGCTCCGTCGTTGACGCTGGCGATCGCTTTTTCGATCTCGCTTTTCGCTAACTCTACGTCATCGTGCCAACCGATCGATACGGCCGCGATGTGGCCCAATTCGCCGACCACCGTTTCAGCCGCAGACAACAATTCCGTCGCCAACTGCCCGTGGGACACGATCACTCCGCCGATCTTCTTCATTACAGTTCTCTATTTTTGCATATCGCGGTGGCTGACCGAAACCGGGAACCCCAACTTGCGGATACGGTCGCCCAGCCGGTCGGCGACCATAACCGAACGGTGCCGGCCGCCCGTGCAGCCGATGCCGATCGTCAGATATGACTTGCCCTCCGTTTTGTAAAACGGAAGCAAATATTCGAGAAGCGAGCCAAAACGGTCGATAGTCTCGCCGACCTCTTCAAACTTGTCCAAATACTCGACGATCCCGTCATCGGCCCCGCTGAGATGCTTTAGCTCCGGGTCGAAATAGGGGTTGGGTAAGTGGCGAACATCGAGCATGAGATCGAGATCACGCGGCGAACCGTACTTATGACCGAAGCTCACGACGTTCACCCGAAGCGGCGTGTCCTCGTCGGGTGCAGTGAATTTGCCTAGTATCTCTCTTCTCAAGGTGTGGACCGTGTGCTCGGATGTATCGATGATGAGGTCGGCATGTTCTCTGATCGCGCTCATCGCCTCCCTCTCACTGTGGATAGCGCTTCGAAGCCCTTCGCCCGAATCCGCCGGGTGCGGCCGACGGGTTTCGGAGAAGCGCCGCTGCAGCACATCCTCAGAGGCTTCAAAAAACACGACGAACGGCGAAAGTCCTTTTTTCTCCAGTTTCTTTAGCTCGCTGTTGAATTGTGAAAGGAAGTGCCGTTCCCGGATGTCGATAACAAGAGCAGCTTTCTCTATCGGAATTACACCCTCTTCGTTCGGGCGGAGCAATCGGGCGAAGGTCGAGAGCATTGTGACGGGCAGATTGTCGACGCAGAAATAGCCAAGGTCCTCGAAAGCATTGGTCGCGGAACTCATGCCGGATCCGCTTAGGCCGGTCAGGATAACCAATGACGAATTGTGCGGGCCGTTACCTCTCATATTAATTTGTCTCCGGCGGCGGACTTCCGACTATTGCATCGTGCCGCTTGACCAATTCACGTGCTGCATCGTAACCCTCATCTCGAAGCAGAAAGAGCTTTACAGCAGTCTCGAACAGGATCGCCAGGTTTCGGCCGGGGCGGACGGGGAGAATGAACCGCGGTATGGAGATCCCGAGGATCTCTTTCGGAGCGGTCCCTGTGCCGAATCCGATCCGCTCATGCGAATCGCCGTCGTTCCATTTCTTAAGCTCGATACAAAGAGCAACGGGTATCGAACGGCAGATCGACGAGACCCCGAAGAGCTGTCGCACATTGATGATGCCCAGGCCGCGGATCTCGAGATGCTCAAATGTCAGATCGGGCGAGGCACCTTCGAGCCGCTGGCCAACCCGTTTTATACGGATCGAGTCATCGGCCACAAGCCGGTGATGGCGAGAGATTAGGTCAAGAGCGCATTCCGATTTCCCGATACCCGATTCGCCAAGCACGAGGACGCCAAGGCCGAACATTTCCATCAGCACTCCGTGGATGGTGACCTCAGCAGCAAGCTGTTCATTAAGAAATTCGGTGATGATGCCGATCGCCTTCGAACTGACGGCCGGTGTCCGCAAAAGAGGCACCGACGACCGTTGGCACATGTCGATCAGCTCCCCGGGCGGTTCAAGCGCTTTGGTCACCAGAATGCAGGAAACGTTCTCAACCAGTATATTTTCTATTGCTTCAGAGCGAGCAGGGCCTTCGAGGCTGTTGAGGTAGGAAAGCTCGCTTTTCCCGAACATCTGTATGCGGCCGAGATGAATGTAGTCCGGAAAGCCGGAGAGCGCGAGCCCGAGTTTCTGGATCCGCTCAGAGTTGATGAATTTTGTTTCGAGCCCGTCTGAGCCGGCAAGCACCTCAATGCCGAGTTCCGCCGGGACATTATCTACGAAACGCCGGATCGAGAGGCTCTTGTTGTCGGATCCCGCGGTAGGCGGCTGGTGGTTCATGGTTCGATCAGGCCATAGTTTCCGTCCTTGCGTGAATAAAGTACCGAGACCCGCTCATTATCGGCGTTACGGAAAACCAAAAACCCAAGCGGGTCGCCATCGAGCTGCATCGCGGCCTCTTCGGCGGTCATCGGCTTTACCGCGTATCTGCGTGTCTTGATTATTCGCGGGCCGTTCGGGGCGGGAGCGACAGCGGTCGCGGCGTCGGCGATGGTGCCGGCTTTCTTAGCCTTGTGCGATTTGTCGATTATTTTGTTCTTTAGCTTGAGGACCTGTTTTTCGATCTTGTCGATGGACTGCGACAGCGAAAGGTACATGTCCGAATTCGTGGTCGTAGCGTTGAGCACCTCATTGCGCCACTTGACGATTATCTCCGACCGGTGGCGGCCGCGTTCGACTTCGATGATCACATGGGCCGAAGCGGGCTTGCCCTTGAACAGGTGGTCTATCCGGGCAAAATGCTCTTCAACGTGGGCCTTCAGTGCGGGCGTCACCTCAATGTGCCTGCCCGTATACTCAAATTTCATAAGTTCCCCCTTAGTTCCAAAGCGCTTTATGCGTAAGTTAAATTACAGTTTTTCTCTCCCGTGAGCCGGGAATGTTCATCTGATCTCTGTATTTTGCGACCGTACGGCGAGAAAGCTTTACGCCCTCTTTGCTAAGTATCTTGACTATCGCCTCGTCGGTGTACGGTTTTTTCGTATCTTCCTCTTCGATCAGTTTCTTGATCCTGAGCTTTAGGATCCGTGTCGAAACCTCTTCGCCGTCCTCGTTCATCATTCCTTCGCTAAAGAAGCGTCGGAGCTCGATCACCCCTTGCGGCGTATGCGCGTACTTGCGATTTACGACCCGCGAGATCGTCGAAAGATGCATACCGATGTCTTCGGCAACATCCTTTAGCATCATTGGCTTAATATGCTCAACGCCGTGGTCGAGAAAAT
>JAEWBM010000018.1 GCA_023391155.1 Acidobacteriota bacterium
ATTTCATCCCGCACTTTTTCGAACTTGATCAGCCCCTGTCTGGAATAGGCGGTCGACCCGTCCGCCGCGATCAAGATGGTAAACGGCAGCCCGCCACTC
The DNA here is from genome assembly GCA_023391155.1 of Acidobacteriota bacterium. GTDB lineage: Bacteria > Acidobacteriota > Blastocatellia > Pyrinomonadales > Pyrinomonadaceae > OLB17. Next base: position 100 of record JAEWBM010000018.1, read on the forward strand.
CATTCTTTTGAGACCGCCGCGATCGCCGCCGTCTCATCCGCGGTCACCAGCAGGTAGGTCGGCATCGTCGCCTTCATTTCCTTGAGAAACTTTGGCACGCCCGTCGTCAGTTCTTCTTCAAAATCAAGGCTAACGGTGATCACATCGACCCGGCCCTCGTATTCAGCGTCGAGTTTTACCAACGCCGGAAATTCCTCGCGGCACGGCTCACACCACGTCGCCCAGAAATTGACCAGCAGCGGCCGCCCCGCCGGCGTCATCACCCGTTTAAATTCTTCGCCGTCGATCTTCTTCACCGTCTGCCCGTTCGCCGGCAGAGTGAATATCAGGGCGGCGCAGGCCAATGCCGCCGCCGCCCCAATTCGATAAAACACTTTCATCATTTACCGCTCTACTTGCCGGCCATCCGCTTGATCTCACAACCGAAGGCATTGGTCCGCGTCGTCTCGATCGTTCCGCCGCCAAGTGCCGAATCGAACGCCGTCTTCAAAAACTGATGCTCGATGTTCCTGCCCGAGCGGTCGTTGTCGATCGCCCCGTGATAGAGCAGTTTGTTATTCGCGTCAAAGAAATATACCTCGGGCGTTACCGTCGCTCCCAGCTTGTCCGCGATCACGTTGCCCGTGTCGATCAGCATCGGAAACGTGTACCGCTCGGCCGCATCCGACGTGACCCACTCGAGCGATTCCGCATTGCGGTTGTTCGAGTTTATCCCGACAAAGCTGATCCCTTTTGCTTTATAGGCTTCGGTCAGCTCGTTGATCCGGTCGACATATGCCTTCACCACCGGGCACTGTGCCGACAAAAAGATCAGGACCGTGCCGTTCTTTCCGCGCAGGCTGTTAAAGGAGTGGTCCTTGCCGTCCGTCGCGGCCAAAGTGAAATCATCAAGAGTCTGGCCGACCGAAAACTTGTCCGACTGTGCAAAACCGGGGTGAGCAACAAAAATCATCATCGCAAGCAGGGCGATGGTTCCAAAGATCTTTCCCTTCATCGTATTAACTCCTTTGTCGTTGAACTATTGCAATTCTATCAATTACGGCTAAAAACGCCTTTTAGTTGCTCTGGTTATACGCCGCTGACCATAAAGCGGTTTCAGTCATTATGCAAAAACTCTGGGCAGCCGCCGCTGATATCCCCTTGGCAGGAGAAGTTCCATCGCATCATCGACCGTCACGATGCCCGCGATGTCCCCTTCATCATCCACCACCGGCAGCGCCAGCAGGTTGTATTCCGATATCGTCTGCGCTACCTCTTCCGCCGAATCCCCGGTGTGCGCCGTCCTGTAATCCGTCCGCATCACCTCTTCGAGCGTTCGCGTCGGGTCCGCCAATATCAGGCTCCTGAGGCTTATCAGCCCGCACAATTTCCACGACCCCTCGCTTTCAACGACGTAGAGGTAATAGATCATGTTCGGCGTCTCGGCCATCTCTCTGAGCCCGGCGATGGTCTCGCCCACCGTCAGATCCTTCGGGAATACAACAAATTCCGTGGTCATAAGCCCGCCGGCCGTGTCGTGCTCGAAATTCATCAGCTCGGCGACGTCCGCCTTCTCGGCCTCTTCCATCAGATCAAAAAGCTCCTGTGCCTTTTCTTCCGAAAGCTCGCCGAGCACATCGACCGCATCGTCCGGCGACATCTCTTCCAAGATGTCCGCCGCACGCTCTTTCTCCATCTCTTCGAGGATCCGCGCCTGTGCCTCGGTGGACATCTCCTCGAGCGTGTCGGCCGCGATCTCATTATCAAGGCTCTCGACGACCTCGGTCCTGTGTATGGGCGAAAGCGTCTCTGCCAAATGGGCGATCTCGACGGGGTGGAGCCGCGAGAGCTTGTCTTTTGAAGATTTCAATTGCACCGTCGCCGTCGCCGTATCCGTCGCCAGATAACCGACGTCCGCCCAATCAAGGACCTCGACGATCTTGCTGCTGCCGTAAAAACCCTTCGGCATCAGCCGCCGCAAAAACCCCTGCAGGCTGACATCCGCTCCTGAGACGCGCCAGGCCCTTCCGTGCCCGATAAGCTGAACGTCATTGACCCGCACAACGCGTTTTCCGTCCACGTCGATCAACTGATTATCAAGCACGTCCTTGCCCAAGAGTACCTCGCCCTCTCGCCGGTCAAACGGCGTCAGGTCCAGCTTTGAAGAGCCCATCCGCACGCCCTTTTCACCAAATTCGACGATGTTCCGCTGGGGAATGAAGAAGTTTCGCCGACGCAGCCGCGCGACCACCCCGATCACCGGCGGATAGTCGTCCGACCCATAACGGACCAGGACGTCGCTGATCGTGGCGATCTGTTCGCCGCGGGCATCGACGATCGGCTGGCCCAGCACCTGTGAGATATAGAGCATCGCGATTAGCTTAACTGAAAATCGCCCGCCGCGCTAAACCTTTGCGCGGGCAAATGCTTCCCAAATTCGGCTCCGGTATGCTATGCTTTTAATGACAAACATTGTTTGTGTTTGTTCACCTTTATTGGACACTCGTACCGATTGGCAATTTATATTATTTGCGGGCTTTTTCTGATTCTCGCAAGCCTCCTTCTTGGCCCTCTCCGCATAGTAATGAGATACCTTCTGACCCTATCCCTCCTCCTTATCCCCGCGACGGCTTCGCTCGCGCAGAACAGCGGCCCCCGCACCTTTGATAATTTTGACCGCACGAACGGCGTCACGGTCTATGTACCGGCTCCGCCGCCGGCTCCGCCAAAGACGCGCCGCGTCCGCCGCGGCGGCAAGTGGGTGGTCGAGGTCGTCGACAGCACGCCGAAAACAAACGCCGCCGCCTCCAGGCGTTATGTAACCCCGACCGCGAGCACACGTGTCATCATGGGCACGAACACCACGCTGCGCGGCTTCACGACCGGTAACGAGCTTCACGACAAATACATCGTCGAATCAAGCCGCAAATACCGCATCGACCCTCTGCTGATCTACGCCCAGATGCACCAGGAATCGTCGTTCAAGCTGCGTGCACGTTCGCATAAAGGGGCCAGCGGACTGATGCAGTTGATGCCCGCGACCGCCCGCCGGTTCGGCGTGACAAAGATCTACGACCCGAAACAGAACATCGAGGCCGGCGTTCGTTATATGCGCTGGCTGCTGGACTTCTTTGACCAGGACGTCGTCCTCGCGCTTGCCGGGTATAACGCCGGCGAGGGTGCCGTCCTCAAGTACGGCCGCCAGGTCCCGCCCTATCGCGAGACCCGCGAATACGTCCGCCGCATCGGGGCACGCTACAACACGATCTCAAATCCGCGAACCGTCGCCGCTCAAACCGCGGCCGATGCCGAACAAAAACAATCGCCTCCGCTCACGGTTCTCGAGGCGATGCCGCTGACCGTCCGCTTGCCCGACGGCAAGATGATGCTGGTCAGTCAATAACCGATTCTCTCCACCCTCGCTTCTTCATTTGCGGCCCTCAAATCAGGCGGGCCGCTTTTTTCTTTTTCCCGCTTTCCTGTATCATTTCCGAAAGTTCACTTTAGCCGATATGTTCTGTACCCGCTGCGGAAAAGACAACCCGGATGACGCCGCGTTTTGCTACAAATGCGGCCGTCAGTTTGAGGACGAAGAGGAGACCCGCGTGGCAAAGCGGCCCGAAACCTCTCCCGCGACGGCCGCGCCGCCCGTCTTCTCGATATCGCCGACGATAAAATTCGTCCTGGTCGGCTATCTGATCGCGATAATCGGGGCATTTTTCCTCGTCGCTTTTCTAAGCGTTTTTGTGCCCGCCGTGCCGCCCATACTGGCGGTGGTGTTGGGTATGATCCTGCTTATCATCCCCGCGCTCTATCACATCCGCAAAAAGCTCATCCGCTATACGCTGACCGATGCGATGATCGAGATCGATCGCGGGCTGATCTCGCGAACGACCCAGAACATCCCGCTCCGCCGGGTTCAGGATGTCACCGTCACCTCTACTTTTTTCCAGCGAATGCTCGGCTATGGCGATATAATGATCGATAACGCCAGCGAGGACGCGACGAAGATTATCCTCGACGACATCGATTCGCCGAAGAAATATGCCGCGATGATCCTGGAACGGATGCGCGACACTGATCGCTGAGGCTCCCTGTATTTATGACAACGCTTTTTGTAACCGGCGGTGCCGGATTTATCGGTTCCGCATTCATTCGCCTTGCCCTTGCCGAGGATGAGGGCGTCGAGATCGTCAATTACGACGCACTGACCTATGCCGGCAATCCTGAAAATCTCACGGGTCTTGACCCGGCCCGCCACACCTTTATCAAGGGCGACATCTGTGACCGCACGGCCGTATTGGAAGCGGTCCCGCAAAGCTGCGACGCCATCGTCAACTTCGCTGCCGAATCGCACGTTGATCGCAGTATCGAGTCCGCCGACGAATTTCTTCGCACGAACATCATCGGTACGCAGGTCCTGCTCGACGCCGCCCGCGCCAAGGGCGTCCGCCGCTTTGTGCAGGTCTCGACCGACGAGGTGATGGGTTCGCTCCCCGAGGACGATGAGGCATATTTCACTGAGTCATCCCCGCTTGAGCCCAATTCGCCCTATGCCGCGTCAAAGGCAGCTGCCGAGCTGATCGTCCGAGCGGCCCGCGAAACGCACAGCGTCGAGGCTGTGATCACCCGCTGCGGCAACAACTACGGCCCGCGGCAGTTTCCCGAAAAGCTGATCCCGCTGATGATCGCCAACGCGATGAACGACGAGCCGCTTCCGGTCTACGGCGACGGGCAGAACGTCCGCGATTGGATCTACGTCGATGACCATTGCCGTGCCGTCTGGCTGGCATATAAGAACGGCCGCCCCGGCGAGGTATATAACATCGGTGCTCGCAACGAGCGCCGCAACCTTGAGGTGGTAACCGCGCTGCTCGACGCCCTCGGCAAACCGCACTCGCTGATCAAATATGTCACCGACCGGCTTGGCCACGATCGCCGTTATGCGATCGACCCGGTAAAGGCTGAGACGGAACTCGGCTGGCGTCCGCTCACGACCTGGGAAGAGGGCCTCGAAAACACGATCCGCTGGTACCGCGGGAATCAATCCTGGGTCGACCATATTCGCAGCGGCGATTATCGCAAGTACTACGAATCGATGTACGGTGCCCGCCTTGAGACCGCAAGATGAAGATCCTGATAACAGGTGCGAATGGGATGGTCGCCGGCGCGGTCGCTCGGCACTGCGCGTCGCTTGGCGACGACGTCACCGCCCTAGCCCGAACCGATCTCGACATAACCGGCCGCGACGCTGTCGATAGCGCCATCCGCGGCCATCAACCCGACGCTGTCATAAACTGCGCCGCGTACACTGACGTCGATGGTGCCGAATCGAACGAGGAACTCTCGTATCGCGCCAATGCTGACGGGCCCGCTCATCTCGCCGCCGCATGCCGTGAGGCATCCGCAAAATTTGTCACCATTTCGACCGATTACGTTTTTGACGGAACAAAAGATGGGTTCTATACCGAGGACGACCTGCCCTCGCCGCAGGGCGTTTATGCCCGTTCAAAGTACGAAGGGGAACTTCGCGTGGCGGATGCAAACCCCGACGCTGTGATCGTCCGTACCGGGTGGATCTACGGCGCCGGCGGAACGAATTTTTTGAGTGTGATGCACCGCTTGCTCGCTGAAGGCCGCAATATAAAGGCGATCTCGGATGCGCACGGCACGCCGACATTTGCCGAAGACCTCGCAGTTCGTCTTCGCGAGTTCGCCGAACTGCCGCACACCGGCATCTTTCACGTTACCAACTCTGGCATGGGTACGACGTATCTCGGGTTCGCCGAGGCAGTTTGTGAGATCGGCGGCTATGACAAAGGCCTCATCGAATCCGTAAAAAGCGATCAGCTCAGCCGTCCCGCCCCCCGCCCGCTCAACTCACGCCTCGCCTGCAAGCGAGCCGATACGCTCGGCCTAAAGCCACTCCCCGGTTGGAAGCACGCTCTCGAGCGTTTCATCACCTCTGAAATGAAAAAAGCGGCAGCCTGAGCCGCCGCTTACCGCGAAACAAAAGGCCTCGCCTACCGTTTCATATCCCTGAAGATCTCTTCCTCGCCCATTACGGGAGTCGAATCGTCAGACTCGGCCGCCTTGTAATAGTCGTAATATCCCGTTCCGTAATATTCGTATTCGATCGAGCCGGACTTGATACCGTTGAGCACCACGCCGTAGATTCGCGCCCCCAGATTTGCGAGCCGCTGCTTGAAGCGCCGCATCAGGTGCAGCGAGCTCTTGCCCGCCATCGCCACCAGCACAACCCCGTCGACTTGGGTCGCAAGGATCGCCGCATCCGTAAACGAGATCGCCGGCGGCGAATCGATAATGATGTGCTTGTATTTGCCCCGCAAGAATTGCAGCAGGTTCCGCATCTCGTTCGAGCTCAAAAGCTCAGCCGGGTTCGGCGGTATCGGCCCGCTCGTGATCACCTTCAATCGCGGGAGGTCGCGGCAGGTCTTGATCAGGTTCTGCGTGTTCCGCTCGCCCGACAGATAGTTCGTCAGGCCCTGCGTGTTATCCAGCTCGAAATGGTTGTGCAGCCGCGGGCGCCGGAGGTCACAGTCTATAATGATCACCTCTGCATCCGACTGCGCCAGCGTTATCGCCGTGTTGATCGCCGTCGTCGTCTTACCCTCAGATGGCTGCGATGACGTCACCAGGATCGATTGCGGCGGTTTCCCGGCCGAAGAGAACAGCAGCGATGTACGCAGGTGCCGGTAGGCCTCGGCCATCGGCGAATTGCGTTCTTCGAGCGTGATCAGGCTGGTTGACGGCCCGCCGCCGCCATTGCCGTTGCCGTTAGCCGCAGCAAGCTTTAACCTCCGCTTTTCCGAACCGAAGTAATGGGGAATTAGCGCCAGTGTCGGCAGCCCCAGATGCCGGCCGATATCCTCGGAAGTCTTGACCGAATCGTCGAGATAATCCAGCAGGAATGCGAGCCCCACGCCCGCCGCCAGCGATAGCAGGAAAGCAACAAATATATTTCGGTTACGCTGCGGCCCGACAACGCTTGCCTGCGACGCCTCGCTCGCTATCTTGATATTATCCGGGGCCTCGGTGCTGATCGCCAACTCCTGCTGCTTGAGTCCAGCGGTGTAGTCATCAAGCATTCTCCGATTCGATTCGATCTTGCGCTTGAGCGTGGTCAGCTCCGTTTGGGCCTGGCCCTGCAGGTTTGCCAGCGCCGATTCGCGCTCATAAGCGGCTAAGGCTGCCGCCTCTTCCCGCCGTTTTGCCTGCAGCTGAGCATTGAGTGAAGTTAATGCGCCGCCCACAGCCTCTTTTTCGATCTTCTTCTGGTCCCGCTCGATGATCGTCGAAACCTCGGTCTCGGTATTCGCCCGCTGCTCGCGAAGGGTCGCGATGCGTTCCTCGACCTTTTGAACCTCAGGGTACTCCGGCGTGTAGCGGACAAGTAATTCCGCCTTCTCGGTCTCAGCCGCCTGGATCTGCTTGTCGATCGTTCTGATGTCGTCCTGCAGCTTCGCCTTTCGCTCAGTGTTCAGGCGCATCGTATCCTGAAAGATCTTATTTTCGTAGAGGTCCGGGATGTTCATCCCCTCGCCGCGGGCGCTCGCTGCCATCGCCGCCGTATAACGGCCCTCGAGCTGACGGCGTGCTTCCATCGCACGGAGCCATGTGTCGCTCAACGAACCCAGACGGGCCGCCGCCAGGTCCTGGCCTTTTTCCTGAAGCGGCAGGTTGCTGTCGCGCATCTTCGCGATCAGCTCGGCTTCTTGCTCAACGATCGTCTGTTGAAGCTGGTCGATGGAGGCGGCGAGGTTCTCCGCCGCGAGTCTTGCGCCCTGCATTTCGCGTTCGCGGTCCTGGTCTCTGAATTCCTCTGCCAATTTCGCAGCCACGACCGGAGCCAGCTCTTTGTACCGCGTCGTAACGTTGAGATTCACGAGGTTGGTCCGCTCGACAGGCTGCACAGAGAGACTGAAGGCTCGCGCGTACCGGCTCACGCGGCTTTCCTCTTCAGGCGAGAGCACGACAGGTCCGGCCGACGCGACGGGGTCAGAAACGACCGGCAAGGTTCCCGCCGGTGTTTCCTCAGAATCGCTTGAGAACATCGAAAAGAACCCGCGGTTGCTGTCGCCCAGCAAGTTCGGGTCGCGATAAAGGCCCAGTTCCGTGATCACCCGCTCTTTCAGCTCGCTCGATCCGAGCAGCTGCAACTGCGTATTGTAATAATTTACGTCGTTGCCAAAGTTGATATTGATCGCGTCCTTTGACGTTACCTTCGGCTTTCGCGGCTCGATCACGAGCTGCACGTTCGACGAATAGATCGTCGGCTGGCGGTACATATAAAAGGCCGCCGCCGCCGTTACTATCAACGTCAGTGCCAAAATGATCGGGAGCCGCTTGTAAACGATGTTGAAATACTGGCGAATATTCCGCCGTCCCTCGATGACGACCTCGTCATAAAGGGGCGAATATCCCGCATATTGATCCGTGTGGGCGACCGGTGAGTCGGCCGATTTATGTAACGGCGTCAGCCGCTGATCTTGTTCCATACTGCAATTGAACCCAGGGTGCGCCGGTGAGCGCCGCAAAAAACGGGCGAACCTGCTTTATATCATATTTTAGCTCGTTTTTCACCAAATATTCGCTGCGGCCGGTCCGCTCTCGCCCGCTGACTTGCGTCTTTACACACGGGCGATGGCTTTGTTTTGCCCCTCCGGCGGGTGGTATCATTAATGTTTGCCTTAAAGTTCAGTAAAACTGAAATAGACGACCATATGACCGCAATTTCCGAAAGGGTCCAGGATCCGAACAAATTTGATTTCGAGCTCGGTGTACCCGGTTTTAACTATTCTGACCTGTTTGATGCAGTAAAGCTCAAAGAGCTTGCCGAAAAATTCTACGCCGAGGTTCGCGAAAAGCAGCCCGTGACCGGCGAGGCCCTCGACAAGTACATAGCGTCGCATGGCTTCGGCATCGAGCGCCGTGTCGAATCCCAGATACTTACCGACGCTGCACCGCTACTGTCAGATTTCGTGGCCCGCCTCTTCCGCGTGTCCGCCGAAAAAGAAGAGATGGAGCGGGCCATACTCGAACAAAACCCGATATGGAAATACAAGTTCTTCGTCCAGCGACGTGCGGCAAAGACCTACAAGCCCGACCAGGCCGCTGCCCTCGACCGGGCCGCGCTCACGATGGCGGTCACCGAGCTGCGGAACAATGCGTTCGATTTCACGCTCGTATATGACGAGGAGCTCGGCATCGCCACCATGGCCGCGAAACTGATCGAGGCTGACGAAGCTCTCACTAAAGGCGATGAGCCGACCGCCTCCGTCCGCGAGACCGTCGCCAACATTTCGCGTGCGTACGAAAAGCTAAAGGACCGCCCCTTCGGCGGGGTCTTTGCCGACTACGTCCTCAAGGCCGGCGACGTCACGGGCGAACTGTTGACCGTTAAGACGGCGCTCGGCATCGTCGAAGCATGGTCCGCCATCGAGTTTTATAAAAAGGAACGCCGCTGGAAGGCGTTTAAGGTGCCGCACGCTCTCGACTATCAATCGCTCGTTCAGCTCATCCGCTCCGAGCCCGAACTTGAGAACGTCATGCGCGGCCGCGATGAGGATATGCGCCGCCGCGTCGGCTTTAAGCTCACCGACGACCGCGGCACGATGCGCGACGCTCTCTACGAGATCGATTACTGCATGATCTGTCACGAGCGGTCGAAGGACGGCTGCTCGATCGGGCTGCGCGAACCTGACGGCACGCCCAAGCGGAACCCGCTCGGCATCAAGACCGAGGGCTGCCCGCTCGACGAACGAATCTCTGAGATGCACCTGCTCAAGGGGCAGGGCGACCCGATCGGTTCGCTCGCCCTGGTCACGATAGACAATCCGATGTGCGCCGGCACCGGCCACCGCATCTGTAACGATTGTATGAAGGGCTGCATCTTCCAGAAGCAGGAGCCCGTCAACATCCCGCTCGCCGAAACGGCAACGTTGACCGATGTTCTCGCCATGCCCTATGGCTTTGAGATCTACAGCCTGCTGACGCGCTGGAATCCGCTCAACGCCAAGCGGCCCTACGCTCTGCCCTACAACGGCAAGAACGTCATGGTCGTGGGCCTGGGGCCCGCGGGGTACACACTGGCACAGTACCTGTTGAACGAGGGCTTCGGCGTCGTCGGTATCGACGGGCTTAAGATCGAACCTCTGCCGACCGAGTGGACCGGCGATCTCGGGGCCGTTTGCCCCAAGCCGATCCGCGACCTCGATGAGATCACCGAGGAGCTCGATGAGCGCATACTCTCCGGCTTCGGCGGCGTTTCCGAATACGGCATCACCGTCCGCTGGGACAAGAACTTCCTGACGATGGTCCAGCTCCTGCTATCGCGCCGTAAGCGGTTCCGTGCCTATGGCGGAGTCCGTTTCGGCGGTACGCTAACCATTGAAGACGCCTGGGATTACGGCTTTGACCACATCGCCATCGCCACCGGCGCCGGACGGCCGACGATCGTCCCGATGAAGAACAACCTCATTCGCGGGATTCGTCAGGCATCGGACTTCCTGATGGCTCTGCAATTGACCGGTGCATTCAAAAAAGACACGCTATCGAATCTGCAGGTCCGCCTGCCCGCCGTTGTTATCGGCGGCGGCCTGACGGGCATCGACACAGCGACCGAGCTTTTCGCCTACTACCCGGTCCAGGTTGAAAAGATGCTGGCGAAGTTTGAAGAGGTCGCCGCCGAATTCGGCGAAGAGGCGACGCTAGCAAAATTTGATGAAGAGGAGCGCGGCGTTCTCGAGGGATTCCTCGATCACGGCCGTCAGGTCCGCGCCGAAAAGGCCCGCGCGGCGGCCGCCGGCGAAACCCCCGACCTTGTCTCGCTGGTACGCTCGTGGGGCGGCGTCTCGCTCGTTTACCGCAAGCGGCTCCAGGATTCGCCCGCGTACCGGCTGAATCACGAAGAGGTACAGAAGGCGCTCGAAGAGGGCATCAATATTGTCGAATGCATGACCCCGACCGAGGCCGTGCCGGATCAATACGGAGCGGTCAGCGCCCTCAAATTTGAGCGTCTCAACTACAACGCAGATACCGGCAAATTTGAGAACACCGGCGATATTCACGAGTTCCCGGCACGCACCGTATGCGTCGCGGCGGGCACCTCGCCCAACGTCATTTACGAAAAGGAAAAGCCCGGCACATTTGAGCTAGATGAATGGCGGCAGTTTTTCAAACCCTATGTCGCCGAAGGTCAGGAAAGCGGTGAGATCGCGATCCGTCCGGCAGAGAAGGACGAGGCAGGATTTTTCACCTCTTACACGAGCGACGGCAGGTTCATTTCGTATTACGGGGACAACCACCCACAATATGCCGGGAACGTTGTGAAGGCAATGGCATCCGCCAAGCATGGATATCCCCACGTAGCCTCGCTCTTTACTAAAGAGCTGGCGGACCGCGGCCCGCTGCCTCAGCCTGAAAAGGACGCCATCTTTGACAAGCTCGTCGCCACGCTCGACGATCAGCTCCGCGCCTATGTCGTCAAGGTCATTCGCCTGACGCCGACCATCGTGGATGTCATCGTCAAGGCACCGCTCCAGGCACGTAAATTCGAGCCCGGCCAGTTCTATCGCCTGCAAAATTTTGAGACGTCCGCACCCGTCGTCGACGGCACGCGGCTGCTGATGGAGGGCCTTGCCCTGACCGGCGCCTGGGTGGATGAAGAGGCGGGACTGCTTTCGATGATCGTCCTCGAAATGGGCACGTCATCACGTCTTTGCTCGCTGCTCAAAGAGGGAGAAGAGGTGCTGGTAATGGGACCGACCGGCACGCCGACCGAGATCCCGCAGAACGAGACGGTTCTGCTGGCCGGCGGCGGCCTCGGCAACGCCGTGCTCTTCTCGATCGCCAAGGCTCTTCGCGATGCCAACAACAAGGTGATCTATTTTGCCGGTTACCGGAACGGCAGCGACCTGTTCAAACGCGAAGAGATCGAGAACGCGACCGACCAGGTCATTTGGGCGACGGATTTCGGCGACGAGATCGCCCCGGCCCGGCCGCAGGACGCACACTGGCGCGGCAATATCGTCCAGGCAATGGTCGCATACGCCGACGGCCACCTCGGCCAGCGCACCGTTGAACTGAACGAGGTCGACCGCATCATCGCCATCGGTTCAGACCGCATGATGAACGGCGTCCGCGAGGCGCGCCACACAACGCTCGCGCCATTCTTGAACCCGCAGCACGTCGCCATCGGGTCAATAAATTCGCCGATGCAATGCATGATGAAAGAGGTCTGCGCACAATGCTTGCAGCGTCACGTCAACCCGCACACCGGCGAAGAGTTTTTCGTCTTCTCGTGCTTTAACCAGGACCAGCACCTCGACTTCGTTGACTTCAAAAACCTCAACGACCGCCTGCGTGCCAACAGCGTCCAGGAAAAGCTGACGAACCTATGGCTAGACCGCGCCTTCGGCCGCGACGACTTCAAACGCCTCTACGGCCAGGCCGGTACGTGATCTAGTTTTTCTCTTGCTGGAAACTGGAAGCTGATAACTGGAAGCTGTACTAAACCTGATTTCAACCATTCACCGAGCGGAAAATCTCTGACCGCCGGGGATCGGAGTTTTCACTTCTCAGTTATCACTTGTCACTTATTCCGAAATGAACTTCCTGCACGATCTCTCATCTTTCATTTATACGTCCGATACCCGTATGCCTCGGCATAGATCATGTTGATCCTGGGCGAGTTGAACCAGCGGACGATCTTGTCGTGCTCTTCGTTGGGCAGGTCCCAGAATTCGTTTGCCAATTTGCCTTCGTCGAGCTTACCTGCGTTTTCTTCCCAAAACACAAGCACCGCGGCCCTGTCGGTTTCTATCACTTCTAAGAATGGACCGACATCGATTCCGGCCCGCCCTGCACTGCACATCCAGTCGTCAATCATCCCGTACTTTTCACGCTCGATGAGATCCGCGATCACCGCCTTAAAGAATCCCGCCAATGCCGTACGCCGGTGCTCCGGCCAATTGTCCGGCTCAGTATTTTTGATCGCCCTCCCGGTGACCGCGATATCGGGCCACCACGAGTCATCAGTGGCTGATAGCTCAAGGATTCGCGGGAGAAAGTAAAGATAGTCCTCGACGTCGCCGGCCGTCAAGAAAGCCGACGACGCATACGCCGAAAGGTCTTCACTCGAAAGTTCCCGAAGCGGCTTCTCAAGCAAGATCGAGATCTCGTTCTCGGTAATACAATGCGTGCAAGCCGCAATCCCCACCGGTTTCGGAACATCCGCAAAGGCCTCATACAGCCCTTCGATAGCATCCGAAAGCTCTCTCGCCATTTTCATTCTTGATCAGTGCCGCCACCCATCACTGAGCGAAAAGGTCCACCAATCGATTACATCGCCGAGCGGAGAAGTTCTGCTTTTCCGGCCAGCTGCTCGAAGATGTGGAGGCTATGCCTCCCCAAGTGATTCATCCCTTAGCCAGCGCGACATCCGTTCCCGCGCTTCTTCGTGAGAAAGCATGCGGCCTTCTTTGATCGCTTCCTCACCCTTCTCGATTGCCGTAAGTAATTCGGCTCGATCGGTCTGCGCTCCTGATTCGGAGGCACCGGCGTGTGGATATTCCAAATCCGAACATTGTTTCATTAGCACACTCCACTCTCCCCACAACATCCCCTCTCCGATTCTTCACCGGTCGCATTACTTGCTTGAGCGCGCGACTTTTCCACGCGCGGCTTTAACAGCCTTGGCAGTGTGAAGAAGAGGCAGTCCATCCGGGTTTTTGTCGGCAGTGGTTTCTAATATCCTTTTCATCTCGGCCCCACTGAGATTTGGGTTAACCGACAGCAGTTTTGCTGCTGCATTCGCAACGATCGGCGTCGACATCGAAGTCCCCGACGGGTATGAGGTCTCGCCTCCGGGCAGACGCGCGGGAATTCGGCGGCCATTGGCATAGATCGTTATTTCAGGGCCCGTGTTCGTGAAATCGGCGGCCTTGCCCACCTCGTCGACCGCTCCGACCAAAATAAAATTCGGCAGCGTGAACCGGGTTGCGGGATTTGCTTCCTCAACGGTGATAGCAGCATTTCCCGCTGCGGCCACAAATAGCACATTCGGGGAAGCCCGCATCCCATCGATCAATACACCTCTGATCTTTTCTACGGTGTAACGTGCAAGCGCTTTTCGCTCGCTTTCGGCCATGTCCGGTGCACACGCACTCAGGTTGCTGAGATAGCTTCGCTCATAGCGGCCCCAAGACATATTGACGACCCTCGCTCCGTTGTCAACGAGAAACTTGAGAAGATCCCCTATCGAGACTGCCTCCTTATCAGCAAGTTCTTTGCTCCAGCATGGAACGGGAGGCGAACCGTGCCACCACTCCATCCGTGCCACTATTATCTCGGCTGTTCCATGCCCCGAAAGCGCAATGTCCGCGACCGCAGTGCCGTGGGCATAACCGCTCCAGCGGCCAATGGCCAGGTCAAACTCTCGCTCCTCAGCTTCAGACATCGTTTTGAGCCGTTCTATCATTTGTCTTGCCGCGGGGCTGTCTAATCCGCTGTCGATGTCATCGAACGCTCGCAGGTCCTGATCTAATTGCTTACGTTTTGCCAGGATCGTTTCCGGCAAGACCGCCATCGCGGTATCTTGCCGGTTCTTGAATGCATCGTATCCGCGAAGAATCAGTTCTTTATCAGCGTTTATGGCCCATCGGTCACGAAACAGTTCGGGATTCACCCCACTGTCCCAGATGCCGATCCGCACTTTCGCTGCCTTCGGATCCGGATCGACGATAACGTCCCGCCCGGCCCAGAAATCGTGAGCAGCATTCACCTGGGCGCAGACAAAAGGTACTGCGATGCAGTACATAACCACAAAGGCAAAGCGGCTGCGGATGAAATTATTAAACATGGCTCCTCTCTAAGGGTCACAAAACCGCCTCTACTCTTCCCACAACATCACCTCTTCGGTTCTTCACCGGCATCGGCGAAAGCTCGGGGAACGCGTCGTCCGGCAAAATGCCCAAGCGTTTAAGCACGGCTACGGCTGTCACCGGGCGGGCGCGGCGGTCGTCGCCGTCCTCGACCGTGAGAGCGATAGCGAGGCCTGTGGGGTAATGGTCGCTCGGCAACACGCCGCAGAGCCAAATGCCCTCGGCTCCGATCTTCGAGATGATCCGCCCCTCGGCGGCCTGCATCAATATCGTATCCAGCCGGTCCGTTCCCCCGACCAGTTCGGGAAACCTGGCCATAACGTTGACGATGCGCTCCGCCGCGGCACGCGTCGCCGCATCAAAGCTCTCCGGCGGCCGGATCAGGCTCATAAACCCACGGGCCATCGCCGCAAGAGGCAGCGCAAAATTCGGGGCGGCGCAACCGTCGACCGCGATCGCGATGTCGCGTTCGGCGACGCCGGTCAAAAGCGATACCGCATCCAGGATCGCAAGCTGCACGGGATGCGACGCTTCGTCATACGTCGCGAGGTCCTCGCCTAAGTGTTTCGCCACCGCCAGCATTCCCGCGTGCTTGCCCGAGCAATTGTTGTGCAGCTGTGTCGGATGTTCGCCCTCGCGCTGCATCCGCTCCGCCTCTTTTTCGTCGAAGGGCAAATGGGCGCCGCACCGCAGATGCGCTTCCGAAAGGCCGGTGTGCTCCAGCATCAGCTGCACAACGCGGATGTGCCGGCCTTCGCCGGAGTGCGAGCCGCAGGCAAGAGCCACCTCCTCATCCGAAAACTCGAAGGCCTCCGCCGCGCCGCTCTTCAAGAGCGGCACCGCCTGAAAGGGTTTCGCCGCGGAACGGGTGAAGGTCACCGTCGACGGTTCGCCCGCCGAAAGCACCGTTTGCCCGTCGCCGTCCAAGACGATCAAATGCCCTCGATGCACGGATTCGACCGTCTCGCCGCGAATTACCTTTGCTATAACCTCTGAAGCCATTTGAATTCAAACAGATATACAGGATCAACAAGATACTGAAGATCAGATAGCGAATAGCATTACTATCCTGCCCATCCTGTAAGATCCCTAAAACAGGATATACAGGATCAACATGATGTATTCACATTCCGCACGAGCAATTTATCCTGCCTATCCTGTCTATCCTGTAAAGATCCCTTTCGAACAGGATAGACACGATCAACGAGATGTTTTCACGGGCCGCACTAGCAATTTATCCTGCCTATCCTGCCCATCCTGTAAACAACTTCCCCCTCACGCTCCCGCGATCATTTCCCTCGCATTCTCTCGCGCTGCGTCGGTGATCGTCTCTCCGGCGAGCATTCGAGCCACCTCTTCGATCCGCTCCGCTTCATCCAGTTCGCGAATGCCGACGGCCGTCGCATTCTTTCGCATCGTTTTTTCCACCACGAAATGCCGGTCCGCCTTTGACGCGACCTGCGCCTGGTGCGTCACGCAAAGCACCTGCTGAGTTGTCGCCAGTTCCTTTAGCCTCTGCCCGACCGCTTCGGCGACCCGGCCCCCGATTCCGGCATCGATCTCGTCAAAAACGGCGGTCTTGCCCGTGTGGTGGGGGCGTGATGCGGTCTTCAATATAAGCATCAGCCGCGACGCTTCGCCCCCCGATGCCACCTTCGCGATCGGCTTCGGCGATTCACCGGGGTTCGCCGAAAAATAGAACTCCACTCGATCGATCCCCACCGGCGAAAACCGGGTCTCGTCCTCGCTCGTTTCTATTCGTACCTCGAACCGTGCCTTTTCAAGCGCAACAGCCTTTAGCTCGCCGGCTACCGCCTTTTCAAACTTCTTCGCCGCGGCGCTTCTGGCAGTGCTGAGTTCGCTTGCCGCCGTCAGATAAGCCTTCCGTTTCGCTTCCAATTCCGCCTGCAGCTCCTTTTCCCGAAGCTCCGCCGTTTCGATATTCTCGAGCCGCCGCTCAGCGTCCGCCAAATGCTCAAGCGCGGCCTCGACCGTCCCGCCGTATTTCCTCGACACTCTCGCGATCTCCGCAAGCCGCGTCTCGATCTCCTCGAGCCTGTCCGGCGAAAACTCGAGGTGCGTCGTAAAGTCGCGGAGGGTCAACGAAACATCTTCGACGACAGCACGCGCGGCGTTCATCCCGTCGGTGTAGTCGCGAAACCGAGCGTCATATTCACCAAGCTCCTCGATCTTTCTGAATGCCTGCTCGAGCGTCGAAACCGCGGCACCGTCCATTTCGTAAAGCAGCGAAAATGCCTCCGCACTCAGGGTCGAGAGCTTCTCGACATTGTTCAACCGCCGCTTTTCTTCTTCCAGAGATGCGGTCTCTGCCAGATCGAGCCCCGCCCGTCTTATCTCATCCGCCTGAAACTTTAAGATGTCGAGCAGCTGCAGCTTCTCTGCCTCGTCCCGGCCCAGAGCATCGAGTTCTTCGCGCACGCGCCGCCATTCTGCAAACGCCTCTCTCACCCGAGCAAGCTGCGATCCCACCCCGGCAAACGTATCGAGCAGCTCCCGGTGTGACGCCGGCTCAAACAGCGTCGCCTGCTCGCCCTGTCCATGAATATCGACCAGAGACGGCCCTATCTTTTTCAGGGCCCCCGCCGTGATCGTCTGATCGTTTACAAAGATCCGGTTCCGCCCGGCAAGCGATAGCTCGCGCCGCACGATCAGCTCGCCGTCGTCAACCGCCACGCCGATCTCATCGAGCGCCTCGGCAAGCCCCGACCCCTCCTCCACGGAAAAGATCCCCTCGATCCTTGCGGTCTCAGCCCCCTGTTTGATCAGCTCTGAAGAGACGCGTTCACCCGTCAGGGCCCCGAGGCTGTCAATGATTATCGATTTGCCCGAACCCGTTTCCCCCGTCAAAAGATTGAGCCCGGGGCCAAACTCGGCCTCAAGCTCATCTATGAGTGCGATATTCGCGATCTTGAGCAGGCTCAACATTTATTCGGGTTTCTTTTTCTCGAACAGATCTCCGCCCTTCGTCCATTGCCCGAGCGAATAGATCGCGTCCGGCTCCGGCAGCTCCTCCGCCGTCCAGTCGATCGCCCGCGACTTCTTATAAAAATAAAGCTCGCCGTAGTTCCCTTCTCGTACCGGCTGCATTCGGCCCGACACGTAAAAGCCCGAGGCGTCATATTCGACCAGCCCCTTTCCGCCGATCGCACCCACCCGCCGGATGGTAGTCGGCGTCATAAAGCTCTCTCGGCGGCGGACATAATTGATGCCGATGTCCGCTGTCACCGTCTTACCCGGGGCGGCCTGATCGATTATCGTCGCGCCGCGGAACACGACGTTCATCAGCCGCCCGCCGGTGTTTCTGGGGATCAGGTCATAATTCGCCGGGCTATAGATCTTTTCGCTCTCGTCGGCGATCGCCCGAAACGCCGTCATCATGGCGATGAAGTTCATCTTCACCAGGTACATCTCGTCCCGGCCGTGCAGCCCGCCGGTCTCGATCAATATCGTCGGCGTTCCCCAGGCCGAAAAATTGTCGCCGAACGCCGTCGGCGTCCAACCGTCGTCATAGCGGCCCACATGCCCAGGGATGAATTGATAAAGCGCCTCGGTCATTACCGCCACGATCCGTTTGTTTCGCGTGTGGCCCTCGGTCTCGGTCTTCGCCTCATCGCCGTAAACCACCAGGAACGAGATCGCCGCTTGCTTGTCCGACGGGCCCGCGGCCGTCAGTGAATTCTGATTGTGCAGGTTAAATCCGATATGCGGCCGCCATTCGTCCCGCAGACTCTTTAGAAGTCGGGCCTCAGGCGTTGCCAGGTCGCGGGCGTCGCGGTTGATGTCGATGCCCTGCAAACTTCTTCGAATAAAGAGCTCCGCCCCGTCCGGGTTCAGCATCGGCACGGCGCGGATCGTCATCTTTTCCTCGATCGCTTTCACCCAGGCCGCATCACGGTTCTTTTGCAGCACGGTGAACATATCGATCAGCGCCGATGTCGCCGTCGGCTCGTCCCCGTGCATCTGCGACCACAGGAATACCTTCAGCGGGCCGCGGCCCCATTCCACCTGATAGATCTCGCGGTTTGCATAGCTGCGGCCAACCTCGTTTACCTTGACGCCAAGCTGTTTCAGCCCGTCGAGGTAATTCTGCAGGTTCTTGTGCCGAACATTTGACGGCAAGATATTCGAGACATGCTCGCGGTCCCAGATCGCAGCAAACTCCGCCGGCGTCTGTGCGGCCATTTGCATAATAAAAGCGGTAAGTATGAGAGCCAGGGTGGACACGGTTTTCATATAGTTAAAGATAAACTGCGGGCCGTCCTTCTTTCAAATCACCGGCCGGCGGCAAATGTGTTATAACTTTTGCGTCGTAATATAGTTATCGATATCAAGGTTATAGGAAACACAACCTCTCACTCAAACTATTTGGAGGTTAAACAGAATGGCATTTTTGCTCAACTCACAAGCGGTTCTTTTGTGCCCGCACGGCGGCACCGTCCAACACGTACCGAGTTCTTTTACTACCTACCGCATCAACGGCTATCCGCCGCTGCTCTTAAATGACACTTATCTTGTCAGCGGTTGCCCCTTCATGATCGCGAGTGGCGGCGGAGCCATCCCGATGAACTGCCGTCACGTCCAGTGGTTCACCGGTTCTCCTATGATGATGGTCAACGGCATTCCGGTTCTAACAAATACATCCACCGGCCTGTGCATGTCAGCGACCGGCGGGCCCGGCGGCCCGGTGATAATCGCAACAACGATCAATATCGAAGAAGAGCCAAAGGAGTTTACTAACATTACCAAATAGATCGAGCTATTTGATCTCCCGCATCACCCTTAGCAGCTCAGCGACGCTCCATGCCTGCGCGGGGCATCCCCGGGGCGTGTGCGGAGCGTCACCGTCGAAGATCTCGGATATCTGGCCGAGGCCCGCTTCTCCCAGGTGGGCTTCCATCCCGGCCATTAACCGCAGCGCCTCAGGATCACCCTCCGCGAATGTTTTCTGAAACGCCGTGATGTAGGGCCCCATCAGCCAGCCCCAAATAGTTCCCTGATGATATGCGGAGTCGCGTTCCAGCGGGCTCCCGATATAGGTACCCACATACGCAGGGTCATTTGGAGAAAGCGACCGCACACCCACCGGCGTTAACAGCTCTCTGCGAACCACCTCCATTACCGCCGGCCAACGTTCACGGTCAAGGATCGGATGCGCCAGCGAGATGGCAAATACCTGATTCGGCCGGACGCTCGCATCACGTTCGCCGTTCTTCACCACGTCATAAAGGCATCCCGCATCCCCGTTCCAAAACAGTCCGTTAAAGCTCAGCTTCGCGAGGTCGGCCATCGCCTCGAAACGCTCGCGATCGTCGTCGTGGCCAAATCGGTCCGCGAGGTCCGACATTATCCGCAATGCGTTGTACCACAGCGCCTGTATCTCGACCGGCTTCCCGATCCGCGGCGTGATCACCAGTTCGCCGATCTTCGCATCCATCCACGTCAGCTGATGCCCGGCCTCACCCGCATAGAGCAGCCCGTCCGTATCGACGTGTATCCCGTAACGCGTCCCTCTCAGATGCCACGCCGCGATGTCGGCAAGCTTTTCATAAAGCTCCTCCTCGACCGCGTCATAGTCACCCGTAGCCTCGGCATACGCCCTGACCGCCTCGAAATACCACAGCGTCGCATCGACCGTGTTGTAATCCGGGGTCTCCCCCTCATCCGGGAAACGGTTCGGGATCATCCCATCAGAAATGTGCCGCGAATACTCCAGCAAGATCTCCCGTGCCGCATCCGCCCTGCCCGTCGCCAGCGTCAGCCCCGGCAGCGCTATCATCGTGTCGCGGCCCCAATCGGAGAACCACGGGTAACCTGCGATCACCGTTCGCCCTCCGCCGCGTTTTACCATGAACTGGTCCGCCGCAAGCGTTAGTTGCTTGGCCGCGTCGCCCTCCGCCACGCTGACAAGCTCCCTCCGCCGCTTGATCTCTGCCGCCGCGAGGCCCGCCGCATAATCCGCCGAGTGCCCCTCGAGCCCCATCACCAGCGTCGCCGGCCGCCCCAGATCGAACTCGATCGTGAACGGCTGATACAGGTCTTCCGCAGCATCAAATCCCCGTTCGGCCTCGATCGAGTAAATAAAGTTTCGGTACCAATGCCCGGTCGGCACGACCCGCTCGCCATTGTGCGAAAAATGCAGCTCCGGCAGTTCCGGGTAGGGCGAGATCACTACGCTTCCATTCCGCTCCCGATAGCTCCCGTCGATCATCGGGTCTTCATGCCTTAGATGATGGTAATCCGCGAACGATATCAGCGGCCGCACCTCGAGCCGCAGTTCCCCCTCGCCGCCCTCGGCTTCCCAGACGCAAACGGTCGTGTTGCTTCCGTGCGGCATAAAAAGCCGTTTTGTAACGAGAAAGCCGCCGGCCCTGTACCGCCAGACGGGAAACGGGTCAAGCCGGAAGCTCTCAAGCAGTTCAAACCCGCGGGGGCTCACTGTGCCGGGGAACCGGTTGGCTCCCAGTTCAAACCGCTCACCACCGGCCACGAGGGTTTCTTCCAGTTTTGAGACAAGCGTATATCGCCCGAGCGGCGGCTTGACGGACGCGGTGAGTGTTCCGTGATATCGGCGGGTGTTAATGCCGGAAACGGTTCCCATCGCGAATCCGCCGATGCCGTTCGTCTCCAGCCATTCGAGGTTGGTTGTGCGGTCCGGGCCTTCGCCCGGGTTAAGTTTTACTTCTATCATCAGGTTCAACCCGCGGCCGCGCGTTCGGCGGCGAGCACCTCCTGATAAAGACTCTCGGTCTGGGCGATCATTCTATCCAACGAATACTCTTCCTCCGCCCGCTGCCGCGCTTTCGCTCCGTCCGCTGTGCAAAATTCGGGGTCGCGCACCGCATCGATCAAAGCACTCGCCATCGCCGCGGGTTCGGCGACCGGCACCAGCCGCCCGCACCCGTCGAGCAGCTCTCGCGCTCCGTCGGTCGCTGTCGCGATTATCGGCTTGCCACGCGCCATCGCCTCAAGGATCGCAAGGCCGAAACTCTCAGAGCGCGAAGGCGAGACAAAGATGTCGATGCCCGCATGAAACGGTGCAGTATCCTCCAGCCATTCGAGCCAGACGATGTTCTCTGCGATCCCCAGCGCCGCCGCCTCGCGTTTCAGGCTGTCGCGGTATTCGCCGCGGTCGGAATTGTCGCGACCGACTATCACGAACCTGCACTCCGGAACCTCCCTGATCACCTTCGCCGCCGCCTCGATCAGGTCCTGCTGCCCTTTTAGCGGCTTCAGCTCGCCGAGCGTTCCGATGACCGGCACGTCTGCGGCTAGATGGTACTGCTCGCGAAACTCCCGCCGCCGTTTCGCGTCCCCATCCGGATCGGCCGCGGGTATGTATGTACCGTTCGGTATTACGCAGGCCTTCTCGGCCGAAAAGATCTTCATGACCTCCGGCAGCACAGCGTTCGACACAGCGATCGCCCGCGAAACGTTCTTTAATGCAAATCGATTGAAAGGCTTTAGCGGGAACATCACATGCCGCGTCAACACAAGCTTTGAGTTCCGCGCCGACATGCACGCAATGCTCGCGGGTATGTAGTCCCGGGCCACGTGTGCATGGATAATGTCGATCCGGTTTTCCCTGACGAAGTCCGCGATCCTGATCGCACTCAACACCCCGAACGAGTTCCTGATCGATACCTGGAACAGGTTTTCCGGCGGAAGAAAGTTCAGCCGTCTTATCCAATCCGCCGTCGGCCGCAGCGATGCATATACCTCATGGCCGCGTTCGTGCAGCCCGCGGCACAGGTCCACCACATGCCTCTCGCCTCCACCATAAGTGCGCGCTGATGAGATTTGCAATATCCGCATTCAGCTGATGATTTTACCATCTGCGGCCCAGAATTCCTGCAATTCGCCGCACGGCAAAAAAATGAGGCCGCCCTCGCGGGCAGCCTCGTAAACCTGCTTAAAGCAGAAGGACTTTAATCAAAAATGTATCGCAGGCTAAGCTGAAGCCGCCATACGTCGCCAAAACCGCTTGTGGGCAAATATGCCGTCGGACTGAGCATCTGGCCCCCGATCACTCGGAACCGGTACTGCGGCTGTCCGTCCCCACTTACTCCTGCCGGCTGCAGCGGCTGCAGAGAATTGAACTGCCTGCCGATGCCCCAATCGTTATTCAAGAGGTTCGTGAAGTTAATAACATCGCCGCGGACCTGGAATCGGTGGATCCGACGTCCGGTTTTGAAGAAAACTTCCTGTGCTAGGCTGAAATCTACCTTCGTTACAAAAGGCAGAAATGCGGCGTTGCGTTCTGCATACTCACCCCGGTGCTCCCTCAGATACGGGTTTGCCTGTATGAAAGCCTCAAAAGCGGCTGTCTGCTGCGCGGGGGTAAAGGCACCGTTCTGGACGAAGATCAATTCCGATGCGTTATTGGGAATATACATTAGGTCGTTACCGGTACCGCCGTCGCCGTTAAGATCGCCGCCGATCGTGTAACTGCCATTTCCCCAATTACGCGTCTCCCAGAAAGCCGAGACGGTGGTTTTACCGAAGCTGAAGTACTCCTTTTCGTACGAAAAGAGGCCGAAGACTCGGTGTCCTGGCGAGGACGAACTGTAGCCCAGTCCCGGATTATTCGGATCGCCCGTATGCGGGTTGCCGTTCCATGAGCCAAAAGCGATCGAACCCGGATCGACCGTGTTCTTTGATTCGCCATAGGTGTATGCGCCCTTTGCATACAGCCCTTTCCAGAACGGCCGCTCGAGCGTGAATGCAAGGTTCCATGCTCGGCCAATGCTCTGATTCTTAAGGACGACCGCGTTGTCGATTATACAATTTATCCGGTTATTCTGGGTGCCGGACACCGTCGGGCATTGGTCAGCGCCCGTCCATCGCGGCCGGTTATCAGGACCGGAAAAGGCCGTTGTCGGTGCCGCGAGATTGGCGTTTATATAGTAAAGACCATTAACATCACGGTTATAAAGAAACTCTACTCCGCCGATCAGGCCGGTGGGCAGTTTTACATCCGCCGCAATATTCGAACGCCACAATTGCGGAAAACGAAAACCGGGATCGGTCAGGGACAGCTCATAGTTCGCTGCCGGTTCTCCGCTAACGGTCGTCGGCTTGTATCGGTTGATGTCAGGATTCCAAGGACGCTCGTCCGTGTTCTCAATACGCTCGAAACCGGTCAAGATCCCGTTATTTCCTATCTGGTTCGAGATCCAGACATATGCGGGCCGGCCCGTAAAGATGCCCGTGCCGCCGCGGACTTGAAGCCGTCCGCTGTCCCAGGGGGACCAGTTGAAGCCGAACCGAGGCGACCAAAGGAGATTCGGGTCAGGGAGCTGTTCAGTTCTGTACTGTACCGCTGCCCCCGTATCGTCGCGGAACGTGAATGCATTCGCTTGCGGGTTCGTATATCCGGTTTCCCCGAAGAAGGGAACATCCATACGCAGTCCGTAGGTGAATGTTAGGTTATCCCTAACCTTCCAAACATCCTGCCCATATACGCCGAAGTAGTCGACTTCAAGCGGCTGGGTCGGCTTGTCCAACCCCGGAATATTGGCGTATCGGACCTGAAACCGTCGCAGTGTGACCGGTGAGTTCGTCCTGTTCGGATTGGCTAGGTAACCGTTCGCATCTGCATAAAAATCAGCAAGCGAATTGTACACATATGCGCTTTGTGAACCGGGGAAAAAGACGTTCTCCGATTCGTAGTGCTCATAACTTCCGCCAAAGGTCAAAGTATGTCGGCCCCGGTAGAACGTCAAATTATCCTGGATCTGAAACGAGTTGTATCGCAGTTCGTTATTCGGTGTAAAAGGTTCGAATCCGAAAGAGATATAGGTCGAATTACCTTCGAGAATGTCCACGAAGGGGAAGAGCTCGCCGAATGAACCGCGGCTCTCATCCTGTTTCGTATAACCGATGATCAGGCTGTTAGCGATCGACGGGGTGAACATACTCGTCCACTCACCGACGTAAGACCTGATGTTCTCAAAGATCTTATAATTCGAGTTCTGGAAATGCATGCTGCCGTTGAAGGCTCGCGAGCGTCCAAACCCGAGCGACGAAGACGTTGAAAGCAAATTATCTGTGTCTGAATCGAGGTGGATGTACCGTAGGCTGAGCTTGTTATTATCGTTGAGATTATAGTCTCCCCGGAAGAGGTACTTTCGTGCCTTAGTGCCGTTATTGTAACCTTGGTAGGGCCCGGTCTCATACCCGAAATTACTACGCAAATAATTGCTCAGATTGTCGAGATCCGACTGGAGTACGCGAGAAATGCTTCCGCCCGGGGTCTGGCCTTCTTGTCGTGCAGTTAACCCGGTTCCGGGCTGCGAAAGTTTTTCGTCTTCAAAGCTGAAGAAAAAGAAGAGCTTGTCTTTGCCCGATGTGAAGGGGGGGCCGCCGTCATCACCGAAACGAAGGAACGGCATCGGGCCTCCGACGCGAAAGCCCCAAGTTCTGTAATCGAATTCGCCGCGGTTTACTATGTTATCCCCGGCTTCATAACCCATCAGGCCCGGCTTTCTCCAAATATAGTAGACCGATCCTTTATAGTCGTTCGTACCGCTGCGGGTGACAGTGTTAACCCCCGCACCCACGAAATTGCCCTGACGGACATCATACGGAGCCACATTGATCTGAAACTCCTCGATCGCGTCAACAGAGATCGGCGAAACACCTGTTCGGTCGCCCGGCTGGCCTGCAAGACCGAACGAATTGTTGAAATAGGACCCGTCGACCGTGATGTTATTGAGTCGGTTGTCTTGTCCCGCGAAAGATCCGCCGAAAGGCCCGCCGCTGTACTGCGGTGAGAGTTTGGTGAAATCATTGATGGAACGGTTGATGGTCGGAACCCGGGTGATCACCTCACGGCTAACACCTGTCGAGGCTCCCGTCCGCAGTTCGCTGAACGTGTCGCTGTTAACGACCGTGACCTCAAACTCGCCTTCTTCAACGCCGAGTGTTACATCGACGGTCGATGCCGTACCAAGCGAAAGGTTAATTCCTTCGCGCCTCTGTTCCCGAAAACCCGGCGAGTTGACGGTGACCGTGTAAGGGCCGCCAACACGCATTCCTGGTAGCGTGTATCGGCCCTGGCTATTTGTCACAGCCGTATATCTCGTCCCGGAGGGTTCGTGAACGGCGGTCACCGATGCTCCGGCGACGGCTGCTCCCGCTTGATCACTGACCGAACCCACGATCTCAGATGTAGTGACCTGGGCAAGTGCCTGGCCTGCTCCCAACAGCAGCGCCAATGCGATCACGCTAAAGAATTTCATTGCAAAATTTTTAGTCATTTTTTTGTTTTGACCTCAGAATTATTTATCTAATCTCGGCGTTTGGTCGCCCGCTCGCCTTTATAATTTCGGAGATTTTGGATATTTCTTCCAAAATTTGAATTTTTCCCGGTGTGAGTCCTAAACCCTTCGGGCCTGCACCCCATTCCGGCCTCCCATATGAACGTATTAAACCTTGTATTTACAGTCCTTAGCCCACTGCGATCGGCTTCGTTTCCGATGGTCCGGATATACCGATCTTCCCTGGCTCGGTGAACGCTCCGTTATATGCAAGACTGGTTCCTAAACTCACGGTTTTGAACGGTAATTTTGACCCTAACTTTTCCGCGTTACGGATCTGTTAGTTCCGTATCAATTCGAGCGGAATTTCTAAATAATTGGTCCTAAAGACGATTGCGGAAAACTTTTTATTTGCTTGTGCATCCAACGATTCTGTGAAAAGATATCCGGTCGGTCTTGAGGGGCCGGATAGGCATCAGTTTGCGGCTGCCAAAAGCGCCATAAACGCTTTTAACAAAAAGGGTTTTCGGAATTCGCTTAATTCTTGACTTTTTTGTAAAAATGCCTTAGATTGGTGCGTCCGTCATACGATCGAACATATGCGGTCAAGGGTGGGATATTAAATAGGAAAAAGGGGGCAGTTCATATGGCACATATTGAATACGCTACATCAGATTTTAAGAAACCGGTTCATCATAGAATTCTTGCTAATATGCCGGTTAAAGCAACCTGGGTTGATGTTGACAGCGGTCAAAAGATCACCGTTGACGGCATCACTGAAAACGTCGGCGAAACCAGCACGCTCGTTAACCTCGAGGTGTTGCCGCCGGTGGGCAGCCAGGTCAAGCTCAAAATATTGGAAGAAGATAAGACCGTTATCGAGGTTTCGACCCGCGTTATCCGCGTCGAGCGCGACCCTAGCAAGCCGCTCGCCGCTCTCTCGGTTCTCGAAAACCTCAAAAAATGGAAAAATACTGCTCTTGACGCCGCCCAACGTTGGGTCACGCGCCACTGGCAGCTCAATTACGAAGAAGAGTGGGTTAATTAACCCCTTTTCGTCTGTGATAATTCTTCGGGCGGGAAGGCGGACACACACCGCCTCCCTGCCCTTGATTTTTGCCCGGCGCGGGCGCGGTCATCGTGCGCCCCGCTTCGCCGGTAAAAGCCAACGTTTGCCCGCTGCCCGGCATCTTTCTTTGTAATGCGCGCCGCTCTTATATCACTCCTCATTTCTGCGTTCGCTGCTTTGGCTTTCGGCCAGGAAAAGCCGATCGCACAAACGGAATTTGTTCAGATGCTCTACGGCATCGAGCGGAACACCTCATCGCCCGACGAGGTCGTTGACGCACTTCGCCGCCGCGGCATCGACTTTACCGTCACAAGCGGCATCCGCTCACTCACCCGTTCGAAAAGCCGCAGCAATGCCGAACTCCGCGACGCTCTTGAAGAGGCCGACCGCCGCCGACGCAACCCCGCGGCCGCCATACCGATGCCGTCTGCCGACGAGGCTCGCGAACTGATCGAACGAACCCGCTCAAACACTCTCGAGGCCGTCGCCGAAATGCCCGACTTCGTCGTCAAGCAGCAGGTCCAGCGTTCTATGGCATACGCAGGCACCGGCAACTTCCGCCCGCTTGACCGCCTGCTCGTCGCCGTCAGCTACCGCGCCTCCGGCCGCGAAGAATATCGCCTGCTTTCGATCAACGGCATCCGCCAGACCGACCCGAAAGCAAGCTCGTCCTATGAAGAGGCCGGCGGATCAAGCTCGACCGGCGAGTTTGTCACGATGCTCGAAACGATCTTTAAGCGCGACAACGATGCCGTGTTTGAACCCGTCTTCACCGACACCATCCGCGGCCGCCGTGCGATGATGTTCGATTTTGAGGTCGCCCGCGACAAGGCCATGCAGCGCGTCACCTCAGCCGCAAAGACCTACGCCGACACCGCCATCACGGGTATGAAGGGCCGCATCTGGATCGACCTCGAGCTCGCCCGCGTCCTCCGAATCGAAAGCCACGCGACCGAGCTGCCCGACAGTTTTCCGATCACCTCGGCAAAACGCAGCATCGATTACGACTGGGCCGTGATCAGCGACGAGCGCTACCTCCTGCCCTCGGTGTCAGACGTTCGCCTGACGCACCGCGGCAGCGGCAGCGAGTTCGAATCTCGGAACGTAATTCGTTTCAGGGATTATCAGAAGTATGGCACTGAGGTCATTATCGTCGAGGCCGACGACGAGCCTTTCATCGACGAACAGCCCGTTCAGGACGAGCCTCAGAGCGAGAAATAAGCGATCAGGGCCGGGATGATCAGCCAGAGCAGCCCCTTAACGAAAAAGAACATAAATCCCCAAAACCCGAGGCGTTTTATCCAGCTTTTTCCCGGCTGCTGTTGAGCTTTTGCTGTCATATTGCTTATCCTCAGAATATCTTTCTGACAAGGGTATTTTCAACCCAAGCACCGGCTAATTAACATGATCGAACTCATAAATCTCGACCCGTCGATCCGGCTCGATATTCGCTACGCACGCGACGATAATTTCATGGGCCGCCCCGTTTATCCCGCCCCGCGCGCGTTTCTTCAGCCGGTCGCTGCCCGGGCAGTCGCCCGTGTCCACCGCACCCTTGCCGAACGCGGCCTCGGCCTCGTCATCTTCGACGGCTATCGGCCATGGTCGATAACAAAGCTATTCTGGGAGGTCGTACGACCGGAGCACCGCAAGTTCGTTGCTGACCCGGAACGCGGCTCCAAGCACAACCGCGGCTGTGCCGTAGATCTCAGCCTCTTTGACCTCGACTCCGGCGAATTCCTTCCGATGCCCTCCGGCTATGACGAATTCACCGAGCGTGCCGCACCCGATTATCCCGGCGGCACCGATGAGGAACGCGCCAACCGCGACCTGCTCCGCTCTGAGATGGAGTCGGCCGGCTTCACCGTGAACCCCCGCGAGTGGTGGCACTTTGACCACCTCGACTGGGAAGACTATCCCATCCTCGACCTATCTTTTGACGAGGCCGCCGCAAAATAAAACGCCCGGCCCTTATGAGCCGAGCGTCACGCATTCAAATAAGTTTGATTGCTATTGAGCCGCGGGCTTCGCCTCTTCCTTCGGCTTGATCGCCTCGATCTGCAGCACCACACGAACGTCATCGGCGAGCGATGGGATATCCGTTCCCGGTACGTTGCCGCCGTAATTCACATTATAGTCACGCCGATTTATCGTCGTCTCACCCGTGATCCCCATCCGCGGCCCGCTTTGCTCGCCGCCTGCGATAAATCCCGTGATGTTGAACGGTATCTCGACCTGCTTGGTCACGTCTTTCATCGTCAGGTCGCCCGTCACCTTCCATCCGTCGCCCATCTTTTCGACCTTCGTGCTCTTAAAGGTCATTTCCGGATATTTCTTGACGTCAAAGAAGTCGTCAGTCCGCAGGTGGTCGTCTCGCCGCACGACGCCCGTGTCGACGCTCGTCATCTTTGCCGTAAATTCCACAGACGATTTCGTCACATCGTCTGCGTTATAGTTCACTTTGCCCGTGAAATCCCTGAAAAATCCCGGCACCTCGATCAGCCCCATGTGCTTGATCCGGAAGCTGATAAAGCTATGTGCCTTGTCAAAGTTATAGCTCCCCGTCTCGCCTTTCATGTTCGCGACGCCGTTCGTCACAAACCGTTCGGCAAATGCACGGTCCGCCGCCCCGGTCTCGCGATCGCCCAAAATGAATACTGTCGCGGCAAACACCGCCACCAAAACAAAGATCGTTCGCTTCATCATTTACTTCTCCTCTCCCGTCTGAAAGTGTAACTGTTTTTGTTACTATAACTCATTATGCGTCGACCCGAAAATTCTGAATATGCCCCGTTCTATGAAGGATACGTGTCATCGATCCAGGAAACCGATATTCTGTCGGTTCTGCACGAACAGCCGAAAGAGTTGACCGGACTCATCGCCGGCATGCCCGAGCACCGCGGTTCGTTCGCCTATGCCCCCGGCAAATGGACGATCAAGGAGCTGCTGGGCCACATCATCGACGGCGAACGCGTCTTCGGCTATCGTGCCCATCGTATCTCGCATGGCGATCAGACGCCGCTACCCGGTTTTGACCAGGACGTCTACGTCCGCGAAGGCCGCTCCAATGAACGCACTCTAAAGAGTCTTATCCTGGAGTTTTCCTTTCTGCGTCTTGCCAATGTGGAATTGGCAAAAACATTGCGCGACACAGACCTCGAACGCACCGGCATCGCCAGCGACGCATCCGTCACGGTTCGGGCACTGCTCTTCATCATGGCCGGCCACGTCCGCCACCATCAGCGGATCCTCGCCGAGCGTTATCTCTCCGAATGAATTTTGACGCGATCGTCATCGGCGGCGGTGCGGCGGGCCTATTCTGCGCAATTGAGGCGGGACGCCGCGGCCGCAAGGTGCTTGTCATCGAGCACAATACCGAGGTCGGCCGAAAGATCATTATCTCGGGCGGCGGACGGTGCAATTTCACCAACATCCACACCGGCCCCGAGAATTTCGTTTCGGCAAATCCTCACTTCGTCCGCTCCGCACTTGCCCGCTACACGCCCGAGGATTTCATCGCCCTCGTTCGCCGGCACAAGATCGCTTATTACGAAAAAAAGCTCGGCCAGCTCTTTTGCCAAGACTCTTCGCGCAGCATTGTCGAGATGCTTCTTGCCGAATGCCGCTCCGCCCGGATCCGCGTCGAGACCGCCTGCACGGTAACGAAAGTTTCGGGCGACGGCCCTTTCAGCGTCGAAACATCGAAGGGAAATTTCACCTCGGCCGCACTCGTCGTCGCCGCCGGCGGGCTGTCGTTCCCAAAGATCGGCGCCACCGATATCGGTTACCGAATCGCCCGCCGGTACGGCCTCAAGATCGAGCCCACTCGGCCCTCGCTGGTGCCGCTCGTTCTCGCAAGGCCCATCGTGTCTGAGAACCTCGCCGGCGTTTCCATCGATGCAAATGTGACGGCCGACGGCGTCGCCTTTCGCGAGAATATTCTCTTTACGCATCGCGGCCTTTCGGGCCCCGCGATACTCCAGGCATCGAATTACTGGCGGCCCGCCGACGCGGTCGAGATCGATCTGCTTCCGGAACTGAACGCCACCGAACTCCTAAACACACAGAGCAGGAAAAAGCTTTCCAACTTTCTCGCCGAGCACCTCCCCGCACGCTTTGCCACAGCGTTCGTCTCCGCGCGTTTCAAGGACCGGCCCATCGACCAGCTAGCTGAAGCGGAGCGTGAACGCATTGCCGCGGCTCTAGATCACCTGACCGTAAAGTTTCGCGAAACTGAGGGCTGGCACCGTGCTGAGGTTACGCTCGGCGGCGTCTCGACCGACGAACTTTCGTCAAAGACCATGGAAACCCGCCGTGTTCCGGGGCTTTACTTTATCGGGGAGGTCGTCGACGTGACGGGATGGCTAGGCGGGTATAACTTTCAGTGGGCGTGGTCCTCGGGCCACGCGGCCGGAACCGCTATCTAGCGTTACGGAAATTCGCGTTTGAAGGACTTTATCTGCGGGACGGTTCCCAGCACGCTAAGTTTGCTGCCCCGCTCAAGCACCGTGTCGGGCGGCGGGCTTGCGATCAGCTCGCCGTTCCGTTTTATTGCCAATACGATCAGGCCTGTACGGCTTCCGATAGCGCTCTCCTCCAGCGTCTTCCCTTCGAGAGATTCGGGCAGGTCGAGCAGCCGAAATTCGACGCCCTCGCCCATGATAATCGGCGTCCGCGCTTGTATCACCGACATCACCGATTCCACCCCGAGCTGCGCATAGCTCAGTACAAAATCTGCTCCCGCACGGTGCATCGCCTCGATGTTCCGCTCGTGCGTCACGCGGCTGATGATCCTCACGTCCGGGTTCAGCTTTCGGCAATAGATCGACAAATAAATGTTGACCGCATCATCGTTGGTCGACAGAATTACCAATGACGATTCCATCAGCCCGCCCGCCGTCAACACTTCGCGGTCAGCCGCATCACCCACGGTCAATCGGTCCAGGCACCCGGCTATCGGGTCACATCGGCCGTGTTCTTTCTCGACCATAAAGACCGTCAGGCCCTTGCCCTGCAGCGCCGTCGCCGCCGCACGCCCGACCTTTCCGCCGCCTAGAATGATCACCGCCTGCGAGGCTGGCTCTACTGTCACCAACAGCTTTTCGAGGCTCTCGATCTGCTCCTTGGTCCCGACACCGAGCGGCACGCTGAATTCCTCGAGCTTATGGTCGGGGTCCGCAGCCATCAGCCGCCCGCGTTCCCACACGCCGATGATATTAACGCCCGTTTCCTGGCGGATCTGTGTCTCTCGTATCTTTTTCCCCTCGAGCGCCGTGTGCTGGACAGTAAATTCCACCACGTCCCAGTCGTCAAAGCTCCCGATCACGTTAGCCCGCTTGTCGCCGACGCTTATTCGATTCGCAAGCGATTCGCCGAGCCGCTGCTTCAGCGGGAACACATGCGTTGCACCGCTCAGTTCCAGAATGTCGATCGAATCCTCGTCCGCCACGATCGCCGCGATCGGAACATCCGGCGCCGCCTCCCGCACCGTCAGGGTGATGTTGGTATTCGTCGTGTCCTCGAGATTCGCAAATACCAATCGGGCATCGCGGACCCGCAGCCGCTCAAATGTCATCCGCCCGTCGACCTCGCCCTGCACCGCCGATATGCCGTCCTGTCTAAGATGGGCCGCCGTGCTCGGGTCGCTCTCGATAACGAAGTAGGGGATCCCGTTGTGGTCCAACCTGTCCACCAGGTTCGTCGCGATCGAGTCCCATCCGCAGATGATAACGTGCCCCTTCGTCCCGTCGGGCACCTCTCGCGGGGCCAACGCGTGGATCTGCGCCTCCAGCCACGGTGCATAAAAGAACCGTATGAACGTAAAGGGCAGCATTATCAAGAGCAGTACCACACCCGATAGCAGCACCACCACACTAAAGATCCGCCCTGTGTCCGATTCAAAGGTAATGTCGCCGAAGCCGAGCGTCGTCATCACCGTCAGGGTCCAGTAAAGCCCCGACATCCAACTGAAATAGCGGCCCTCGACATACCACATCAACAGATGGAAGATGACCGTAAACCCCGCGATCACCGCCAGCAGAAATGCCAGGTATTTCAGCAGCGCCGAAATGTTTTGCCGGTTCTCGCCGCGGCTCAACAGATATGTGACTTGGCTGGAGAGAAATTTCATTGGGGAATTGCCTAACGGAAGTCGGTAATGTCCATACCGTAGGTCTTCTTTACGTGCTCCTCTTGAGCGGCCGTTACGTTCCTCAGGTTCTCGAGCCGCCTCTGCGACTTCATTATATGCGTCCGCGCGACCTCTGCCATTTGCTTGAGCAGGTCACGCCCCGCGGCCGAGTGCGCCTCCGCTTTTTTGTAGAGTTCAAACAGTTCGGACCTTTGCCGGTCCGCAAGCTCGCGGTCTATCTCC
>JAEWBM010000067.1 GCA_023391155.1 Acidobacteriota bacterium
ATGTATACGGGCAGGATCGTGGAACGTTCGGGGGTCGAGGAAATATTTGAACGGCCGAAACACCCGTATACGCAAGGCTTGCTGCGGTCCGTGCCAAAGTTGAGCGCGGATCATATCGAGAAGATCACAAGGCTTCAGACGATCGACGGCACGGTACCGAGCCCTACGGACCTGCCGCCCGGGTGCCATTTTGCCCCGCGGTGCGAGTTCCGCATGGAAAGATGTACTAAGGGCGAGATCCCGCTTTACCAGATCGGAAACGGCGTTGAGGTGCGCTGCGTTCTCTATGACGAGGAAAGCAGCTCGGGAAGCGATAGGGAAGTCGGCCTGCCCGCAACGACAGGAGGCGTAGTCTCGTAAAGGAACTTCGATGGCGTTGACCACATCAGCAACAGCACAGACCGCCGAACGGCCGCTCCTTGAGGTACGCGACCTCGTCAAGTATTTTCCCGTCGAGAACAGCGACGACCTGGTCCGTGCTGTAGACGGCGTTTCTTTCGACATTATGCCCGGAGAAACTCTGGGCCTGGTGGGGGAATCCGGGTGCGGGAAATCTACCGTAGGCCGATGTCTTCTGCGATTGCATGAACCCACCAGTGGGCACGTCATCTTCGAGGGTACCGATCTTGTGGGCTTGCCCAATCGGCAAATGCAGGGGCTCCGGCGTGAGATGCAGATCATCTTTCAGGATCCGTATGCCAGCCTTAATCCGCGGCTCAGCATCTTTTCCATCGTTTCTGAACCGCTCAAGATCCACGGCGTCGGTAGCCGCGGCGAGCGGCGTGAACGAGTGGGCGACCTGCTTTCAAAGGTCGGGCTCGATCCAAAATACATGGACCGCTATGCCCACGAGTTTTCGGGCGGGCAGCGGCAGCGGATCGGGATCGCAAGGGCTCTGGCTTTAAATCCAAAGTTGATCATCTGCGACGAGCCTGTTTCCGCGTTGGACGTTTCGGTACAGGCACAGGTCGTGAATCTGCTCCAGGACCTGCAGCAGGAGTTTGGCCTTGCCTACCTTTTTATTTCGCACGGGCTCGCGGTGGTCGAGCATATTTCGAATCGCGTTGCGGTGATGTATCTCGGTAAGATCGTCGAGATCGCTACGGCCGAAGACCTCTACTTAAAGCCGCTGCACCCTTATACTCAGGCATTGCTTTCGGCGATCCCGCATCCCGATCCGAAGCAGAAGCGCGACCGGATCATTCTTACGGGTGACGTACCCACGCCGATCCATCCTCCATCAGGGTGCAGATTTAGAACCCGCTGCCCGATCGCGATCGATGAATGTGCTCGTGTCGAACCGGACCTCAGAGAACTCGAGCCGGGACATTTCGCGGCGTGCATTCGTGCTGAGGGGTATGACACGGCACCGCTGCGACGGGAAAAAGTTGAAACGTTAGGCCCGTCAGATTCGTAACTTAGGCAACAGCACAGTTTCGGTTGCCGGGCTCAGGCTCGGCAACGCAAGATCCACCAACAAATAAAGGAGAAAAAGCTATGGAAGCCGAAGAACGATCGGAATGGCAGGCCCCGCCCCCGCCCGAGCGAATTGAGGTAGAACAGGAACAGCCGCAAATGTCAGAGGTGGCGACATTGGCGAATATCTTTTTTGAGCCCGGTGCGACGTTTGAGGATCTCAAGCGCAAGCCGCGCTTTATTCTGGCATCGATAATCATTGCCCTGTTGACCACGGCCTTTGCGTTTGGGATCGCATATAAGGTCGGCGACGAGGGGATGCGACGGTTCATGAACGAGACCTTCGACAAAAACCCTCAAACTGCCTCGATGTCGGCTGAGCAGCGGTCTCAGGCGATCGAGATGCAGCTGACGATTTCGAAGTATTCCCGTTTCGCCTTGCCGATCATAATGTTCATTATGATCCTGCTCGGCGGGTTGTTGTATTGGCTTGGCGCCAAAGCCTTCGGCGGAACGGGCAATTTTCTGCACGGTGTCTCTGTTTGGGTATATTCCTGGCTCCCTCCATTAGTGGTAGGGATGCTGGCAAACTTCATCGCTCTTATCTTCAAATCGGCGGATGATATCGACATAGCGTCCAGCCAACGCGGAATAGTTCAGGCGAATCCGAGCTTTCTGTTCGGTGCAGATGCGAGCCCGGTGCTTGTCACCCTGGTAAGCGTTCTTGACCTTTTTGCGATCTGGGGATGGGTTCTGGCGGCAATCGGCCTTCGGATCACAAATCGTTTGTCGTCAGGCTCCGCATGGGCCGTGGTCCTGATACTTGCCCTGATCGGCATCACGATGCGGGTTTTCTTCGCTTTTATTGGCGGGGCACCGGCTTAGGCACTGTGGATCGGAATGTGAAAAGCTCCCGGCCGTGTTGTCCGGGGGCTTTCCTCTTTATTCGTAACGCAGCGATTCGATCGGGTCAAGTCGTGCGGCCTTCCAGGCGGGGAATAATCCGAATATCAACCCGATCCCGACGCTGGCAAAAAAGCCTGCGAAAGGTGCCCAAATCGGGACGTAGGATGGAAATACCAGGTTTATCAGCAGGGTAAAGCCCCAGCCTATGAGCAGGCCGACGAGGCCGCCGAAGCCGGTGAGGGTGCCTGCCTCGATCAGGAATTGAAGCAAAATATCACTCTGTTTGGCACCGATCGCCTTTCGTATACCGATCTCCCGCGTCCGCTCTGTGACCGAAACCAGCATGATGTTCATCACGCCGATGCCTCCGATCAGCAGGCCGATCGACGAGATCACCACCATTGCGAGAGCTACGCCGGCTGTGATCGATTGAAACTGCTCGATTATGCTGTCGGCCGTTGCGGTCGAGAAGTTGTTCTTCTGGCCGTATTTAACATTGCGGCGAACCCGAAGCATGTCCTCGATCTGATCCCGTGCTTCGTTTATCCGTCCCTCTCGGGCGACGGCCAGGATGAAGATGTCGTCCGCATTCGGCTTGATACGTAGAGCGGCGTGAAAGGGAAGATAGATCGTGTTGCTCTCATCGTTATTGCCGCCACCGCCGCCGAGTAGCTGCTCTTTCTTTTCGAGGTGGCCGATGATCGTAAAGGGCCGGCCATTGACCTCCAAGGTCTGTCCGATCGGAGATTCGAAGGGAAAGAATGTCTCCTTCACGGTCGCTCCGATCAGGCAAACATCCTTCTTAAAATCGACCTCGGTCTCGGTGAACCACCGCCCCTCGACAAGTGTTTCAGTGCCCGACCGCTCGATCTCCGGAAGCGTTCCGCTCAACTGAATATTACTGGTCTGTTTGCCTTTGGCCGACACAGTGGTCCGGTTGCCGAAAAAGCCACTGGAGACGTTTAGGAAAGGCACGGATGTAACAACATCAGGGAGTTCGCGAACTGCGAGAGCATCTTCGAGTGTGAGATCGGGGCGCATCCGCTCCTCACGCGAGGGACGGCCGAACCGAACCCCGATATCCATTTTGTAAACAAAGATCGATTGCGTCCCGAAAGACTTGATCTGATTCTCTAGTGCGAGATTGATGCCGCTGATAAATGACGAGATAACCATCACGGTGATAACGCCCACGACGACACCGATAATGGTCAGAAAAGAGCGCAGCTTATTGCCCCGCAGCGTGTCGAGGGCCATCTTCAAATTCTCGTAAAACCGTGCTGTTGCTACGCTCATTTCTTAATCCGCTCTGAGTGCTTCGATCGGGTCTAAGCGAGCCGCTTTCCATGCCGGAAAGAGCCCGGCCAAAATTCCGACGGCCGCGGAGATGCCGATCGCGATCACCGCCGACCACCAAGGTATTCTCGTGGGGAAAACAAATGCGGTGATCCCGATACCGATCAAAACCGCCAAGATCAAACCGATCAATCCGCCGATAGCAGAGAGCAATGCTGATTCAACCAGAAACTGTTTGAGAATATCCGCCTGCCGTGCCCCGAGCGATTTTCGTATACCGATCTCTTTGGTCCGCTCCGTCACG
Organism: Acidobacteriota bacterium; assembly: GCA_023391155.1. GTDB lineage: Bacteria > Acidobacteriota > Blastocatellia > Pyrinomonadales > Pyrinomonadaceae > OLB17. Next base: position 3,923 of record JAEWBM010000067.1, read on the forward strand.
GCGACGAGCATGATATTCATGATCACGATTGCTCCGACCATCAGTGCTATTGTCGGCACGGCAAGGATGACGACCGAGATCGTCCCGAACAGGCTGTCTCGAAGCCCGCTGATCGCGTCCGGAGTGACAATTCCAAAGTTGTCCTTCTCACCCGCCGGCAGCTTGCGTTTGATGCGGAGCAGCGTCCGGACCTCGTCGACAGCATCTTCCATATCAACGCCGGCCTTTGGCTTGGCGACAAAATACGGGGCCCGGCTCCAACGAAGACCGCCGAAATTATTGGAAAATGTCTTGATCGGAAGCTGAATGAAATTGTCTTGCGGCATCCCGAATACGGTGCCCTTCGCCGTTTGGATACCTATGACGCGGTAAGGGATCGCACCGATCGATATCTCGCTGCCCAAAGCGCCGCCCTGTGGAAACAGGCTATTAGCAATATCCATACCGATATATGCGACCCTTGAACCGTTATCGTTCTCTGACCGGGTGAAATAGCGGCCCTGAGCGATGTCGAGATTTTCGATGTCGCGGATCTCCGGCTCGGCGCCGGTTATCGATACGTCCTCGATAACAGTAGATCCTCGCCTTATCGTCCGGGAAGTATTACCGGCCTTGGCCGCGATCATTTCCAGGGTCTGGGCGTTGTCGCGAATGAAATTAAGCTCGTCGAAGTTCAGCTCTTTGTTACGGCGCTGAGCTTCTGCCAACGTGTCAGTGTCCTGAAAATCATCGAAATTAAATCGCTGTACGTTGAAAGTGTTGGAGCCGATACCCGCGATCTTTTCATCTACGTATGAGTTAAACCCTTGCAAAAGCGACAAAACGACCATAAAAGCCGTCATCCCGATGATCATTCCCAGCAACGTCAGAAAAGACCTCAAAGGATGGGCCCAGATCGCGGCGATCGCAAGTTTGAATGTTTCGGCAAATCTCATTCGATAATTGGATGCAAACCGGTCCCAGATAATACGCAAACAATTGGGAATTGTTTACGTTAGTCGATTCGTTAGAAGTTTGTAAAGAGATGCGGGGTGGGCAAAGCCGACGAATCGGAACGATAACGGCCGGGGCCATAACGAAGCGTGACGGGAACTTTACCTGTTTCGGACGTTGGCAAACCACCGATCCCCGTCCAGAAGCAAGCGGCCGCCATAGTCGGCTCCCTTAAAATACCGATGCATCGGTTCTGAGGCCAGCCCAAAAGAAGATCGCCACTGTCATAAAGACAGCGGCGAGAAATACGATCGGTACAAAGCTGGCAGGGTCGGGATCATTTCGTCTGTTCGTCGGTTTCGATCCGTCCGTCGCGGATGGTGATGATCCGATGGGCCCGTTCGGCGACATCATGTTCGTGGGTCACGAGGATAATGGTATTGCCCTCGGCATGGAGTTTCTCGAACAGTTCCATGATCTCGTGACTCGTTTTCGTATCCAACGCACCCGTGGGTTCGTCGGCCAGCAGGATCGACGGATGATTTACAAGTGCTCGTGCGATAGCTACACGCTGCCGCTGTCCGCCGCTTAGCTCGTTGGGCCGGTGCAGCACACGATCGCCGAGCTCAACGGAGGCCAGTGCGGCTTGGGCCCTTTCGTGCCGTTCCGAAGCACGCATACCTGCGTAGATCAAGGGAAGCTCGACATTGTGCAAAGCCGTGGCCCGGGCGAGAAGATTAAACGTCTGAAAAACGAAGCCGATCTCTTTATTACGGATACGGGCAAGCTCGTCATCGGTCATGTCTGAGACGAGCTGGCCGTTGATCCAGTAATTGCCCTTGGTCGGCGAATCGAGGCAGCCGATCAGGTTCATCAGAGTCGACTTTCCCGACCCGGACGGCCCGATGATCGCAAGATATTCACCTTTGTTGACCTGGAAACTAACGTCCCGCAGGGCGTGAAGCTGCTCGACGCCCATCTGGTAAGTCTTCCAGATGTTGCTCATCGAGATCAGATCTCCGGCGCCGGGCCCGCTTCCGTTCCCGTTGGTGACCACCTGGGCGTCCGACGCTGCCTCTTCCTTGCCGTTGTCCATGAATTTATACATAGCTTGATCGCTCACGAACTAGACCGAGCTCGGGGTACCCTCAGGCTTTTCCTGCTTCTTCACAGTCGTGTCTTCTTTAAGGGTGTTAAGCACACGGCTTGGCCCCGTTATGACCTCCTGTCCCTCTGAAAGCCCCGCAACGATCTGGATCTCGGTCTCGCCCGTGATGCCGGTCTCGACCGGTATGAACTTGACCTTGTTGCCATCGAGAACGTAAACGCCCTTCACCGGTTCCGACCGTTCGGCGGGCTGGCCGTCCTGGCCGACAGGTGACGGTGTGGCGTCCGGACGCTTTTCAACGATCGCCTGAAGCGGTACAGAGATGACATTTTGACGGACCTCAGTGGTTATCTCGGCCGTTGCGCTCATGCCGGGCCTGAGGCTGTTCGCAAGCTCTTCGGAGAGATTAACGAGTTGAATGACAACGCGAAACTCCTTGGCTTCCTGAACATTGATGTTTGTCGAAAGGCCGCCGCTGGTTTGGGATTTGCCCACGGCGAGCGGCGTTTTCTGCGTCACTTCGCCTTCGATCTCTTGTTCGCCGAAGGCATCGACCTTGATCTTCGCCTTTTGGCCGACGGCAACACGGTCGATCTCGGTCTCGTCAACCTTAACCTCGACGTTGATCGTTGACATATCCGCAATGGTCAGGAGCGGGGTCGTCGAAAGTCCGGCCACCGCGAACGTGCCGACACGCGACGGGATCTCAGCTATCACACCGGCGATCGGGGCGATCTGAAGGGTCTTATCGCGCTGGTTTCGCTGGCCGCGAAGCACCGCCGATTGCTGATTCGCACGCGACTGGCTAGACCGAACCGAAAGATTTGCCGTCTCAACCGCTCGGCGGCCGTCGCGGACGGCAACGGATTGCTGTGCGACCCTCGCCTCAGCGTCACGGACCGAGATCCTTTGGGATTCGAGGCGGGCACGCGCTGTATTCAGTGCAACTTGGGCAGTTTCAACCCGGTCACGAGCCGCATCATATTCCGACCGCGCGATCACGCCGCTTTCAAGAAGCTGTTCGCTGCGGCGGAGCTCGCGGTTCGCCGCGTTCAGCTCGACCTGAGCCCGTTCAACCTCGGTCTGTGCAGTTACGACGCCTTGCCGAGCATTGTCCACCGCAACCTGGGCAACGTTCAATGCTTGTTGTGCCTGTGCCAATTGATTTTGGGCAGCCGAAACCTGAGACTGTGAAACATTGACCTCATTCTGTGCGGACTGAAAGGCCGCGAGCTGAGCATCGGTGCTCGATTCAAGCTGATTGGGATCAAGTCGGACAAGCGGTTCGCCCTTTTCGACCTTTTGGCCTTCCTGGACATAGATCTCTTCGATCCGGCCCTGAACCTCGCTTGTGAGGTTCATGAACTGTATCGGCCTTACCTCGCCGGACGAGGTAACCGTTGACCTAAGTTCCGGCTTTACAGTGACCTTAACCGCGGTCACCTCAGGAACATCCTTACGGGTCGCAAATATCCCGACGATCGTGAGTACCAAAACGAGAAAACCTACGACCGAAGCTATGATTATCTTTTTCTTGCGGCTCAGTGCCATAAAATATCTTCCTCTTAGGGGTTGTCAGCTAATGTAAAAAGCGCAAAATTATATTGACCAGGGCGTCAAACCGTTAATACGACCGTGTATTCGGCCAAGTTTCAAAAATCTGGACAGCACCTTGGCACTTGCCGCATCCGGTCCGCTAACGAAATAAGAGCACAGAATATACGAGAAGATTGAGGCTTTGCGATTTACGAACATTTTACAAACGTTGTAGAATGGTCGATAGTTCGATGCGTTTGCTCCGTTCGCTCGTTGGACCCGGAAAATTGTAATGATCAAATGCTCGTCATGTGGAAAGGAGAGCCCGGACGGTTCGCGGTTCTGTGATGAATGCGGTACCCGCTTAACAGAAGCGGGCAGCATTGCGTCCGTTCCGTCCGAACCCAGTGCATCGTCGGCCCTCAGCAGCCCCGACTTTAAACGTGCGAGCGTGACATCCGTCGGCATACCCCCTTTGGTAGAACCGCTTGACCGCAACGGGGACAGTGAATCGGGAAAGCTGTCGCGAGACGGAGTGAAGAGCCATGCTCGGCTGATAATCGAAAGGGGCGGGGCCGTGAACACAGAATTCGAGCTGACCGCTGACGAATCATATATCGGCCGGTGGGACGCAGATAACGGTATTTTCCCGGATGTCGATCTCGACTCACACGATCCGGATGCAAAGGTATCTCGCCGGCACGCGAGGATCGTCAGAGGTGAAACCTCTTACACGATAGAAGATCTTGGCTCGACGAACGGAACATTTATAAACCGAGGTCGGCGATTGTTGCCCGGCAGCCCTCAGGTGCTGCAGGAAGGCGATGAGATCATCGTCGGCAAAACTTTTTTGCGTTTTCGAACTAACCGCTGATCAACCGCGCATAGCGGCATGAACGTACAATGATCAAATGCCCAGAGTGCAGCTCAGAGATCTCTGAGAGCGAGAGCTTTTGCCCGTTCTGCGGGATTAGCCTGCAGCCGATAGCGCCGCACATCGACGAGCCGGCCTCGGAGGATGACGCGCTTGAAAGCACGATCATGATGCCTCCCGAGGAGATCGCGCGTCTTGCAACGCCAACGCCTGAGCTGGAAGCAACCGTTGTAGAGGAGGAACAGCCGGAGCCCGAGCCAGATGATGTCGCTCCTCCGCAAACTGAACCGGAAACATCGTCGAGCAAAGTCGATGTAGATGCATCTGCCGCAGCTGAGACACCGCCTGAAACATCCGCGAATTACGACGCGGATGTGCCGGTGCCCGGGATCCTCTCAGAGATCGTGAATACGAGCGACAATATTGAGACCCGCGCAACCGCCGATTACGAGCCGGGCGATATAGAAGAAAGCAAGAAAGAGCCTGAACCTGCGCCGTCCGCACAGGAAATGTCGGCGTTACCAAGTTTTGAACCGGAGAAGACGGAACCGGTCTCGGAAACTCCGGCCGAAACGGAGCAGGAAGCCTCGGTCGCGTCGGTCCCATCAGCACCCGAGCCAGTAGAAGAACCCCACGAGCCGGCTTTTCCGGTTAATGACGATCAAGAGATCGTGATGCCGCAGGATGAACTTGAACCGCATGATCCGTTCAAGTCAGCGGCGATGTTCGATTCGGTTCGGATAATGGAGAGTGAGATCCCGGATCTGGAGAATGCTGAAACAATGCTCGGTGTTCCGAGGCCTGCAGAAACGCCTGAACTCAAAGAAGCGGCGGTTCAGAACGAAAAGCCGCAACCCTCAGGCGAAGTGCAGCAAACCGCGTCCGGCATCGGTGATACCGACACCGATGGCAGAAAATCCGCGAAACTCAAGCCGCTTTCCGAAGGTACTGTTCTCAATTCACGATACGAGATCGTTCGAAAGATCGGCGGCGGCGGAATGGGGGCGGTATACCTTGCCAGCGACAACAATCTCGGCGGCGTGCTTCGCGCTGTCAAAGAGATGGTGCAGGCACATATCGAGGAAGAGCAGCAGGAAAAGGCGATCAACGATTTCAAACGCGAATCGATGATCCTCTCGACCCTCGATCATCCCTCGATCCCCACGATCTTCGATTACTTCTATGACGAGGAAGAGGGGCGGTTCTACCTCGTAATGAAATATATCTCCGGCGGAGATCTCTCATCCCGCTTGAGAGCTGCCCCTGAAGGGAAACTTGACGAAAAGACCGTGACGGAGTGGGCGATCCAGATCACGGATGTGCTCGATTATCTCCACAACCAGCCGAGCACGATCGTCTATCGCGACCTGAAGCCGTCGAACATTATGGTGGACGGCAATACAGGCCGGGTAATGCTGATCGATTTCGGCATCGCGCGGTCTATAAGCCAGCGTGAGGAAAAGGGCGTAACGGCTGTCGGGACGATGGGCTATGCGCCTCCGGAACTTTTCAGCGGCAATGTCGAACCTCGCTCTGACATCTATAGCCTTGGATCAACGATGTTTCATTTGCTCACCGGGGCCGACCCGCAGAGCAATCCGCTGCTGATATTCGATTTTCAGAAAAATCCTCGGCCGCGTCAGATAAACCCGCGGCTTTCGGACCAGATGGAACGCATCCTGATGCGTGCCGTTGAATATAACGCCGAAGCGAGATTCCCGTCGGCCGCCGAGATGCGCAACATTTTGCAGGAACATCTCGAATTGCTGTCCGCGGGCGATCTCAGTTTCGGGGTGAGTGCGGCCCCGGAGGCTGTCAGCCTCGCAAATCAGAATGTGTTTTGCGGCTTCTGCGGGCAGAGGATCGTGGCCACGGATCTTTTCTGTGCTTTTTGTGGTTCTAAGCAGCCGATCGCTCAGCAAGGTGTTCAGTCGGACATCTATTCAAAGGTGGGAGTCACGGCAAAACTTTTTGTTGAAGGAACGAACGAGCTGAGCGCTCCTACATTTTCCTTGCAGAAAGACGAGAATCTGGTAGGCCGTCGAGACCCAATGTCAAATATTTTTCCAGAGGTGGACCTGTCGAAATACGATCCGCAGACGAAGATCTCGCGGCGCCACGCCCGGATCTGGCGCGACGGAGCTACGTATCTGGTAGAAGACCTTGGCTCTTCAAATGGGACGGTTCTTGCTTCAGCAGCTCAGGACGCTGTTCGCCTCGTGCCACATCGTCCCCAACCTATCACCAGCGGCGACAAGCTAAAGATCGGGGATACGACCCTGCATTTTCTGGTCGGATAAGCGACACTTGGGTTTATGACGTCTCAAGCTAAACCGGCCCCCGCGTCAACGCCGATCAAGCGTACACCGCCAAGACTGGAACGGGTGATCGATTTTTCTCCCGAGAAACTGCGGGCTCCTCTGATAGTAAGGGCCGGTGCTGCGATCATCGATTACATTCTAGCCGTGAGTCCGATCGCCGCATTCCTGCTTTTATCCCGCGCGATGGGCAACGACGGGGCGGGCCTGATCAACAGTGAGTTAAATAGCATCGGTTGGCTTTTGGCTATCGTTATCGGTGTCATTAATATCATCCTGCTGCCCGCGGTGACAGGCCGAACGATCGGAAAGTTCATTACCGGGCTGCGAGTCGCAACGCTCGACGGCACCGAGCCGGGGATCCGGCGAATGCTGCTGCGGCAGACGGTCGGCTACGCGATCATCGTTTTTTCTGCGGGCTTGTCGCTGCTGACGGCACTTTTTGATCGAAAGGGCCGTGCGGTCCAGGACTTTATAGCCGGAACTGTGGTGGTGTACGGTGAAAGAAAGGCCCGGCGGTAGAGCCGGTAAATTATGGCAAGACTGATCTTTAGCGACCCGCACGGGGAAACACAAAAGATCGACCTGACACGCCTCAGGACGACCATAGGCCGCTCGGCCCGCAGCGATGTGTGCATTCCGGATGCATTTGCATCTCGCCTCCATGCAGAGGTGCGAAAAGAGGGCGATGGCTATTGGCTTCAGGACCTCGGGTCGGCCAACGGAACCCGCTATAACGGCGCTATCGTTAAATCCGCGGTGCCGCTTTCTTCCGGCGGCGAGATCCAGATCGGCGAGACAAAGATCTTTTTCGACAACGAATCAGGGATGCACGCAGCCGGCGCGACGCTCATCGCCGATAGGACCGAGGCACTTGACCCCTCAAAAACGATCTCGTTTCAAAGTCGGCGCATCCCGACGACCGAGCTCCTCAAAGGCCAGTTCTCATCGCGAACAGAACTTCTCGGCCTGATCAGCAAGGTGGGCGTCGCGTTGCTTTCGGCAAGCGGTCTCGACGAAACACTTAATCAGGTCGCAACGCTGGTCTTTGAGGCGGTGCCCGCCGAACGTTGTGTGATCATGCTGCGCGATGAACTGGATCCGAATGAGATGCAGGTAAAGGTTGCTCGCATTCGGGGCCGCGACGATGCTCTCAGTGAGGTCCGCGTCAGCCACAGCGTCATGGACGAGGTCCTGAAGAACGGACGGTCGGTTTTGACCGCCGATGCCCAGCAAGACCCTCGTTTTGCCACCCAGACCATGGTCCTCCAAGGCATCAGGTCGGTACTTGCCGTTCCATTGAGCGTCGACGAGCGAAATATCTTCGGAATGATCTACGCCGATTCGCCAACCTACGAGACAACCTTTACTGAGGAGCACCTCAATATCCTGACGACGCTTGCGTCGGTCGCGTCGATCCGGGTCGAGAACGCGACCCTGCTTGAAGAGCGGATGGAGCGCGAGCGGATGGAGCGCGAGCTTGAGCTAGCGACCGAGATCCAGCAACGCTTTCAGCCGTCAGGGCCGCCCATCTTGGAAGGCTATGAATTCCAGGGGATCTCATTCTCGTGTTACGAGATCGGCGGCGATTACTACGATTTTATTCAGCGCGAAGATGGACGGATGATCGTCGCGTTGGGCGATGTTTCCGGCAAGGGGACGGCCGCCGCTTTGCTGATGTCGAGCCTGCATGCCGCTGTTCACGCCCAGATAGCGGCAAAGAGCACGCTGGAGGATGTCGTCGACTCGGTCAACATCTATTTAAGCGAGAACACGCCCACAAACCGTTTTGTGACACTATTTATCGGTGAACTTGATCCCGCTACGGGCACGATCCGATATATCAATGCGGGGCATAACCCGCCGATAGTCGGGCATGCCGACGGCCGGATAAGCCAGTTGGATTCGGGCGGGTTACCACTCGGCCTAATGTCCGAGGCTCAGTATGAATCCGGAGAGATCCGCTTGGCCGACGGCGATGCCCTGGTCGTTTATTCCGACGGCGTATCAGAGGCGACGAACCTCAGCGATGAAGAATTCGGGATGGAACGCCTGATAGAGGTGATCCGGAAAAATCTCCAGGGTTCGGCGGCCGGTATCCGCGATAAGGTCGAATCCGCACTATCGACATTCACTCAAAATGCCCCGGCCGGGGATGACATCACACTCTTGATCGTAAAACGTGCCTAGGTTCGGTCGAGTTGGCTAAAGAGCCACGCCTTCGCCATGCGCCAGTGACGGTTGACGGTCGGGACGCTTACGCCTAAGACCTCAGCCGTCTCCTGGATCGACAGCCCGCCGAAATACCTCAACTCCACCACCCTCGCTTTCAACGGGTCGAGCTTTGCGAGCTCGTCGAGAGCGTCGTCGAGCGCTACGAGTTCCGCATTCTTGTCCTGCGAAACTACCAGGATCTCCTCTTCGAGCGGCAGAACCTCTGCGTTGCCGCCCCTTTTACCTGCCATGTGCTTTCGTGCATGGTCCATCAGTATGCGGCGCATCACCTGCGCGGCGATCCCGAAAAAATGCGCACGGTTCTGCCATTTCACGTTGCGCTGGTCGATAAGCTTCATGTACGCCTCATGAACGAGAGCTGTCGGCTGCAGCGTGTGATTCCCGCGCTCTCGGCGCAGGTAGCTGCCGGCCAATCGCCGCAACTCGTCATAAATATGAGGCAAGATCAAATTGACGACGTCCTGGTTGCCGTCCGTCAATTCGATCAGCATTTGTGTGATCTGGTGTGGGTTTTCTCGGCTCATATGTTGAGTGTTGTGTTCGTGAAATTATAGTCCGAGAAATAATCTCAACAAAATTGAAAGGCAGTTGATATCAAATTTATCAGACCTCCGCGTATAGGGTGAAAATGACGTACCCCCGAGGGGTCGCATGGGAGACAAAATAATGAAAACGACTCTTTCAATTTCAACTGCGATTATTTTTCTTTTGTTGACCGCGGGGGCGGCCTTTGCCGATGTAAAGGTAAAGACCAAGCAGACCATGGCGGGCCAGACGTTTGAGAACACGACCTATATAAAAGGCCGCCGACAGCGGGCCGAGTCGATGAACGGTGTGAGTGTGAACATCACGCAATGTGACCTACGTCGCGCGATCCAATTGAATCCGGCGGCAAAAACTTTTATCGTAAACGAATTCGGCCGGATCGAGGCGGCGAATACTCCGGGAACACCGGTCAAGGCCGATAGCCAGCCCGTGACCAAAGGGGGCCGGGTCATAACCACGATCAATGTTAAAGACACCGGCGAACGGAAACAGATGTTCGGGTTTACGGCAAGGCATCTGATCATCACAATGGATACACAGTCATCGCCGGATGCTTGCAACAAGAACAACACCAAGATGGAGACCGACGGATGGTACATCGACTTCGAACTCGGGTTCGACTGCGAACAGGAATCTATCGTTGCTCGCGGCCGAAACTCGCAACCAACCGGCGGATGCCAGGACAAGTACGAGATGAAAACGATAGGCACCGCGAAACGCGGCTACCCGGTCTATGAAAAGATGACGATGTTCGACGAGTCCGGCAAAGAAACGATGTCTTGGGTCAGCGAGGTCGTCGAGCTTTCTAAATCTTCGCTGGATCCGTCGCTGTTCGAGGTCCCGAGCGACTATCGAGAGGTTTCGGATGCGTCTCAGCTCTATTCGGCCAGCAGCATGATGACGATGACTAGCAATTCCGGGCAGATGCAGTCAACGAATATGGGCGGAACGGAACCGTCGGCCATGGCCCGGAATGTGGAGAATGCAGCGAATCAAACTGCGGATGCAGGCGCTCAGACGATCGGTGCGAAGGCACCCGGAACGATCCGACTGGGCCTTGTAACGGTCAAGACGGACGCGGTGGGCGCGGGAATAGCCGCCGCGGACCTTTCCGCTGCGATCCAGAACACGCTGCGCGAATTTCTTAAGGTTCCCGGGGTGGAGGTGGTCGTGATCGAAGGGCGTCTGCCTTCCGCGATAACTGCCGAAGCCGCCGAGAAAGAGTGCGATTTCGTCATCCATACGACGGTTTCGCACAAAAAGGGGAAGAAAGGGGGCTTCGGTTTCGGCTCGGCGCTCGGATCAGTGGTCAGTGCGGCCGCCCCAATGGCAGGCATTGCGGGACATATAGCATCGTCCGCGATCATGTCGGCGACCTCAATGGCAGGACAAATGAAGTCGAAGGACGAACTCGCGATCAGTTTAGAACTGAAAACGAAAGATAACGCCTCAACTTTGAAACAGTCCTTTAAGGCGAAAGCCAAATCTGACGGTGACGACATCGTCTCTGCCGTCGTCGAGCAAACGGCTCAGGCGATAGTAAGCGCTGTTGGCAAGTAATACCTGATACAAATAAGAAAGGGCGGCCCGTGTGAGCCGCCTTTCGTATTTTAAACGGTCACCGCCTTTCAGGGGCGGCCCTTGCTGATATCCTCGGCCCTCTTTTCATCGGCGTCGGCCAGGTCATTCTTGTTCTGCTCGCGATATAGCATTGCCCGACCGCGATAGGCATTGATCTGTTTCGGGTTGAGCTCGATCGCTTTTGTCATGTCGGCGATCGCCTTTTCTACATCGCCTGCGTAATACTGTACGATCCCCCGGTTCAGGTAAGCATCCGAAAGAGCTTCCGGTGTTGCTGTGCCGGCTTCGATAAATTTATTCAGATCGGGCAAGGCCTGACCGAATTTTTGCATTGCCGTATAGGCAACGGCCCGGTTGTAGTACGACTGGACCTGCGTGGGATCGATCTCGATCGCCTTCGTGTAATCGGCGATCGCCTTTTCGCGGTCCTGCTTATCGTTATAGGCAACACCGCGATTAATGTACGCATTGAGGTGATCTGGTTTCAGTTCAATCGCCTTGCTGTAGTCGCGAATAGCACCGTCAGCCTCACCGCTTGCCTTGAGAAGATTTCCGCGGTTCACATAGAAATTCGCGTTCGACGGGTCGAGTTCGATGGCCTTGTTATAATCAGCCAGAGCCTTATCGTCTTCGCCCGATGCCCGGTAGGCGATCGCTCGATTGTTGTGGCCTTCAGCGGTCATTTCGGGTGTCCGGCCCCCTGCCTTCAAATAAGCGTCATAGTAAGCGATCGCCTTTTTGTGGTCACCCTTATTCTGATATTCCAGGCCGAGATTATAATTGATCTCGTTGTTCTTCTTGTCCGCCTTTAACGCCTTCTCGAGTTCGGCTATACGGCAGTCATGATCTCCCTCAGCACACTTTGTTTCCTGCGCATTGGCACCGACAACTCCGACAACGGCCAGCAATCCGGCGAAAAAAAGGCTCGGTAATTTTCGTCTCATAAAGCACCCCCCGTGTGTGTTTCGTATTTAAACAGAATATTCGGCGAAATAGTGATTTTCAAGGCTGTCAGACCTCCTAACTGATATTTAAGATGCCTCATCTCCGCGTTTAGTGCAGAGGCGCACAGATACGCCAAACAAACTAGGGAGAAATCAAATGAATCTTTCAGCAAACACTGCAGGGACGGCCACGGCCGCCGAGCCGCCGCCGGGGGCCCGGCTAATGCAGATCGTCGGATCTGTTTTCGTTTCACAGGCCGTTTATGTAGCAGCAAAACTCGGGATCGCGGATCTGCTCGCTGACGGGCCGAGGAGCGCAGAGTTTCTTTCCGTGGCCACGTCTACGAACGAATCGGCGCTTTACCGCCTCCTGCGTGCTACGTCGAGCGTCGGTGTTTTCACCGAGGTTGAACCGCGAACCTTTATCAACACGCCGATGAGCGAAACTCTCAGAAACGATCATCCGGAGAGCACCCGCGAACTGACCATTTGGCTAAACGAGCCCGATCACTGGGCGGTCTACGCCGAAATGATGTACAGCGTCAAAAGCGGCCAACCCGCATGGGACAAGGTTCACGGCGAGCCGGTGTTTGAGACGCTCTTCAACAAGAACCGGGAACTGGGTGAGATCTTCAACCGGGCAATGACGTCATACTCAAATCTCACGATCCCTGCCATCGTGAACGCCTACGACTTTTCGGGGTCGATAAAGATCGCAGACATCGCCGGTGGTTATGGACACCTGCTCGGGGCGATCTTGAAGGCGAATCCCGAAGCAAGCGGTGTTCTTTTCGAGATCCCCCAGGTTCTCGAGGGCGCCCCGGAGATGATGAAGAGCTATGGCGCTTCCGATCGCGTTGAACTGGTTACCGGCGACTTCACCAAGAAAATACCCGTCGAAGCGGATCTCTATCTGCTCAAGCACATCATTCACGATTGGTACGACGAGAAGAATGTTGGGATCTTGTCCAACATTCGACGATCAATGCCGCACAAGGCAAGGGTGTTGATCATCGACGCGGTCATTCCCGAGGGTAACGCGCCGCATTTCGGCAAGGTTATCGACCTGGAAATGCTCGTTTCGCCGGGCGGCATGGAGCGAACCGCTTCAGAATTCGACGCGCTGCTCACAAAGGCGGGATTCCGAATGGAAAGGATCATCCCGACCGCTAGCCCGGTGGCGATCATCGAGGCGGTCAAGAATTGAGCAAATGAAAAACTAGGCCGAGGGCCGTGGTCAACCGCGGCCTTTTCTTGTGATCCAAAATAGTCCTTCCTTCCGCGTTTAGGACGAGAACCCTGAAAATTCAAACGGATCTCACGTGGGGTTGAATATGCAAAACTTGTCAAAACGCATCCTCTACAGCCTTGTCTTGTTGGCGACCGTTAGCGGCGGCATCGTGCCCGTCCCGGCGCAGCGTGCCGCTAAGACGCAGCCAACCTCTGCTAAAAAATGCTCGGGCGCCTGGACAGGAACCGTTAGCTATAAGCGCACGCAATCCATGTCTGACACGAAGACCGAAAAGCGAGTGTCCGGTCGAGGAGAGGACACGCGCAATTTCGAGATGCGGTACAACTACTCCGCTCGCGTCAGCGTGGTTGAATCGCCGGAGATGAACGGCTCGAGCATTGCCCGCGGTACGGTCAACCACGAATTTACTTCCACCGATACGACCCAGGCAGTTGAGAAAAACTCTTGCGATAGGGGGAAGACGTGGCGAGACATGACCGGTACGTTCAAGTCCCAGACGTCGACCACGGGCACCGGTGATGTTGAGGCCAACGTAAGCATAGGGGTAAATTCGGACGGCACCTATGCTGTCAGTATCGGGCTTCCGCCGATTCAAGGCACAACGACGGGTTCTCAGTCAGCGTCTTTTAGCGGCCAGTGCACGCCGAAAGAGGGCAAGAATCTGTCAATGCCGTCAACGCCAACGTCCATCGACGGCAATTCACTAACCAGTGACGGCACGCATCGCGTGAACCCGGATGATCCCAACCGGCTCAGCGGCAGCTTTACGCGCACATGGCAAAATGTAACCGAGACTATCACCTGGAATCTGCAGAAATGCGGTGCACCGCTGCGTCTTATCGATCTTAAGTTCGAGGAAATGAAATTCCCGGACTGGGACAAGTGGGTCGAGATCGCGGAACAGAAGGGCACCATTGACGGCAATCTGGTCAAGATCAAGGCTCGAGTTCTAAACGCTTCAGGCGAGACCAAGTATGCCGATGTCAAACTGAAAGAAACCTATAAAGG
>JAEWBM010000203.1 GCA_023391155.1 Acidobacteriota bacterium
TCGGATCTCAAAAGTGTCGGAGTTTCGAAACGCGAGCTATGGAGTGATTATTCAGTTTGGAGGCATGGGCAAAAGCGTAAATTATTCGATTTTTTGTGAAAAGCTTGATGGTTGATCGTAGATCGCAGGTGCCAATGAAAACGTTTCGGGCGATATATTTACTGCTGATAGTACTAATGTTAGGCGGCCTTGTTTTTAATGTGCAATTTAGAGATAGCACATTTTACTGGTTCTACGGTTATGACCCGTCGATTATCGGATCGGCGAAAGTGGAAGCCTTTCAGGCGGCCCGAGAGACCTCAAAAGCTAGGCAGTTAGCCTATTACCTCACTCTCGGAATGACTATTCTCTGCCTGATATTCTCTGCGGTTGCGGTCTATTCAAAAGTATACGTCTCCTACTACTTTTCGCATATCATGTTCTTGATCAGCGCTGTTCTATTGGCGTTGTACGCGATCGCTTCGGTAATTCCTCGTCGCGGGCTCTAGTGATGAAACTGAAAACACGCTTATTCGCAATCCCGTACGCCCGGAACCGGGATGAGTCGCACATGCGACCTCTTGTTTCGCGGTGGAGCACTCTATCCTCGACACATTTAACTGCAATTTAATCACGTGCAGTCAGTTGCCCCGATAGAATATTAGGCGGCGATGTTCCATGGTACTGTCCATTGAGATAAAAAAAGAGCTGCTCCAAAGGTACGCGCTCAACGAAAGGATTCCTTAGACTAGCGGAGGATCTATGCGACTCGATGGGGATTGCGAAGAGGAGGTACGCTTTTATGATCGAGTTGCTGCACTAACTTAGACCTGAAACCGATTTCCGATGCATAACCCGTGTATGGGACCAGCGAGTAGATTCGAACCTAACAGTCCTCCGGTCTGCATACCCGGTGTAAGTTGCTGAGCAATAGTTATGAATCTACTGAAACGATTTTGGGTAACGTTCGAGTTTACCGATAAGGAACTCGCAGAGAGTGTGAATGTCGGACTGGGTTATGGTTGCGGTGTAACAGCGTACAGCTTGGAAGACGCTGTCGGCATAATGAAAAGAGATCTTTTCATTAATGAGTCAATGCCTGAAATTCGAGAAGTTGTTGAAAATGTTGATCTTTCGACACTGGACAAGAGTCATGTATTGCCAAGTATCGGACCACCTGTCGATCGTGGTATATGGTTTCCGAAAACTTGATAGCTTTAAAAGAAACGGGCATCGTGTTGATGCCCTTTGTTTTTAATAATGTGTGGTACACCCGGCATGATTCGAACATGCGACCTCTTGATTCGTAGTCAAGCACTCTATCCAGCTGAGCTACGGGTGCTCGCAAAAAGCGAATAATTAGATTACGAAGCGGGAGAGGATGTGTCAAGTAATGGGCCCTAATGCCCGCCGCGCCTATTGTGCAACAGCCATGCTATTTCGCGAAATAGCCCTCGCGGGTTCGGGGAAGCAACCCGGGCCGCGTGACCTCGACCTTGATCGACCGCCATTTGCCGTCGCGGGTGAGGTTGGACGGTGAGTATTCGATCGTGTAGAGCGTGCGCAGGTCGGCGGCGACCTCGGCATAGAGCCGGCCCATCTCTTCAAGTCGGTTGATCGCGTTCAGGGCTCCTCCGGTTCGGGCAGCGACGATCTTTAGCCTTTCGCGGGCCGCGGCATACATCGCTATCTGACGCACGGTAGGGTCGGCAAGGCGGGCCGGGTCGCCGGTCGGCAAGGCCAGCGGATAGATCGTTACCCCCTGGCGGTCCGCGGCCTCGAGCGTCCGGTTCAGCGTGGAATTCGCGTTGGGGTCGATCGCCGCCGGCACCTCGTC
This sequence comes from Acidobacteriota bacterium, assembly GCA_023391155.1. Lineage (GTDB taxonomy): Bacteria > Acidobacteriota > Blastocatellia > Pyrinomonadales > Pyrinomonadaceae > OLB17. Next base: position 1,817 of record JAEWBM010000203.1, read on the forward strand.
GTCCGGCAGGTCGGCGATCAATGCGCGGTCCTCATCCTGAACTGAGGTGTCGACGCCGTCGGTCAGGACCACTATCGCCTTGCGGCGGGTGTTTTCGCGTCCAAGCTGCTCCAATGCAAAATCGAGTGCTTTGTACAGGTCGGTCGGCCCCTGGCCGTTTGCCACCGAGATCGAGTGTGCCGCCCGGCGGCGATCGGTGGTGAAATCGTTGAGCATGTTGATCTTGCTATAGAATTCGACCACCGCAAGCCGGTCTCCCGGGGCGAGAGCGTCCAGAAATCGAGCTGCCGAGAGTTTGATGTTTTGACGAAACGTTTTCGTCGAGCCGCTCATATCGAGCAGCATCACTACGCTAAACGGTGCCTCGGCCGCTTCGAACCGGCTGATCTCCTGCGGCACGCCGTCCTCGAGAACGCGAAAATCAGATGCACTCAATCGCGTGATCGGGCGGCCGCGGTTGTCCACCACGCCGACGTTCAGCCGTACGATGGCAGAATCGACGCGGATCGGATCGTCATCCTGCGCCGCAAGCGGGGCCGCGGCGATGAGGAACAATAAAAATAAAATTGCGAAGCGGGCAAACATACCTGGATAAATGTTAACAATCAGACGTCTGAAAACTAAACTCGGTTGTATGCAGGGAACGGGCCCCGCTTCATTTAACTTTTTTAGAAAAGTGACTTATACTTCCGTTGCTTTTCTTTGGGTTACCCAAACTCCGTGACCGATCGCTGCTCACACAGCGTTCCAAGTTCAAATGTTTTATAAGCCGAAATTCTGCTGCCAGTGCGGCGAAAAAGTAGAGCGTGCCGAATGGCGCCTGTGGACGAGCCGCCGCTTTTGTGAATTTTGCGAGACGGAATTCAAGGGCGAGCAGTTATTTAAATCCGGTGCCGCGGCTGCCTGCTTGCTCATCGGGGTGTTGGGGATGGCCGGATTATTCCGGCAGACACCTGTCGCCGCCACCGATGCCGGGGCGACCCCTGCGGCGATGCGGCCGGCGGGATTCGCCGCGAACCCACCTCCTTCGCAAACATTTCGCAACGAAACGCCGCCCGCGGGCGTGTCACCCCAGGGGGAGGAGTCTGTCGTAACTCAGGCCGCTGCCGCACCACAGGCTGAGCCGCTCGACAAAACAAGCGAACAACCGCCAAGGGCACGGAAACCATCTGACAAACCGGCCTACTATTGCGGAGCTCTCACTAAGAAGGGCACACCCTGTTCGCGAAAGGTGAGGTCAAAAGGCATTCGCTGTTGGCAGCACGAGGGAGCCGAAAGCGCTCTACAGTGACCCCGCTCGGCACAGGCAGCCAGTCGGATGTCGGTTTAATGTTGATGTTCATCCGTTTTTGTTAGAGAATATATTCCAATTCTTCATAATGGGGAATTGTGCCTTTTCAGTCACCCGAGCGTTGATCCAAAAATGAAACCGCTTGCTCAAAATACGATGATTCAGAACCGTTACCTGATCGTTCAGTTGATCGGTAAGGGTGGAATGGGCGAGGTTTACCTCGCGGTAGATCAGCGTCTCGGAAGTGCCGTCGCATTGAAACGGACCTTTTTCGCCGGCGATGAGATGCTCGGCAATGCATTCGAACGCGAGGCACGAATACTTGCGCGGATGCGGCACCCGGTGCTGCCCAAGGTGAGCGACCACTTTAGCGAGGGCGACGAACAGTACCTGGTGATGGAGCATATTTCGGGCGACGACCTGGGCAAACGCCTCGAGGTCGCGCAGAAGCCCTTTCCGCTGAGCTGGGTGATGTTTTGGGCCGATCAATTGCTCGATGCGCTTTCGTATCTGCATTCGCACGAGCCGCCGATCATCCATCGCGACATTAAACCACAGAACCTAAAGCTCACGGACGAGAATCACGTCATCCTGCTCGACTTTGGATTGTCCAAGAGCTCGACCGGCCAGACAAATCTGAGCGATGTCGCACACAAGGGCGGGGGCAGCAGCTCCGGCAGCGTCGTCGGCTATACGCCGCATTACGCACCGATGGAGCAGATCCGCGGTATTGGGACGAGCCCGCGCAGCGATCTTTACTCACTTTCCGCAACGCTCTATCAATTGCTTTCGAACAACGTCCCGGCCGATGCGTTGACCCGGGCGGACGTTATGCTCATGGGCAAGCCGGACCCGATCAGGCCGCTGAGCGAGCTGAATACGGAGATCCCGCCGGCGGTATCCGAGGTGATCCTGCGAGGTATGGAGGTCAGCCAAGAGAAGCGGTATGAGACGGCCCGCGAGATGCAGAAGGCGCTGAGAAAGGCGTATGCTTCGATGCAGACCGCGACCAACGCCCAAACTGTGGCATTCTCCGCGCAGACGCAGATACCGGGTGCTGAGGCGGATCTTCCGATCGCACAGACGATGGACAAGACCGAGGTTATGGATTTCGGCAAGATCCATGACGCCGACGACGCAGATTCCCTCGCCACCCGAGGTGCCGGTGACAGCCCTCAAGCATTTGACCCGAACAAGACGGTCGCGTTCGATCAGAATTTTGATTCCGAGCCGAAGCAGTCCGATCTAAAGACGGAGGTTTACAACGCCGGCGACGCAGATTTTGCGATCCCGCCGACGGACGCCGCCTCTGATTCGCCGGCCGAGCCTGACTTCGGAATGACCGAAGATTACAGTTCGCATGCCGAAGGCGGCAACGGTTCGCTTCCGACGGGGAATTCCTCGCCGTCACCGGATGCGACGATGCCTTATGTGGCGTTTGAGGGAAGTGAACAGTTTGCCTCGGGCGGTTTCGAGAGCCAGCCTCAGCAGGAAGAAGAACCGGCTGACGAGGTCCGGGAAGAGGCCGCCTATGCCGTGGCCGCCGGTGCGGCATCGACCGGGACGGCCGTGGCCGCCGCTCCAAAGAAAAAGGGCTCGGGCGGTAAGATCATTGCGATGTTCGGCGGATTGCTGGTGCTTTTCGTTATCGCGGCCGGTGCCATCGGCGGCAGCTGGTGGTACTACAATAATTATTACGCGGGCGGTGCCGTCGAACCTGAACCGACACCTTCGCCGGAGCTGACACCGGAACCGACACCTTCGCCGGAGCCGACTTACGACGCGTCGCTCGACACCCTTAATACGAATACCGATATAAGCGAACAGACCAACGCGAATGTCGAAGTCGTTGATACGCAGCCAACGCCGGCGCCCGGTCCCGGCAGCACACCCCGGCCGCGGGTCACTACGAATTTACCGAAGCCGACTCCGGTTAAGCCGAAACCGACACCGGTTAAGCCTAAGCCGACTCCGACCAGAAATAGAACGGTCATATTGCAGTAGCAACGGAAAAAAAGATGAGAGAGAGATCGTTTCTTTTCGCAATTGCAGCCGCCCTCGTGATATGTGGGGCGGCATTCTCGATACAGGGCCAGTCGCGCAATGATATTCGCCGTTCGGAGCAGCTCGTGCGCGAAGGCGATCGTGCCTTTGGCCAGAAAAATTATCGTGAGGCTGTCGAGAAATACGCTGAGGCCGTAGTTCATGTGCCGCGAGATGCGAACACCCGCTTTAAGAAGGGGCTGGCGCATGTGATGCTGGACGACCATTCGCTCGCGCTTTCGGAACTAAACACCGCCCTGGACCTTGGCTATTCCAAGCCGGCGGAGGTCTATGCGGTTCGCTGGCGTCTGCACTACGCGGCCGAGGATTACGCGCTCGCGCTTCAGGATGTGACGAGCGGATTGGCTCTAGATCCCGACAATCTCGATCTGCTGATCGCCCAGGGCGACATGCATTTCGTCAACCAGCGTTACGAAGCTGCACAGGCTGCATACGCAAAGGCTCTAACCAGACAGCCCGGAAATGCGGAGCTCCACCTGAATCTCGCTAAGATCTATTACAATCTTGGGGATACCGAAAAGCAGGCGGTCTCGGCCCAGTTCGCCATCGACAGGCAAACGCGTGACCTGGCGGAGGCGTATCTGCTGCTCGGCGACGCCCATCAGAAACGACGCGATTTTGAAGCTGCGGCGCGGGCATATCAGAATGCCTTAGCAGCTGACCCGAATGATTATGCGGTCTACCAAACGCTTGCCGAAATGTACCGTGCCGAGAACCGGTACGATGATGCGATCGCGATAATCCGGCGTGCATTGACGCAGCTTGGGCTACAAAGTGCGATATACACGGATCTCTCGTGGTATTACAGCCTTGCAAATCGACACGAGGAAGCGGCCGAGGCGGCAAAGGCGGGGGTCAAACTGGCTCCCGACAACCCGATGGCGTATACGAACCTTTGCCGGGCATATAACGACCTGCAGCGGCCCGAGATGGCTGCCCGTGAGTGCAATAACGCATTGACGCTCAAGCCGGGCGACGGCGAGACAAATTTCTATTTAGGTCGATCTTACGATCTGCAGAATAAGCCGGCTGAGGCGACGCAATATTATAAACGGGCGGTGTCAGGGTTGGAGCAGTTCGTGGAAGAGCGGCCGGATTATGCGGACGGATTTTACCTGCTCGGGAACGCATACTTCGCCGACAACCAACGGCGAAAAGCGGTCGAGGCCTATAACAAAGCCCTGGAGCTTTCGCCTGCTTTTACAAAGGCCTACTATAACTTGGGTATGATATACGTGCTCGAGAAGAACAAGCGGTCGGCGACGTCGCAGTATGACCGGTTGGTGAAGCTGGATCCGGCACTCGCGGCACAGCTTAAGGCAGAGATCGATAAGATCTGATCCGCAAAGCAGTTAAGAAAGGAGCCGTTCCCGACAACCGGGAGCGGCTTTTTTGTTTAATAGAATTGCTCGGTCGAGGGGGCGGTAGAGGCGTCGACATCGACGCTTTGGAATTTGAGCACTACGCGAACGCTCTCACTCCGCTTGTCCATGCTCGCGGGTACGAACGGTGCAAAACCCGGATCGGATTGAAGAGCCTTTTGCAGTTCCACTATCGTTTGCTCGTCGTGAGGCGGTTCCACAACCTCGGCTATTCGGGCGACGCCATTGCCGAAGACATCCGCCACGATAACAACCTCATCATCGCTCATTTCGCCGCCGAGTATAGTTCGGGACAGAGCGACGAGAGCACCATGCGGGTTGACGCTCGGCGATTCGTCGGCGATGGCCAGGCGTGTACTGGCAAATTGCGATGGGGTTATATCGGCGGACCCCAAGCTGACCCCCTGAGAAGGCCGCGAGGGGACGGCTGTGCCGGCAGCGATCTCAAGCGAGCGTGCCGGAAAAACCAGAAAAGACAGAAATGCGAACCAGAGAATAAGCGATGCGAAAGCGCCGGTCGTCGAAGGCAGCAGCCAACGATGAAGCCAGCGTCCGCGCGGATCTAACAGCCGGAAGCTCGGCGAGGCTTCACCCGGTGTAGACAACGCAGTAACAGCCGAGCGTAACGCCGCGAGGCGAGCCGGCGGGACCGAAGGCCGTTCCATCGACCTCAAACCCGTTCGTATCTGCTGAAGCTCTGCAATTTGCTGACGACAGAGCGGGCACGAGCCGAGATGGACATCTATCTCGCGGATGCGATCCTCCGTAAGGATATCGTCAAAATAAAGCGACAGATCAAATTGTAATTCCTGACATTTCATTGCAAATGGGCAACGCCCTTAATAAACCAAACGGATGACTCACTTGCCCCGGCGGGCCCCGCTTATGCAGAAAACATAGCGGTTCGTATGACAGTTCCGATCTCGCAAGGCCGGCAAATTTGTCCTTGATTGCTGGTCAATTTCAAAAATCCGCCAAACTCGGGCGATCCTTTTCCCGCATCCGAAACCTCGTTTCCTCTGACCTCTCGTTTGGCACCGATACGTCTTTGTCTAAGGCTTCGCCGAGGCAAGTCAATCATCCGATTCGGTTTTCAAATATCCTTGAGCCGCTTTCTCAGCTCTTCACGTCCGCGTGCTATTCGGGACTTTACGGTCCCGATACTTATCCCGAGCATTTCGCCGATCTCGAGGTAGCTATGCCCTTCGATGTCGCAGAGCACAACGGCTTCGCGAAAGATCTCGGGGATCTCAGCCAGAGCCTGCCGCAGCGAAAGCTCGCGTTCGCGGCGAAGCGTTGCCGCCTCCGGATCCGAACCGGCCGATTCGAGCGTGTCGATCAGCCGCAGATCGCTCTCACCGAGCGACGCGTCGAGCGAGACCGTACGGTTCCGCTTGCGCCGTTTCCACCATCGGTGGCGGTTTCGCGAATGGTTGATCGCGATGCGAAAGAGCCAGGTCTTGAGCTCGGAATCGCCACGAAAACTACCGATCGACCTCAACGCACTCAGGAAGGTTTCCTGAAGCAGATCGCCGGCCTCTTCGCGGTCCTCTGTCAATCGAAAGAGCAGGGCATAGATATCGCCAGAATATCGATCGATCAGGGTGTCGAAGGCGGCCGCGTCGCCGGCAACTAACCGTTCGACAAATTCCACATCTGCCGCGGAGCTTTCGAACGTAGATACGGCCGCCGTCGTTGCGGCGGAGAGGCCTTCGTGGTCAATTGATATCGACTTGCTGAAGAGCATTTTCCGTATCCTGTTATTTCCCATTGGAAAGATCCAAGTACATTCCCGAGACCCGTCGGCACCCGGTTAGTTTATTTAGACACCGCCCGCGGCGATTTGTTCCCGAAGGCCGAATATTTTTTTCCGATGACCATGCCGGCCAATTCACCGGCGATTGGTTGCTCAACCGTGCGATTTAAGCTAAATTAACACTTTTGAGCACTTCGCGATCATCCAATTATATAACGAACGAGCAAGCTAAAATTGCATTTTTTTAATAATGGCAAGAAAGAAGAGACGATTTGAACAGGCACCCGTTGAGGTGCCGCAACCCGAACCGACCGAGAAACCCCGGTATCAGGACGCGTTTCAGCAGACCGTGGGGCAGCGGTTGGAGGACGCGGGGCGCAAGCTTGAGGGGCAAGGCCGTAATATCCTGTACGGGCTAGCGGCTCTCGTTGTGCTTGGTATTATCGTCTGGATCATTTATGCCTGGATGGGCCGTTCGAATGCTGAGGCTCAGACCGCACTGGCCAAAGCGATCGAGACCTCGCAGGCTCCGATCTCGCAAACGGGCACGCCGGCGGGTTCTACCGAAAAGACGTTTCCGACGCAGGCTGAAAGATCGCAGGCCGCTATCGCCGAGTTCCAGGGCGTTGCCGATAAATTCGGCGGCGAGGTAGCGGAAAAGGCGAAGTATTTCATCGCGATCAACCGGCTAAAGCTGGACCGCGCTGCGGGCATCCAGGAGCTGCAGGCCCTGAAGGACGAAGGCGGCGAGGTCGGCAGCCTGGCGAAATTTGCGCTTGCACAGGCCCTTACAGCAGATGGTAAACTTGATGAGGCGGCAGTGCTTTATCAGGAGCTGATGTCGTCGGGCGACCCGGTCCTTGCTAAAGAGACTATCGGTACCGACCTTGCCGCTATATATGAGAAGCAAGGCAAGAACGCAGAGGCGGCCGCGGTGCTTTTCGATATCGTCAAGGCGGCCAGCGAGGCGAAGGACGCGGAGGGCAATCCTATCCCGCTTAACACGACGGCCCGCGACGCAAAGGAAAAACTTGAACAGCTCGACCCGGAAAAGGCAAAAGAGCTGCCGCAGAGCGAAGCCGTTCCGTCCGAGCTCCCTTTGGGCTTTTGATCCCCGGGGCCTACCTGCGTAGGCTCTCAACTCCCTTGTAAACGGTGAGAGACCCGGCAGAAATGAATCCGCACGGTTCGGCGGTAACGCCGTCGCGAGACGCTGCGGCTGTTTCTGTCCGAGTGTCTCCCGGCCCCTACGTCGCGGCCGCATTTTTTCTAACGTTCCTATCCGCATTTCTAATTTATCTTGAGGTCGACAGCCTGTATGTAGTCGGTATATTTGTCCTGTGGGCTTCCTTGCCGCTGCTGGCGTATCTCGACCGAATCAGGTTTGACGGCCGCAGGCTGCTGCGGACCGGCCCGGTGCCCTGGGTCTTGCGGCGATTTTTGCGCGTCCATCCGGGATTGAAATTGAAAGACATCGAACAGGTCGACACAATGGCGCTGCGCGCGTTCCGTCGTGGCGGCCGCGTCATATATCGATACCGCACGACTTTTCACGGGCACGGAAAGGAATTCACGGTTCTGGGCGGCGGCTCCGCCTACCGTGAGATGGTCGGACGGATCCTGCCCCTGCTTCCGGATGACGTGCTCGATGCAAGGTCGCTCGAATTAAGGGAATACCTCGCTGACCCGAGCGAGGTGCGTCTGCGGGCGAACGAGGTGCGGATCCCCTCCGCAGAGGTCCTAGAAACCTCGCTCATCAAGCATCACAAGGGGACGCGGGCTAGGTCGCCTGAGAAGATCGACGGCGACCCGGCAATGCTAAGGCGGTTGGCGAACGAGCTGAGGGTCTCGGGTGCGCTGCTGCGTGCGATCGAGGCGTTTCGCAGGGCCGTCATCTTGGCCCCGAAGGACGGGTGGCTGCTCTATGATTTTGCCCGCTGCCTCATATCGTACTCCGCCGCTCGTCGTGATGCCCCGCTCGAGCGGAGGGCACGCGCGATGATGCGGCTTGCCGAACGGCGTGCCGGTGACGATCCGGAGCTGCTGAACCGCATCGGCGAAAGCTATTTTCAGATCGGAGATTGGGACCGGGCCGCTTCGGTCTTCAAGAGAGCTACTGAAAGGGTCGGCGAAAGCTTTCGGTCGCTGCGTGGCCTGGCCGAGATCGCGCTTCGCGAAGGTAAGATCGCCCATGTGATCCACAATTTTGCAGCCGCCAATCGACTGGCAGACACCGCCGCACTTCGCCGGTGGACACAGCGCGAGGTCGAATATTTCTCTCGCCTCAATGAGGACGAGGAATACATGGACCTTGAGGTGAGCCGCGTAAATCTGCTCGAAAAGCTCATTCGCGGACGCCGGACGTCGATGCGGATCACACTGCTCGCCGTTCCCGTGATCGTCCTGGGGATCTTGCTTGATGACACGCTTATCGCGAACATCGGTTGGGGCGTGGCGTGGGCAGGTGCGGGCTTTTGGATCGCACTGTTGATCGGGCGGAAGATGCTCGAATCTCGTATTCCTTTCGATATATTTGACCGCGAGCGCTAGAACGGCCGCCCCGAATAGAAGCGGCCGGCCCAGGTTCTAATCATTTCTCATTATTTCTTGGTACCGGCGCTGCGGGCTTTCGGGGCCTTTGCGGCTGCCTTTTTTTTCACTGCTTTCTTTGCCGCCGGTGCGTCGGATTTTGCCGCCGCACGCTTTTTCGGTCTCTGAGCCGGCGCCAATTGTTTGGCCCAGCCATACTGGGGCGTTTCAAATCCCGATTCCAACTTCTTCAGGATAAAGTCCGTCATCTCGTTGACGATCCAGTTGTGGTTGTATTCGCCGACCGAGGCTAGTTCCGCATCGGGTGCCGGATTCATAAAGTCGATGGCATAAGGCACGCCGTCTTTGATCGCGAATTCGACAGTGTTGAGGTCATAGCCCAATGCCTTACAGAGCGTGATCACATCGCGTTCGACGCGGGCGTGAACCTCGGGCGTGAGATAATTCTCGACGTTGACGTATTGCATTCCCGACATATACGGCTTTGACGGATCGTAGGGCATGATCAGAACCTTCTCGCGGCCGACACAGTAGCAGCGGACGAAATGGTCGTATTCGATCCCTTCCTGCAGCGTCATGCACAAGGTGCCCGACTGGTTGTATTCCTGCCAAAGTTCCTCGAGCGAATTCACCTTTGAAACATTCTTCCAGCCGCCGCCGTCGTGGGGTTTCAGGAATGCGGGGAAGCCGACATACTCGACGATACCTTCCCAGTCGATCGGGAATTCGAGATTGCGAAGGCTGTCGCTGACGATGTCCTTAATATAGGCGTGCTGCGGCAGCAGGACCGTTTTCGGGATCGCGACGCCGAGCTTTGCACCGAGGCAGTAATTAAAGAACTTGTCATCGGCCGACCACCAGAACGGGTCGTTGATAATATAGGTGCCCTCGAGCGCCATGCGCTTGAGCATCGCTCGGTAGTAAGGGACCTCGTGAGAGATGCGGTCGATGATAATGTCGTACTTCCTTGGTTCTTCCAGGCGAATGCCGCCGACCTTTATCATCTCGGCCACGACCTTGCCGCCGCCCTTTTCGTTGACGCTGTTGATTATCGATTCCGGGAACGTTACCTCGCGTCCCGCCAAAATTCCAACTCGTTTCATAATGTTATTAATGCACTCTAAAGATAAAAATTATGTCTGATCCAAAACTCCCAATTCTAAAAGATTCACTCGCCGCGGGCAAGACAACATCTCTGTTGCGTAAACATCCTTTAACATAGTATTCTATTTAAGTCGCTGCCCGCTCGGGTTACGGCAAAGCCAACAATTCCGCGATCCCGCGACTTCTGCCCCAGATCTAAATTCGAACAATTCCTATGGATACTGCTCCGACCCACGTTAATACCGCGCCGGCCTCGCAGCCCCAGGGCAATGCAGAGGCGTTTCACAATGTTCTAAAGCGAATGCTTGCGGTTGACAGCCGCGTAAGCGACCTCATCTTTTCACCCGGCCGGCCGCCCCAGATCGAACTCTCCGGCGATCTGCAGGGGGTTCAGATCCCGGGCTTGGAGAAACTGACAGCGCCGCAGATAAAGGCGATGTCCGATCTGATGCTGTTAGGGAATGAGACGGGACTCGAATCTCTCGAGAAGAAGGGATCGGCCGACATTTCGTACAGCGTGCCGGGCACCTGCCGCTTCCGTGTAAATATATTCAAACAGCGCGGGTCGCACGCCATCGTAATGCGTGTGATCCCGACCAAGCCGCCCAACTGGTCCGACCTGCAATTACCTGAAGCGGTCAGAAATGTTTCGGAGCTGAAGAACGGCCTGGTGCTTGTGACCGGGCCCACGGGCTCGGGTAAATCTACGACGCTGGCCGCAGTGATTGACCTGATCAACTCAACGAAAAAGTATCACGTCGTCACCATCGAAGACCCGATCGAGTTCATGCACGAACATAAGCTCAGCACGATTCACCAGCGCGAGCTGCACTCGGACACGCCGGATTTCGCTCTGGCGCTGCGGGCCGCTCTGCGGCAGGCGCCGAAGGTGATCCTCGTGGGCGAGATGCGTGACCGCGAGACTATCGAGGTGGCGATGGAGGCCGCCGAGACGGGCCACTTAGTGCTCTCGACCCTTCACACCATTGACGCCGCAAAGACGATCGACCGCATCATCGGCGTTTTTCCGAAGATCGAAGAGGCGGCGATCCGCACACGGCTTTCACAGTCTTTCCGCCGCATTATTTCGCAGCGGCTTATGCCCAAGGTCGGTGGAGGACGCGTCGCTGCCATCGAGATACTGGTCTCAAATTCTCGTACCCGCGAGTACATTGAAAAGGGCGAGAAAGAAGGCCGGTCGATCACCGATGCGATGAATGACGGTGCGATCGAAGGGATGCAGACCTTTGACGTCGAGCTTGAGAAACTGATCCGCGCGGGGACGATCACCAAAGAAACGGGGCTGGCCTACGCGTCGAATGCCAATAATCTGAGGCTGGCGATCAGCGATCTCGACGAGCCGACATTACAGGCTGAGGGGGTTATCGAAATGGACGAACCGGCAACAACTGCGGCGCCGACGCGGCCGGATATGCCGGAGATAGAAGGATTCGAAAGATAATTATTTGGAGGTCGGGAGCAGTTCGTAATTGCCCATCTCGCGGTTGTAGGCGTCGAGCTGGCCGACGGAATCCGCCGTAGCGTCGAGCATCTGCTTGGTCATCGCGATGGAATCTGAGAGCTGTTCGAAATCGAGCAGCGAGAACTTCTCGGGCGTAGACATCGTGACGATCTCGTCGTTGAGATAGCTGAAGAAATTTTCGATCGACTGAAGCTGGCCCTCGACGAGCTTTACGCTCCGCTCGATCTCGTCGAACGAGGCGATGCGGCGTTTGAGGATCTCGACGTTGGTCTGCTGGATGGCACGGGTCTTATCGTCGGTCGCGCTTTCCGCGGCACGATAGGCTTGCGAGAGCTGATTATGGACCGCCTGGCGGTTGATGGATTTTAAGTGCTGTTTGCGACGCCGATAAACATCGAGCAGATCGACGAAATCTTCCCAACGCTGGTCGAGCGTGCGGAGATTAGCGGGGAGGGAACCCGCACCCGTGAATTTTTTGTAATTGTCCTGGATCTTTTCCTTAAGCCAGCGAAGATATTCGACGGCCTCGCGTTCACGCGGCGTGAATGACTTGATCAGTTTTTCACGGGCGGCCCGGCTTAGCTGGAAAAGCCGCTCCTTTTCACGCTTCTGAACCATCTGCCGATAGAAGGGCAGATTGGGGACGATCAGGATATACGCCATCTCGGCGATCAGGGCGATCAGCAGCGGAATTACGCTTCCCGTATAGGCCGCGGCAACGGCAAACCCGGCCAGCCCCCAAAAGTTCACCGGTTCCTTTACGGCCTCTTTCAGGTAGCTGGAATTAAATCGTTCTAAATTCTGCTGGTATTTCGCCAGGTCTGCCATATAAGTCTAGATGCCGCAAATCGGGAACGCGTTCGAAGCGATTCTTTAGTTGTGAGTGCTCGCCTCGGTGGATTCGGCATCGATCACGTCCGCATCGCTTTCCGCTTCAGGCGCCGCCTCATCGCCGGCAGTGATCTGTTTGCCCGACGCGTTTCCGCCACCGGCGCCGAGAAGGCCCATCTGCTGTTTATATTCGAGCAGCTTGTCGTGAAGCTGAATGTCCATCGCCTCGCGCTCGATGTCGGCCATCTGAGCGTCGACGGTACTCGAACCGAGCTGAAGTTTTGCCTCGGCGGCCGCGACACGGCGGTCGATCTTTTCGCGCATCTCGTTAAAGGTGGATGCGTCGTCGCCGATGTTAAAGGTCTCCATCGTCTGGGCAAGCTGCTCCTGAAGCTTGGCCTGCTTTGCGGCGGAGATAAGCTGCATCGCCTCGGCGGTGCGCTTTTTCATATTGAGGACATAATTGTCCCGTGCCTTTAATGCCTGCTGCGAAGCAAGGGAAGCGTGCTCGAGCTGTGCCGAGGTGCGCTCGCGGTCGAGCTGTGCTTGCTGAAGCTGACCGATATAAGCTGTGGCGATATCGTCGCGGCCCATCTTAACGGCCGCCTTGATCTTTGAATCGAGGTCGACGACCTGTTTCTCTAGATTTTCGTGATTCTTCTGAAGCAGCCGTTCGGTTGCCATCACCTGCGCCACTGAATTGTTCAGCTCAGGCACGCGGTCGCGCATGTCGCGAATTGTCTGCTGCAATACGAGCTCCGGATTCTCGATCTTGTCGAGAGCGGCTCCGGTACCGGCACGAAAGATCCTCGTTATTCTCTGCCACAATCCCATGTTTTAAAGTTCAGCTCCTAAAAAAGTTTAAACCTCTATTGCTTCCCCGATTCTCTACGATATCACAATTAGAGAAGTTGCATTTTACCAACAAAGTATATACCAAAGCGGTTCAAATGGATACCGAGGTTTGCGGCACGGCGGTCTCACAATTGGGCAATCGGCAAAATTGGTTTACATTATTACCGACACTCCGTCCCTGAGCCCACTTATGGAAGACCACATAACCCGGAAGGCCCGCGAACTTGACGAACTTTTGCTCGCCCAACACGGTGATGACGCAGCATTGTTTGAGGAACTCGACGGCGCCCAGCTTGAATTCGGCGTCGTTTCAGATACCCGTCCGATCTCTCCGTTCCTAAGGCCGCAACTGATGTCGCGAGAGACGTATGCCGGAATCGTCCGGGCGGCCGAGGTGCTCTTCATCGCATTTGAAAAAATGGCAAAGGCGGCGCTCGAGGACGCGGACATAATGTCGCTGCTGGCCCTCACCGAACGCGAAGAGCGTTACGCCCGTATCGATCCCGGCTATCCCGAGGTCTGTAACTCCAGCCGGCTGGATGCGTTTCTGGACGGAGACAGCTTTAAGTTCCTTGAATACAACGGCGAAACCCCGGCGGGGATCACGGATCAGATCCAGATCGAGAAGGTGCTGGCCTATATCCCGGAGGTTCAGGAGTTTTTTAGGGACAATCGGATCTGGCTGCCGAGGCCGCATCGGCGCTTGCTGGAAGGGCTGGTCGGAGCTTATCGCGACGGCGGCAGCGAAAAGAAAAAGCCGAACATCGCCATCGTGGATTGGCCGGGCGTTTCCACATATGCTGAATTCGAGGTCCTGAAGGAGTATTTCGAGCTAGAAGGCTTCACGACGATAATCACGGAGCCGGATGCCCTCGATTACGACGGACGTACTCTCACGGCCGAGGGCATCGAGGTGGATATTTTCTACAAACGTGTCCTCATCCATGAATTCTTTGACCGTTATTCGGACGATCATCCGCTGCTGCGAGCCTACTCTGACGGCAACATCTGCATGGCAAACTCGTTCCGGACCAAGATCCCGCACAAAAAAGCGAGCTTTGCCGTTTTGCAGGATCCGCGTTGGGCAGGGCTCTTTACGGATGAAGAACATGATATGATCCGGCGGCATCTGCCGTGGACCCGCCGTGTTTTGGAAGGCCGCGTCGATTTTGAGGGAGAGGGTCACGAACTCACCGGGCTCCTTCGTGCTCATCGGGAAAAATTTCTGCTCAAGCCCAATGACGATTACGGCGGAAGCGGCATCATAGTCGGGTGGGAAAGCAGCGAGAGCGAATGGGATGACGCGATAGAGCGGGCTCTTGCGGAGCCGTATATCGTTCAACAGCGTGCCGCGGTCGAAAAGGCCTGGTTCCCGATGTATGACGGAGAGCGTGCCGAGATGCAGGAACTCTTGATCGATTTCGACCCGTTCCTTTTCCGCGGAAAGGCCGAGGGCGGTCTCGTCCGGTTGTCACCGCAATCGCTGGTAAATGTTGCTGCCGGCGGCGGCGAGGCAGCACTTGCCGTGATCGAGCCCGTTCGTGCATAGGTTGCCGTCCGCAGCGGCGATCCGCGTCTAAATCAAACGACAACTGAAGTTATTTCATCGCGGCGTGCAAGCCCGGGGGCAGGCGGCCGTTCAAATACCAGCGAACGCCGACGGCGACGCAATAAAAAAAGTTTGGGCCGGGCTCACCACCTTCGCGGCCTTGATGAGGTCTTAAAGAGCAAATGAGAAAATTAACGGCGTGGTTTTTGTTGACGATGGTCTGGTTTACCTCGGTGGTGCCGTTCGGCGTGACGGCCGAGGCACAGATCATCGGTCGTACGAGGGAGGCGAGGATGAATGATCTTCCAAACGGATTGCAGTTTCGTTTAAGCGAGGGTTCTGAGGGGGGCGGAGATCGCGTCGTGCCCGATCCGGCACAGGCTGACCCGCTAGATCCCGGTGCGGCCGAGGCACTCACGGGCCGCCTCCCGGACATAAAGGTCGATCCGAACGATCAGACCGAATTCGCCAAGCGTGTCGGCACTTTACCGGCACCGAAAAAGGGCGAGCGCGTCCCCGTTAAGTTTCCGGCCGATTCCGAAATGCGCCCGCCCGAGACCGGGGGCGCAAAGCGCGCTCTTGAGGTCGTCAGATTCTCGCCCGAAGGTGAGGTCGCGCTTGCCCCCGATCTCAGCATCACCTTTTCTCAGCCGATGGTTGCCGTCACCTCACAACAGGAAGCGGCACAATTTGCTCCGGTAGAGATCTCTCCGGCGGTCGAGGGCCGCTGGCGGTGGCTGGGGACAAAGACGCTAATGTTCGACACGGACAAACGTTTCCCGATGGCGACGCGTTTCACCGTGAGAGTGCCCGCGGGCACAAAGTCTGCGACGGGCGAGGCGCTGCAGAAGGACCACACTTGGACCTTCACCACACCGCCGCCCAAGGTTATGCAATTCGTTCCCGGCGGCAGCCAGACGGTCAAGCGGGACGCCGTAATGTATGTCGCATTTGACCAAGCGATAACACCAGAGGCGGTTGTGCGGATGATCCGCGTAACTGCGGGCGGCAAGCGAATCCCGATCCGCCTCGTAGGTAAAGAAGAGGCGGAGAGCGAGGATTCCACCCGCTATTATATTTCGCAGGGCCAAGAGGGCCGTTGGGTGGCATTCCGCGCCGTAAACCCGGACGGCAGTACCGAAAACGCATTGCCCGGAAATTCGGTGATCACGGTGACCGTCCCGAAAGGGACGCCTTCGGCAGAAGGGCCGCTTACGACCACGACTGACCAGTCCTCGACCTTCCGCACATACGGGCCGATGAATATGACGGATTCGTATTGCGGCTGGCCGAACAATAAAGATTGCTCGCCATTTACCCAATGGGTAGTGCGCTTCAGCAATTCGATCGACGGCAGCAAGTTTACTCCGGATATGGTCAAGATCACGCCCGCTGTCGAGGGCGCCAAGATATATCCATCCGGCAATTCGATCTATATCGACGGCGTGAAGAAGGGCCGTACCACGTATAAGGTCGAGATCGCCGACACGCTTTCAGATGTCTTTAACCAGACACTGTCATCGACGGCTGTCGCCACATTCAGGACGACCGACGCCGGCGTAAACCTTTATGCGCAGGGCGAGTTTATGAGCGTCCTCGACCCGATGTCTGCTCCGGTGTTCTCGATCTACACGATGAATATGCAGCGGGTCAGGGTAAAGGTCCACCGTGTAAAGCCGGAGGATTGGCATCAATATCACCAGTTCGTCAGGTATATGAACTATGACGACGGCGATAAGCGGGGGATGCCCGGGACCGAGATCTCTAACAAAGTTGTTGCGATCGAGAACGTCGCCGATCAAGTAATCGAGACCCGTATCGACCTCAAGCAATATCTTGACAACGGGTTGGGGAATCTGGTGGTCGACATTACACCGGCGGACGCGATGAGCCCCGAAAAGACCCGATACGGCCGGATGCGTGTCATTCAATGGGTCCAGGCGACAAAGATCGGCTTGGATGCATTTGTCGATAATACGGAACTTGTCGGTTTCGCGACCGAGCTTGCCACAGGCCGGCCGCTCGGAAACGTTGAGATGTCGATCTATCCCAACGGGCATGCCGAGGTGCTCCAACGTGCCGATAACGGAACCGAAGGCTCAAGCCCGATCGGTTCGATCTGGGATTGGGTCTGGAGCTGGGGTATGGCCGAGACCGGTTCGACCGAGGGCGTCGATTCGGACGGAAGCGCAACTGCCATCGAAACCGTGGAGCCGACGGCGAATAATGTCACCGGCCCCGGCGGGGTCGTGCGGCTTGCTTTAGCGGAGCCCGTCAGCGGCAAGGGCCCAAGTTTGCTGATCGCACGCCGCGGCAACGACACGGCATTTTTGCCGGAAAACTCGCAATACTATTGGAATGAGAATAACTCGTGGTACCGAAAGGACGCGAGCGATACACTTCGCTGGTTCGTCTTTGATGACCGCAAGATGTACAAGCCGAATGAGCAGGTCGCGGTCAAGGGATACCTCCGCATGCAAAGCGGAGGCAAGCTGGGCGATATTGAGCCGGTCGCGGCGGGCCGCAGTTACGAATGGAAGGCAAGTGACCCGCGCGGCAATGAGATCGCCGGCGGGCGGGTAGAACTGAACGCTTTCGGCGCGTTCGACTTTAAGTTCTCGCTGCCGGACAACGTGAACTTGGGTTACGCGAGCGTCGCTTTCTATGTGCCGCACGACTCGACCGTTAGATATACGCATCAATTTCAGATCCAGGAATTTCGCCGCCCCGAGTTCGAAGTAACCGCAAAGGTTGATAGCGAGGCACCGCACTTTGTCGGCGGCAGCGCCGACCTTTCGGTCGAGGCCAAGTATTACGCCGGCGGCGGGCTGGCGAATGCCGAAACAAATTGGACCGTCACAGCCACGCCGACCAGTTATACGCCGCCGAACCGCGACGACTTTACGTTCGGTACGTGGGTGCCTTGGTGGAGATATTACGGTTACGGCGGCGGCTACTCGCCGAGTTCGACCCAGTATTTCCAGGGCGTGACCGATGCGGAAGGGAAACACCATCTGAAGATCGATTTTGAATCGGTCAAGCCTGCTCGTCCCTACAACATCTCGGCATCGGCCAGTGTACAGGACGTCAACCGTCAGGCGTGGGCGGGGCAAACCACGCTGCTCGTGCACCCGGCGGATCTGTATGTCGGTATCAAGACTCCGCGGACCTTTGTTCAGAAAGGCGAGAATATTCATATTGATTCGATCGTCACCGACATCGATGGTGAACTGAAAGCCGGCCGCGAGATCGAGATCAAGGCCGTGCTCAAGGATTGGGCATTCGAAAAGGGAAACTGGAACGAGGTCACGGTCGATGAACAGGTGTGCACCGTTCGCTCAGCCGAAGAGCCGGTTCGATGCAGCTTTGTCGCGAAGGCAGGCGGGCGGTACACGATCACCGCGACGGTGATGGACGACCGTGAGCGGTTCAACGAGAGCGAATTTACCGTTTGGGTTCCGGGCGGCACGGTTCGGCCAAACCGCGATGTCGATCAGGAGGAGGTCCAGATCATCCCGAGCAATAAGGAATTCGCTCCCGGGGATGTTGCAGAGCTTCTGGTCATCGCACCTTTCTCACCCGCGGAGGGAATCTTGACGCTCCGCCGTGAGGGGATCGTAAAGACCGAACGGTTTACGATCAAAGATTCGTCGGTGACGCTGAAGATACCGATCGAGGAGGCATATCTGCCGAACATCCATGCCCAGGTCGATCTTGTCGGGGCCGCAGAGCGGACCGATGACGAGGGCGAGCCCGCACCGGATCTTGCCAAGCGCCCCGCCTTTGCGGCGGGCAGCATCAATCTTTCCGTCTCGACCGAGTCACGAAAGCTGAGGGTGTCGGCCGAGGCTGCCGAAAAAACTCTCACGCCCGGCGGCGAGACGAAGGTCGCGATCGAGGTCACGGACCATCGAGGCGAGCCGGTGGCTAATAGCGAGGTCGCGGTCGTCGTGGTGGACGAGAGCGTATTGGCACTGACCCGTTATACGATCGCCGACCCCGCCGCTGTCTTTTATTCACAGCGTTCACCCGGCACGCAGGACTATCACTCACGCAGTGAAGTTCTGCTTGGAAATCCGGATGACGTTTCGCCGCCTCCGCCGCCGCTGGCTGAACATCCCGGCGCGGGGCTTGTCTCCGCTCAAGAAATGGCCACGATGCCGAGTCCAGCCAAAAGGGCGAGGATGCAGATGGATGGCGTCGAGGCAGCCAAAGCCGAAGACCAATCTCAGATCGAACTGCGTCAAAATTTCGACGCACTCGCGGTGTTTGCACCGTCGGTCAAGACCGACTCAAGCGGGCGGGCGACGGTCGATATCAAACTGCCCGATAACCTGACCCGATACCGCATCACGGCGGTCTCGGTCGACACCGGCAAACGATTCGGCAAGACCGAATCGAATATCACGGCTCGCAAACCGCTGATGGTCCGGCCGTCCGCACCGCGGTTCATGAACTTTGGCGACCGCATCGATCTTCCCGTCGTCGTCCAAAACCAGACCGATGAGGATATGACGGTTGATATCGCTGTCCGCGGTTCGAACGTTCGATTGAGTGGCGGTACGGAAGGCACTGACAGCGTTTCCTCGACCGGCAAACGTGTTGTGGTAAAGGCCAACGGCCGCGAAGAGGTTCGGTTCCCGGCATCTACAGTGAAGGCCGGCACCGCACGATTTCAGATCGCGGTGAATTCGGGAACATATACCGATGCTGCTGAGATCTCGCTCCCTGTGTGGACGCCTGCGACGACCGAGGCTTTCGCGACCTACGGCACGACGGACGCCGACGGCGCGATCTTCCAGCCCGTGCAAACGCCGGGCGATGTCTATCCGCAATTCGGCGGGCTAGAGGTGACGACCAGCTCGACCCAGCTACAGGAGCTGACCGACGCGTTCATTTATCTTGCTACGTACAAATTTGAGTGCTCTGAGCAGATCGCCTCGCGGATGATCTCAACCGCCGCACTCCGCGATGTGCTCTCGGCGTTCAACTCAAAGGATATGCCGACGGCGGCCGAACTTGAGGCCCGCTTCGCTCAGGACGTTAAGATCCTGCAATCGCGTCAGCGGAATGACGGGAGCTTCGGGCTGTGGCGTCGTGAACGCGAGCGTTATGAATATCCGTTTCTGACGGTACATGTGGCACATGCGCTGGCTCTTGCCAAAGCCAAGGGTTACGCGGTGCCGGATGAGATGCTCAACCGGACAAAGCCTTACCTCTCAAACATCGAGAACCACTTGAAAGACCAGTGGTATATCTCGTCGCCGAAAGTTCGATGGACGATATCGGCATATGCCCTTTACGTCCGCGAGATGATCGGCGACCGTGATGCTGGCAAGGCGAAGAAGCTGCTTGCCGAGGCCACCATCGAAGAAATGCCGTTCGAGGCCCTCGGATGGGTGCTGTCCGTGCTAGCGAACGACAGCGGCTCAGCGGCTGAGGTCGAGGCGATCACGCGGTACTTGCTAAATCGTACGACCGAGACGGCGGCCGCTGCGAATTTTGTCACAAGCTATGACGATGGCGGCTGGCTGGTGATGCACTCGAACCGACGTGCCGATGGCGTTCTGCTCGAATCTTTCCTGCGAATTCGTGCGGGCGAGGCAGCGGCCGAGGGCACAAAGGCGGCAGCCGAGGACCTGATACCAAAGCTTGTCCGCGGCCTGCTGGCACATCGAAAGAAAGGGCATTGGGGCTCGACCCAAGAGAATGTGTTTATCCTCCTCGCTCTAGACAAGTACTTCGGTGCGTATGAGAGCGTGACGCCGAACTTTGTCACTCGCATTTGGCTTGGTGATACCTATGCCGGCGAACAGGCCTTCAAGGGGCGATCGGTCGACTCGAATCAGCTGAACATTCCGATGTCGTATCTGGTCGATCAGGGCGGGACGTCAAACCTTATCCTCGATCGGCAAGGTGCCGGAAGGCTCTATTACCGCATCGGGATGAAGTACGCTCCGACGAACTTGAAGCTCGACCCGGCGGATTACGGCTTTACCGTGCTGCGAAAATACGAGGCGGTGGATGATCCGTCAGAGGTGGTTCAGAACGCCAACGGAAGCTGGACGATCAAGTCCGGTGCACGCGTCCGGGTTAGGCTGACGATGGTCGCACAGGCCCGTCGTTACCACGTTGCACTAGTCGACAGCCTGCCGGCGGGGCTCGAGATACTGAATCCGGGCCTGGCCGTTACCGAGGCGATCCCGCCGGACACCGGCGGCGGCAACACCGGCGTCGTCGAGGTGGGCAGCCGTTCGATGGGACGGAACTACTACTGGTGGCGGGCGAACTGGTTCGAGCACCAGAACTTCCGCGACGAGCGGGCGGAGGCGTTTGCATCGCTGTTGTGGGAGGGTGTCTATAACTACACATATGTGACACGTGCCACAACCCCGGGGACGTTTGTCGTGCCGCCGGCAAAGGCCGAGGAGATGTACGCCCCCGAAACCTTCGGCCGAACGGGGACGGATTTCGTTACCGTCGAATAGTGGTCGAATAACCTGAAGAAGGCGCTGCCCGCGGGGGCGGCGCCTTTCTCGTTTGCGTGATAGAATTTCGCCATATGCGTGCTGCTGTTCTTGCAATCGTTCTCGTGCTATCCGCCGGCGTTTACGGTCAATCCGATGTGGAAAAGATCGTTGCCGCGGAGAGGGCTTTCGCGGCCGCGGCGAAGGAGCGCGGCGTGAAGGCTGCGTTTCTCGAATATCTGACCGACAACGCGGTGCTGTTCATGCCGGATCGTGTGAACGGCAAGGACTGGTGGCAGACGCAGGAGGAGTGGGGAAGTTCGCTCATCTGGTACCCGGAACTCGCGGGCGTATCGTCAAACGGCGTGATCGGCTACACGACGGGCCCTTGGGAGGTCCGCTCTAAGGACGACACGCTGGAGGCTGCAGGACAATTCGCATCGATCTGGCAGAGGCAATCCGATGGCGGATACCGGGTGATCCTCGATATTGGTATCAGCCATGGGCCGACGGCGACGCCGCAGGCCGCATGGCAGGGCCCCGCAGCAGACCAAAAAACCGCACTCGCCGACCATGAAGCCGGGGATGCGGCCGTTCCATTCTTTGAGATGGCACGGGCCGGAACGGTCACCGCCGCATACAAGCGCTTTGCGGACCGGAACATCCGCATGCTGCGGGAAGGGAAGCCGCCTGTGACCGGCAGCAAGAACATCGGTGACGCACTGAAGGGAAGCGCGGGCCGACTCGAGAACAACAAGCGCCTGGCCTTCATCGGCACCCGCGACTTGGCCTATGTCGACGGCGGATATAAGCGTACTGACCGCGGTACTGTGGTCGAAAGCGGCAACTTTCTTCAGGTATGGCGGTTCGACGGCAAGTACTGGAAGATCGTTTTGGACGTCTTTAAACCGGTGCCTGATGCGGCCTAGCGTCTTGCCAATGCCTACGGGATTTAGCAAACTCTCGACGTGAGCCAAAACTACAAAAAGGTCCTCGAACTGCTGCGGCTTGAATCGTCGGCCATCGAGCGGTGTGCCGAACGGCTCGACCCGGAATCCGCCGAGCGTGCGGTCGATCTGCTTGCCGCCTGCGAGAGTAAGGTCATCGTGATGGGTGTGGGGAAATCGGGTGTCATCGCCCAAAAGATCGCGCAGACGATGACATCCACCGGAACGGTCGCGGTCTTTCTTCATCCGTCGGACGCGATGCACGGCAGCCTGGGTGCGGTCACGGGCGGTGACGTTGTCATCGCTCTTAGCAATTCAGGTGAGACAGAGGAACTCGTCGCCATGCTCCCGGCCTTAAAAAAGCGCGGCGTGCCGATGATCTCGATCGTCGGGACTCTGGAGTCGACCCTCGCACGGCAGTCGGACGTCGTACTCGACGCGAGCGTGGACAAGGAGGCATGCCCACTAAACCTGGCCCCGACCACATCAACCACGGTCGCTCTCTCGATAGGCGATGCTCTCGCGATGACCCTGATGGAGGCAAAGGGGTGGACGCCCGAGGATTTTGCGGCAAATCATCCCGCAGGCCGTCTGGGCAAACGTCTGACGGTCCGCGTCGCGGACATAATGCATCCGAACCCCGATGTCGAGCCGTCGGCGGGTTGGCTGGGAGTGGTAAAGGCCATTTCGGATGCATCGCTTGGTGCCGTGACCGTCGTCGAGAACGGCCGGCTGGTGGGCATCGTCACGGACGGCGATCTGCGTCGCACCATCGAACGGACCCCGCCGGATAGCCTCGGGGCTCTTACCGCAAAAGAAATGATGACCCCATCGCCGATCACGACCTCGGCAGATGCATTAGCCTTTGAGGCGATGCGGCTGATGGAGGATCGCCCGTCGCAGATCTCGGTGCTGCCCGTGGTCGATGGCGATCAGCGCTGCGTGGGGCTTTTGCGAATTCATGACATCGTTCGGCTGGGCCTTTAGTCTGGCAAAGGATCTTGCCGTCTACGCATCAAAGTTCTTCAGTATCTTCCCATCGGAGAAAAATATGAGATCGAGTTTTATCGCGCTGCTGATGGTGTTCGCGGCTTTTGTCGGTTCGGCAAGTGCGCAGAGGACCGAGGTCACCATCACCCTGAGCGAGCATTTTTTTGACACGGTCATCGCATCGCTGCTCGAAAGCGGCCCGCCGCCGGAGTTTTCGATCGGCTCGCTTGCTCCCGCCCCTCGCGACAGCGAATTCATCGATGCCGCATTTCCGAATACCGCAACAGCACCTTGCCCGGAGAGCATCCGGCTGCGACGCGAGGTCGAGGGGGTTAATACCTCGGTGCGTTTTCGCGATGGAAAGATCTTTGCTCCGATGGCGTTTTCCGGCAATTACAATCCGCCGCTTGTGGGCTGTGTCGCATTCGCCGGCTGGGCAGAGACGAACATCGATCTAGTCTTCGACGAGGCGAATCAGCGGCTGACCGCCTACGCCCGTGTGCATAACGTATCGCTTGCCGGCACCCGCGGCGTCGGCAGCGCGGTCATCGCCCGCATGGTGCAAAGTTCGATCGACCGAAAGATCAACCCTATCGAACTGTTCAAGCTCGATAAGCTTTCATTCCAGCTTCCGGTCCAGAAATCGGGCGAGCTTCGAATGCGGGCCGTGGGCGTCAGGCACGAGGTGCTCGACCAAGAATTGCGAATGCATATTGCCTACGAATTCACCCGGGGCTAGGCGGAGCAAATGGTTGAACGCCTCAACCCAAATGGTGCCGGCCGCCGTCGCTAATCCTTATTTTCCTAGCAAAACTCGACATTTCCCCGCTTGGTACGCCTATTGCTGTTAAAGGGTGAAGGACTCTCCGTAGATAACAAAGCAAGGGGAACTATGAACACCAATACTTTGAAGAAGATAACAGGACCGTCGCTGGTCGGTGCAATGCTGCTCCTTGGGCTAAGCATTGACGCCGATGCACAGCGCGCCCGCGGGCGTGTACAGCAGACGGAATCCAAACAAGAACAACAGAAGAAGGAGGATGCACGCCCGGCTCAGCGTCAGGTGCGGCAGCCCGCCCAGAATAACAATGCCCAACGCCAGCAGCAGGCCCAACAGGCCCAGCAGCGGCGTCAGGTTCAACAGCAGCAACAGCAGCGTCAGGTCCAGGCACAGCGTGAGGCCCAGCAGCGACAGCAGCAGCAGATCCGACAGGCTCAGCAGCAGCGTCAGATCCAACAGCAGCAACAGCAGCGTCAGGTCCAAATGCAGCGTGAGGCCCAGCAGCGTCAACAGCAGCAGGTTCGGCAGCAGCAGCAACGACGCCAGATTCCGCAGCAGCCGATCCAGCAGCGTCAGATAGAACAGCAGCGGACCCAGCAGAGACGTCAGCGAGGCGACTACGACCGTTACAACCGCTATCAGCAGCAGCAGATGCAGCAGCAGGCATGGCGTCAATATAACCAGCGATGGAATAACTGGGAGAATGTACGGCGCCAACGCGAGCGTGAACTCCAGCAACAGCGCCGACAGGCCTATATCCGCTATCAACAGCGATATTGGCAGCGGATCCAACAGGACCGTCTAAGGCTGCAGCAGGCTCGGTATTACGACAACATGATCTATGATCATCAGTATTACCGGAACGGCAACTACTACTACACCAGCCAATATGGAGCACAGATGCTTCAGGAGGCTATCCAGCGTGGTTATGAGGAAGGCTACTGGTCCGGACAGGCTGACCGTCAGGATGGTTGGGGCTACAACCCGACCGGCTCGTACGGTTACATGGACGCATCATACGGCTATGACAGCTATTACGTCTCGATGGAGGAATATAGTTACTACTTCCGTGAGGGTTTCCGACGCGGATACGAGGACGGCTACTATGGCCAGTATCAGTACGGTAACTACAACAACGGGACCTACAGCATCTTAGGCACGATCATCGGTGCGATCATCGATATCGTTCGATACTAAGAATAAGTAGAACGCGAACGCTTCGGCCCGGGACGTCTTTCACAGACATCCCGGGCCGAACATTTATTGATCGCCGACATATTCGACGATCTGCCGGCCGAACCTTCCGCCCGTCTCCTGCTTGATGAGGCCGATCCCCTTTGCATACCAGTTTTTCGTCGTTACGCTTGTTTTCGGGACGGTCTGTCCGCCCATCGAGAGGTCGATCTCGATGGTCGTATCCACGCGTGCGGCATCGTATTCCTTACCGCCTGCGGTCACCTTTTCATTGAGTGCCGCGACCTTGTTCTTCAGCAGAACCGTGCCGTCCGCTTCTGCGGCAACCGGGCCGGCCTTTATCGAGGCCTTAACGGTGTAATTGGCGTTGAACTCCTTGCCTTGCTCCCAAACCTTGGGCAGGGTTACGCCCGAACTCTTCAATGTATTCATCTCGAAGTCCCCGTTTGCCATGGACATGGCATTGCGGTATTCCGCGGTTCTCAAGCCCTCGGGAGTGCAGATCCAGTTGTTTGTGACCGTGAGGCCCGAGCCGAATTCCCGAACCTCGACGAAACCGTCCTCGGTTCCCGGACGCTGGGTGAGGACATAATTCGCGGGTGCCGTACCGGTTATTTTATATTCCCGCCTTAGATAAGTATCGACCGGGTAATATTCGTTTGCGCAAAGCCCCGCATCGACCGTGTCGCTGGTTTCCGGCGTCGCGGCATTTGCTTCGGCGGATGTTTCGCCCGCGGTATTTGCATTGTTCCCGCCGCTCATTCTGTCGGTCAGGTCACCGCACCCGAGAACGGCGAATACTAACAGGGCAAGCGCGATGAGCGGCATCGGCAGCGATCGTCGGAGCGCGTGTGGCATAGTTTTACTCTACTTTATTAATTGCGTAAGCTAGCTTTTGCTACTATACGGGAAGAATCAAAAACGGGAGCGGCATCATTTTGGCACCGATGCAGCATGAGGTCAATAATCGCTCCGGTTACTCCGGCAATATTCCATGGCTGACAAACCTCTGGTCGCAATAATCGGCCGTCCGAATGTAGGGAAATCTACGCTGTTCAACCGCCTGACGGGGACGCGTCGATCCATTGTGGGCGATGAGCCGGGGATCACGCGCGACCGGATCTACGGCGATGTCGAGTGGCGGGCGAGGAAGTTCGAGTTGGTCGACACCGGCGGCATCGTGCCCGACGACGAGGCGATAATCCCGGCGAATATCTTTAAGCAAGCGGGCTTTGCGATCGATAAGGCAGAGGCGATCATTTGGGTGGTCGATGCCCGTGCCGGCGTAACGCCGCTGGATGAGGAGATCTCTGTATATCTCCGCAATATCGGCAAGCCGGTGTTTATCGCCGCCAACAAATCGGAATCGCGAAAGGTCGAGGAAGAGGCGGCCGAGTTTTACCAATTCGGCTTTGAAATGACGCCGCTCTCGGCCGAACACGGCACATCGGTCGGCGATCTGCTGGATAAGGTTTTCGATACACTTTCCTTTGAGGACGAAGCTGAAGAGGCCCGACCGAACGAGATCTCGCTTGCGATCATCGGCCGTCCGAATGTAGGAAAATCATCTTTGCTCAACCAACTCCTGGGTGAGGAACGCGTGATCGTATCGCCCGTTGCCGGAACCACGCGAGACGCGATCGATACCACACTCGAAGTTGATGGCCAGAAGTTTCGCATAATCGACACGGCCGGCATCCGCCGGAAAGGTAAGACGACCGAGATGGCCGAAAAGCTTTCCGTCGTAATGGCGAAAAAGGCCCTCGAACGAGCGGATGTCGCTATCCTGGTGATCGATGCGGTTGAGGGCGTCACAAATTTGGATGCTAACATCGCCGGGTATGCCGTTGATTCAGGCTGCTCGGTGATCATCGCGGTCAACAAATGGGACGCGCTGCCGGAGAAAGAAACGAACACGATCTATGATTTCGAGCGCGAGCTTCGCCGGCATATGAAATTTTTGGACTGGGCGCCGATGCTCGCGATCTCGGCCCTCACAGGCCAGCGCGTGCCAAAGATCCTTCCGCTTGTTGTGCGTGCAGATGAGGCCCGCAATATGCGGATACCGACGTCGCGGCTCAACCGATTTTTTGAAGAGAACGTTTCGCAGCCGAAAGGCGGTTCGACGCCCGCACCGGTTAAGGGCGGAGTCTCGCGAATGAAGGTACAGTACCTAACGCAGGGGGGCTTGCGGCCGCCGCTATTCATTTTGTTCACATCCGGCGGAAGCAAGGCGGGATTGCACTTTTCATATCTGCGGTATATCGAGAACCGGCTTCGCGATGAATTTGAATTTTTCGCGACACCGATTAGATTAAAGGAGCGCCACAAGACCCGTTCTAAGGCCGCTGCCTAGTTCACCGATGGAATTATTATTCATATTGATCCGGCTATTTTTGTTCGGCATCTTTGCGATCGCGGCCGCCGGCAAAATAATTGATCCGGCCGGGATTCGCAAGGCCGCGATAGATTTCGGCGTGCCGGCGGGAGCGGCTGGGATGACAGCCCGCCTGCTGCCGATCCTCGAGCTGGCCATCGCCGTGTTTCTGCTCTTCGCCCCGACTGCGTGGTGGGGCGGGATCGGCGCCTCGGCGCTTTTGGCAGTATTCACGCTGGGGATGATCTATCAGGCCGCAAAAGGTAACGAGCCTGATTGCCATTGCTTTGGGCAACTGCACAGCGAACCGGTCGGCAAGGCTAGCATTATTCGCAATGCGGTTCTGCTGCTGGTCGCACTTGCAGTCGTTTATCAGGGCCCGATCCAGGGCGAGCTTCTGCCTGCATACGGCATATCGTCGATGCTGATCACGGGTGTCGTCGCGATGTTCATCGCCATACACTATTTACATTCGCTGAGCACGAGGCAAACTCAGCTCCTTAGGCGGATAGAGATGCTTGAGATCCTCGGCGGCGACGGCTCGCCCGAGGAGCGTAACGACGCGGGCAATCCCGCCGACGCTTTGCCGATGGGGGCTCATTTTCCTGATTTTCAGCTCGAATCTACCGCCGGTCGAATTGTTAGCTTCGATCACCTGCTCGCAAATGCCCGCCCGGTCCTATTCTTTTTCGTCGGACCGACGTGCGGGCCGTGCCGGGAGCTTTACCCTGAGATCGAGGAGTGGCGGACAGAGCTTGAGGGCCGGGTATCGATCGTTCTGGTCAGCAGCGGCGGCGCTGACGAAAATCGCGAGAAGTTCGGAAACACCGATGTGCTGCTGCAAAAGGATAAGGAACTGTCAGCCAAGGTTCATGCCCGCTGGACGCCAACCGCCATTCTCGTAAATTCAGACGGCACCGTCGCAAGCCATCCGGCCGTAGGCGACCGTGCAATAAGGGAACTGGCGATGAAGGTCAGAGCCGCGAACTTCAACGGCAAGCCCGCCTATTTTCCAAGCCCTCTCGCCAAACCGTTAAAGATCGGCAAGAGCGTTCCCGATCACACGCTGGAAGCGCTCGACGGCAGCATGGTGGGGCCGGAGTTTTTCCGCGGGAAGAACACCCTCGTTATCTTTTGGAGCCAAAGCTGTCCGCATTGCCGAACGATGATGGAAGAGATCAAGGCGTGGGATGCGGTCCGAAGCGATGCCGAACCTCAGTTGCTGATCTTCTCGGAAGGCGAAGCGGAAATGCACCGCGCCTTCGGGCTCAGGGCACCGATCATCCTCGATCCGCGATATAAACGGGCCGTCGAATATGGGATGGCAGGCTCGCCCTCAGGCATCCTGATCGACGAGGAAGGGAAGATCGCGACCGAGGTTGCCATCGGGGCGCCGCATATCTGGGCATTGATCGGGCGCGAAAGTTCTGCCGGAACCGGGGCCAAATGAGGCCGATCGATTTCAAGGTCGAAGCTCGCGACGGCGAGGCAAGGCTCGGCCGGCTGACGACCCGCCGATCCGTGATCGAGACGCCGGTGTTTATGCCGGTCGGCACGCAGGGAGCCCTAAAGGGCGTGCGTTTTGAATGGGCCGAAGAAGAATTTGACGCCCGTATCGTCCTGGGAAATACCTACCATCTTTTTCTCCGGCCTGGTGTCGAGGTGATCCGTGAGCTTGGCGGACTTCACAAATTCACTTCGTGGCAGCGGTCTTACCTAACCGATTCCGGCGGTTTCCAGGTCTTCTCACTGACCGATCTACGAAAGCTCACCGAAGAGGGGGTCGAGTTTCGGTCGCATCTCGACGGCAGTAAACAGTTTCTTTCGCCGGAGACCTCGATGGAGGTGCAGGCCGCATTGGGTTCCGAGATCGTGATGGCCTTCGACGAGTGCCCGCCCGGCGACGCCGGCCACGAAGCGACGCGTACCAGTTTGGAACTCACCGCCCGCTGGGCCGCTCGGTCAAAGGCGCGGTTCGATGAGCTGCAGGCCGAGGGAGAGGATACGGGATCTACCGAAGCAGAGGGCCTTTCCGGAAACCAGGCGCTATTTGGGATCATCCAGGGAGCGGGGCATCACGACCTGCGTAAAGAAAGTCTCGACCGTACTGTTGAGATCGGCTTTGACGGCTACGCTATCGGCGGCCTCAGTGTCGGCGAAGAAAAACCGGTGATGTACGGCGTGCTGGAGAACATCACGCCGCAGATGCCGGCTGATCACCCGCGATATTTGATGGGCGTCGGCACACCCGAGGACCTGCTCGCAGCCGTCTCGCACGGCGTCGATATGTTCGATTGCGTAATGCCGACCCGCAACGGCCGCACCGGAAGCGTCTTTACCTCGCGAGGCAAACTAAATATCCGCAACGCACGTTTCAAGGTCGATGACGCGCCGCTCGATCCCGATTGCGGATGTTCGGTATGCCGCCGTTATAGCCGTGCCTACCTGCGGCACCTTTATATCGCCGGTGAGATGAATGCCGCAACGCTGCTCTCTCACCACAATCTGGCGTTCTACCTTGACACGATGCGTCGGGTTCGGCAATCTATCAAATTCGGTTCGTTCGACCGGTTCAAGCGAGAGTTCCTCGAAAAACTCGGCGAAATTCAGGGCGAGATGGTTTGATAAACCTGCGTCCGCAATATAAAATTGTCCTTTTATTTTCTGCTTTAGGATCTGATGAATACATTTCTGTTATTTTTCCAGGATGGAGGTGGCAGCAGTCTTTTGATAACGCTGCTCCCCTTCGTCTTTATTTTCGCGATCTTTTATTTCCTGGTGATCCTGCCGCAAAAGCGGCAGCGTCAGCAGCTGCAGGAGATGATCACCCAGTTAAAGATCAATGACGAGGTCGTCACCAACGGCGGCCTGATCGGCAAGATCAAAGAGATCCGCGAAAACAGCTTTATCCTCATAAGCGCAGAAAAATCGATGATAGAGGTCGGTAAGAGCGCCGTGGTCGGAAAAAAAGCGGAATAGATTTTGGCCCCATCGGTGGCCCGGCCCTGCTTCAGTATGAAGAAGAATAAGACTCTGCAGTTTAGGATCGCCCTGATCGTTATCTTGGCGCTGGTTGGCATCTATATGGTCTTTGGCCCCCGGCGGGTGCCGAATGCCCAGGATTTCACATGGAACGGCCTGCGGGCGAACCTCGAAGAAAATGTAAATTTGGGGCTCGACCTCAAGGGCGGCTCGCATTTGGTGATGCGCGTCCTTACCGAGGATTACCTCAAGACCCTAACCGAGAATAATGCCCAGGCCGCACTCACCGCCGCGACCGACGCAAAGCTGCCCGTTACGGGCAGCAATATCGTTGCCGAGGAAGGGAACTATTCGATCACGCTTCAGCTTGGCGACGCCGCTCAGGGTGAAGCCGTGGCCGAAGCGGTTCGGCAGAAGGTCGATCTGATCAACTGGTCCGAGGACATCGGGGACAGCGCGATCACCTGGTCGCTGCCGTCCAACGTTCAGACGACCCTCAAGAACCAAGCGGTGGATCAGGCCCTGAATATCGTCGAGAGCCGTATCAATGCCTTCGGTGTTAAAGAACCTACGCTCCAGCGTCACGGATCTGAGGCATCGGCACAGATCCTTTTGCAGATGCCCGGAGTCGACGACCCGGAACGGGTCAAGTCGCTGATCGGCGCGGAATCGAACCTGGCACTGATGAAGATCGTCAGCCCGCCCAGCCCGTCGCCCGTACAGACATATCCGACCGAAGAAGCCGCTCGTCAATCGGTCGGCGGTACCGTACCGCCTAACCGCCGGGTCCTTCCGTATCAGGAACGCGATGCTCCGACGACCGCAGCAGCCCCACCCGAAGAGAGCCAGCAGCCGACGCAGTTCGTGGTGGTCGAATATCCGGCCGTAGTGGACGGCAGCGAGCTTCGCGACGCACAGGCCGTTTCACGAACGGGCAACGAGGGCGATTATCAGATCTCGTTCTCATTCAAGCCGTCGGGAGCACAGAAGTTCGGCGATTGGACGGGCCGCAACATCAACAATTACATGGCCGTGGTCCTCAACAACGAGGTCAAATCCGCCGCTTATATTCGGTCTCAGATCTTTGACCAGGGCGAGATTTCCGGCCAGTTCACGCGCGCAACGGCGGAGGACCTTGCGCTTACCCTTCGGTCCGGAGCACTGCCCGCGAAGATCGAGTATCTGGAAGAGCGGACCGTCGGCCCTAGCCTTGGTGCAGATTCTATCCGCGCGGGCCTGACGGCGTCGCTCGGCGGCCTCATCTTCATCATCATTTTCATGCTCTTTTACTACAGGGCATCGGGCATTAATGCGGTCATTGCTCTTACTCTGAACATGCTGCTGACCGTGGCGGGGCTTGTGCTGCTGGATTCAACGCTTACTCTGCCCGGCATCGCCGGTTTCCTCTTGGGTATCGGTATGGCCGTCGACGCAAACGTACTGGTATTTGAGAGAATGCGTGAAGAGCTGCGCGCCGGGTCCTCCGTCGCGGACGCGGTCAACAACGGCTTTGACCGGGCGTTTATCACGATCGTCGATTCAAATATCACGACGATCATCTCGGCGGTGATCCTTTATATGTATGGGTCCGGGCCGATCCGCGGGTTTGCGGTCACGCTTATACTTGCGCTTTTGATCAACCTGTTTACCGCGGTGTTCGTCTCAAGGACCATCTTTATGTGGATCCTGCAGCGGAACCCCGAAATGAAAAAACTGAGTATTTAACAGTAGGGAGCTTGGGGGCAATTGCCGGCGCCGCGGAAGGCGTCAGCTGCCTACTTGAACTGAAATGTTTCAAATCTTTCCGAATCTCAACATTGACTGGATGGGCCTTCGCAAGCCCTTCGTCTTCGTTTCGATCGCACTTTTGCTCGCGGGCCTTATTTCGGCCGCGGGCCGTCAACTCACTCCCGGCGGGACCGATGCCTTTAATCTGGGTGTCGATTTCCAGGGGGGCACGGTAATCACGGCCAAATTTAGGCAGAAACCCGGACCGGATGAGATCAGAGCCGCTCTGAACAACGTCGGTGTCAATGAGCCGATCATTCAGGATTCGACCGATAAGACGGACGAAGTTCTTATAAAGATCCCGATCGTGGAAGGCCGTGACGATATTGCGGTCCCGCCCGCCGAACAGCCGGCCGAGGCCAATGCGAATTCCGCACAAGCTCAGGATGGGCAGCCTGCGGCACCGGTCACGGGTACGACCCAGGTCGACCGGGGCCGTCAGATCGTGAAATCGGCACTCGACAACTTTGGCCGCGAGGCAGCGCCCGGGACGCCGTTGGTACAGGACCCGGAGGCTGCCTATCAGATCGTCGGGACCGATTCGGTCGGCCCGATCGCCGGCAAACAGCTCCGCGACGCGGCGGTCATCGCCACGCTTCTCGGCATGATCGGCATGCTGCTCTTCATCGCGTTCCGATACGACTGGACCTACGCTGCCGGTGCGGTTATCGCCGTATTCCACGACGTTCTCGTCACCCTGGCATTTTTCTCGATGTTCCAGTGGGAGATCAGCCTGACCGTGCTTGCGGCACTGCTGACGCTCGTGGGTTTCTCGGTGAATGACTCGATCGTTATCTTTGACCGCATCCGCGAGAACGTAAATCTCAACCGCACGGATTCGCTGTATAACCTGACGAACAAGTCGATCAACCAGACGATGTCGCGGACGATCATCACAAACGGATTGACGTTCCTGGCGGTGCTGGCATTGGTCATTTGGGGCGGCGAGGTTCTCCGTGGGTTTTCTCTGGCGCTGTTCGTCGGCTCGATAACCGGCACGTATTCGACCATTGCCATCGCAAGCCCGATCGCCATCTGGTGGCAGAGCAAGCTGGGCAAGGCCGAGATGAAGGACGTGACGGCCGATAAAGCCACCGGCGAGAAGCTCGCATCGGCGTCACGGCGTTCGGTGACAAGACGGCCGGTTACGCGCTAAGAAGGGTGGCCTGATAAGCGCCGAGAGATAGTTTTTGAAAAAATATAACCAAAATCGGCGAAAATGCCTCGGTTATTCTTGACTTTCAATTTTTGAAAATTTATTCTTTGTTACGTTGCTGGTCAATTAAATACTTCGTATCTGCATTTTGTTCAGTTTTCATTGGCAGGAAAACCGAACAACGTGGGACTTTTGTTTAGATTGCCGGCAGAGCCTATTTTGCCCCGCACTTAATGAACGAAGGTTCAAACGTAAGAAAGTCAGGTCCGAACCACACATGACTGCAGTCGTGTAGACGGTAATTCGTCTGCAACGCGGGGTTCGGTCCTTTACATCGTATTGTCAGCAAAGCTAAAAGCCCCTTGACCATTGTTTGGCACCGGAAGACAGGGAGGAAGAAAGAATGTTAGATCAATTAGTTGAGTCAAAAAGTCACGCCGCAGAAGACACAAAGCGTAGCGGATTTCTGCTTACGACCTTTGTGATCATGGTGTCGATCTTGCTCAGCGCATGGCTTTACAGCCTCTTTGCCAAAGATTACGGCATGGGAGCCGACGATCTGTCGCTGCAGACGCTCGTCGCCCCGCCGGTGGTCGAAGAGGCCCCTGAGCCGGAGCCTGAGCCGGAGCCTGAACAGCGGCAGAGGGACCCCAACGTGGATATTCGCAAAGAGATCATCGCGAGTATGAACGAACCGCCTCCGAAGGTTCCGGACAAGGTCAGCAGTGTCAAATCAGATATTCCGCCGCGGGATCCGAATAAGTTTACTATCCAGGGCGACCGAAACTATTCAGCGGCAAACGCCCCGCCGCCTGATTATAAAGGCCCGGTTAACACCAGCGGCACGGGCAGCGATAGCGCATTGCCCGGTGGCGGCGGCACCGGAGAGACCGGACGCGATACACCGCCTCCGCCGCCTCCGCCCAAGCCGAAACCGCCATCACGCCCGATCTCGGGTGGTGTGCTTAACGGTAAGGCTCGGAGCCTGCCGCAGCCGGCTTACCCGCCTGCAGCCAAAGCGGTTAGAGCTGCCGGCCGTGTCACGGTCCAAGTGGTCATCGACGAATCAGGTAATGTGATCTCGGCATCGGCAGCCAGCGGACATCCGCTGCTCAAGCCTGCTGCCGTCGCTGCAGCACGCCGTGCCAAGTTCAGCCCGACGATGCTTTCGGGCCAGCCGGTGAAGGTTTCCGGTGTGATCACTTACAACTTTACGTTATAAACGACCGCGATCTGTTCCTCCGATAGATGCGGCGGCGCTCCAAGCCGCCGCTCTCTCGGAAGGGGCATAATAAGATCTATTTGCAATAAATAAATTTTCGATTCTTTTGGAGGAAAAACAATGACTTTTTTCGCAAGCCTGGTGGGAAATGACTTCTCCGGCTCATTATTGATGTTCGCCGAGGGTGGGCAGATCTCATTTGGTATCTATGATATCGCGGCAAGTTTGACCATCCCGGGTTGGGTCGTGATCATCACGCTGCTGATCCAATCGGTATATCTGATCGCGGTCGGTATCGAACGTTGGCTCACCTATAACAAGGCAAAGCAGCAGTCGCGGCAGTATGCTCCGAAAGTTGCCCAGGCTTTGAAAAACAGCAATATTGACGAGGCTATCAGCATCAGCGATAAGCACAAAGATTCGCACCTCGCTATGGTCGTTTCGTCGGGCCTTAAGGAATTCAGTGCTCATTCGGGCGGCGAGATCACTGCCGATGAGATGGAAGCTTCGAAGCGTGCCCTCGAGCGTGCTATCGCGGTTAAGACCGCTGAGCTCAAGCGCGGCCTTTCGGGCCTCGCCACTGTCGGATCGACAGCTCCGTTCGTCGGACTGTTCGGAACGGTCGTCGGCATCATCGGTGCTTTCGTCGCACTCGCTCAGAGTGAAAGTGCCGGTATCGGTGCTGTCGGTGCTGCTATCGCTGAGGCCCTCGTTGCTACGGCATTCGGTATCGCTGTGGCGGTTCCCGCTGTGTGGCTGTTCAACTACTTCACCAACAAGGTGACGAGCTTTGGCGTTGAAATGGAGAACTCGGCCTCTGAACTGGTCGATTACTTTATCCGCCAGCGCACCAAACGGCTGCAGGGCTAGTTTCTAGAAAGCACCCTTTAGCATTAACCGAAGGAGAGTAAGGACATGGGAGCAAAGGTCGGAGGTTCCGACGAATACAACTCGGATATCAACGTAACACCGATGGTGGATATCATGCTGGTGCTGCTGATCATCTTTATGATCGTCACGCCGCTGCTCCAACAGGGCGTTACAGTGAACATTCCGAAGGACATGATGACACCGGAAGAGGATGTCGAGATCACCAAGGATACCTCCGTCGTGATCGCCATCCCCAACAACAACGACTTCTATATAGGCAAAGACCCTTATCCGATCACCGCACTGGGAGAAAAGATCCAGTCGATGATGAAGGACAAAGCTCCGGATAAGCGAATCGTCTATATCAAGAGCGGCGTTGATGTTGATTACGGTACCGTCGTGCAGGCCATCGATACCATCCGTAAACAGGACATCGATAAGATCGGCTTGGTCGCCGACCGCCGGAAGGGCGGGGAGGCTCCGCAAAATTAGACGGGCCGGGCCAATGAGGCCCGCCCGCGGCTATTCAGAGGAATATTATGGGAATGTCATCAGGTGGCTCGAAAGATGAAGCCACACCATTCATTAATGTAACCCCTTTGATCGACGTGCTGCTCGTGCTCCTGATCATCTTTATGATCATCACTCCGGTCAAGCCGAGCAGGTTCGAGGCAAAGGTTCCGGCGGAACCCAAGAAGCAGGAAAATCTTGAGGTTAAGCCGAACCCGCTTACGCTTGTCGTTACGATCAACCGCGCTTCGCGAGGCATACAGCTCAATAACGAATCGGCCGGCTCGATCGACGATACGCAAGCGCTTACGGACCGCCTTTCGGCGATCTTCAAAGAGCGTGAGAACAATCGGGTAATGCGTGAGGGAACCAACGAGATCGAAAAGACCATCTTTATCAAGTCACCCACTTCGGTACGTT
This sequence comes from Acidobacteriota bacterium, assembly GCA_023391155.1. Taxonomy (GTDB): domain Bacteria; phylum Acidobacteriota; class Blastocatellia; order Pyrinomonadales; family Pyrinomonadaceae; genus OLB17. The sequence continues at coordinate 38,386 of JAEWBM010000203.1, forward strand.
ACGGTGACGTAGTCAAGGTAATTGATGCCGCAAAACTTGCGGGTGCCGAACCGATCGGGTTGCAGATAGACGATTTATCAGCAGATTAATATTTGGCCCGGGTGACGGCGGGGCTCTCTTCCCGCCGCCGGCCATCCATGGAGTAGAAAATGAGATCTTCTCGTTTAGGGATACTTACGTTATTGGTACTGACGGTATTCCTTACCACGAATTGTGCCTATTTTAACCGGATACTTTCGCGAAAGAATCTGGTGGACGGGTCCGTCGCCTATAAAGAGCGCAAATTTGCCGAGGCTGAAGACCTTTTCCGCCGTGCGGCAGAGCGTGACCCCGAGGGCGAAACGCTTGAGGGCCGAACCGCTCAGCTCTTTTTGGCTCGCACGATCCATTCACGCTATATCGGTGATCGAGCTAACGATGCATTAGCCGAACAGGCTATTGTCGAATACCAGAAAATGCTCGCTCTTGATCCGAACGAGCAAAGCTCGTATAAGGCCGTCGCCGGTCTTTATGAGAATCTTCAGCGAAATGACGACTGGCTTAAATGGGTGACCGATCGGGCGAACAACCAATCGATCGAGCCTCACTACAGGGCTGAGGCGTATACGTCGCTTGCCGCGCGGCAAAATACTTGTGCGAACGAAATATCCGGCGCCGAGGCTAACCGCAAACAGGTTCAGCGTGACGGTAAGGACGTATACCAATACGTGAAACCGCAAAATGCCGAGGACCTCGAGCGGATGCGGTCCTGCGTACAGCAGGGAATGCAGTTCACCCAACAGGCGCTTGAGCTTGAGACCGAAGAGGTGAAGAATGCGAAGAACTTTAACATTCAGGCTACTGACGCTGAACTGCGTGCCACGCTCGAAAAGATAAAAGCATTCGAATCCGCACGCTCTTATCGAGCAAGCATGCTGATCCAGGCATCGAGGCTCGCCGAGATGGACGCGAATGAGGCGGAGGCCACTCGGCTCCGCGACGAGGCAGAAACCGCTCGCCAACAGTTCCTCGAACTGAGCGAGGTCAGCACGGCCATACAGAATGAACTGGATTCGCGAGCCGCTGCCGCTGCTGCCGCAAATGCGAATGCCAATGCCAACGCAAATGCGAATACGGCCCCGGCCGAACAGTAATTGGCACTGAGACTGAAAGTGATGCTTGGCTCCTCGTGGGCCGGCATCACTTTTTTAGCGCCCGAGAAAATATGTCGGGGTACCCGAATCTCGCAAATCTCATCTAAATACGGTTACAATTGAATTAGCAGAGTCGCTATGATCCGGATAGAGGATGTGATCGATCAGGTCGAGAGCAATCGGCCCAACGCGGATGTCGAACTCATTCGCAGGGCCTATCTCTTTTCCGCGCTTCATCACAAGGGGCAAAAGCGTGCCTCGGGTGAGCCCTACCTGGTACATCCGCTTGAGGTGGCGAATATCCTCGCCGAAATGCGGCTCGATGAGGTGAGCGTCTCGACCGGATTGCTGCACGATGTGGTCGAGGACACGCTTGTCGATCTCGACACGATCCGGTCTTATTTCGGCGACGAGATCACGCTCCTCGTCGACGGGCTCACCAAGATCGCCCAGATCAGCAATCTGTCAAAGGAACGGCAGCAGGCGGAAAACGTCCGCAAAATGGTGCTGGCGATGATCACCGATGTGCGCGTCGTGCTCATCAAGCTCGCCGACCGCCTCCACAACATGCGGACGATGCAGTTCCTCTCACCTGAGAAGCGGGCACGCATTTCCCAGGAAACCCTCGACATCTATGCACCCATCGCCCACCGCCTGGGAATGGGTAAGATGCGAAGCGAGCTGGAAGACCTCTCGTTCCAAAACCTGCACCCGGCTGAATATGCCCGCCTTGCGAAAGAGGTCGACGTCCGCCGGCCCGAACTTGAAGCAAATCTTGACCGCATCAAGAAAACTATCGAAGAGCGTCTCAGGGCCAATGAGGTGCCTTTCATCGAGATCCAGGGCCGCGTAAAGCGTCTCTATTCACTCTGGAAAAAGCTGAAGAAACAGAAGCTCACCATCGAACAGGTCTATGATCTGATCGCCGCCCGGATAATCACGCCGAACGACAAAAAGTATTGTTATCTGACACTTAGCGTCATTCACGACACCTGGACACCGGTGCCCGAACGATTCAAGGATTGGATCGCGATCCCGCGAGATAACCTCTACCGTTCGCTTCACACGTCGGTCATCGGCGATGGCGGCCAGGCATTCGAGGTTCAGATACGCACCGAGGAGATGCACCACATCGCCGAAGAGGGCGTTGCCGCACACTGGAAATATAAGGAAAGCAAGCTCGGCTCGGCCGAGGACGACGAGAGCCTCGACGAGCTCCGCAAGACGGTCGAAAAGCTGCTGCTGCCGCTCGTGGAAACGACCCAAGACGAGGAGGATTCCGAAGATTTTCTCGAATCGCTCAAGCTCGATCTTTTCCCCAAGGATGTTTATACCTTTACTCCGATGGGCAAAGTGATCCAGTTGCCGCGCGGCTCGTCGCCTATCGATTTCGCATACGCGATCCACTCAGAGGTCGGAGACCAATGCACGGGTGCCAAGATAAACGGCCGCATCGTGCCGATCAAGACAGAGCTGCAGAACGGTGATGTGGTCGAGATAATGACGACGACAAATTCTAAGCCCTCCCGGGATTGGCTAAACTACGTTGTCACGTCAAAGGCCCGCAGCCGCATCCGACACTGGATAGCCGAACAGCAGCGTGCGGAATCGATCGACATGGGCCGCAAGCTGCTGGAGAAGGAAGCAGACAAATTCAATCTCGCGCCCAAAAAGCTGCTCAACAACGACACCGAGATGAAGCGGATCGCCAACGAGTACGGCCTCGGCCGGCCCGAAGATCTGCTTGCCTCGATCGGCTACGGCAAGACGCTGCCGCGAAACGTGCTGTCCAAGTTCCTCGGGCCCGAGAAATTTGCCGAGCTTGACCCCGAAAAGCGTAAAGACAATCGTCTGACCTCCGGCGTCAAGGCCGTCAAGAAATTCATCGGCCTCGGCGAAGACGCGATCGTCGTCAAGGGCGTCGACAATCTGCTCACGACGCGGGCCCGCTGCTGCAATCCGCTTCGGGGCGAGGACATCATCGGCTATATCTCGCTCGGCAAGGGCATCGTGGTCCATAACAAACGCTGTAAGAACGTCAAGCAGCTGATGGTCAACCGCGACCGCATCGTCGAGGTCGATTGGGCCAAGAGCGAAAAGGACGAGATCCAGTCGGTCCGCCTTCTTGTCACGACCGAGAACCGTACCGGTATGCTCGCCGGCATCACCAACGCCATCGCCGACATCAAGACCGGCATTCGCGATGCCTCCGCCAGCGTCTCCCGCGACGACAAGGGGCTCATCGAGGTGACCGTCGAGGTCTTCGATAAGAAACATCTGGACCGCGTCGTTTCCGCCATCGAACACGTCCCCAACGTCATCGCCGTCGAACGCATGAACCGGGCGTAAGTCGGCTGTTCACGCCGTTGGGCGTTAGAATAACGTGCACAGGGAGCCCTCGGAATACGATATTTATCCCCATAATTTTATCCGGCAGGATTATTAGGACGGTTCGAAATGCAATGCGGGCGGCGGCCTTTGCGGGCTTCCGCCGCTTTGTTTTTGCCCTTAAATCTGTTAATATTTGCGTTTTGTTCTAAGTCTGCGCATCGCCGATCTTGACTATGAAAGAGATAATTTCGACTGAAAACGCTCCCGGTGCGATCGGGCCTTATTCCCAGGCTATCAAGGCAAACGGCATGGTTTTTTGTTCGGGACAGATCCCGATCGATATTTCGACCGGAGAGTTTGTTTCGGATGACGTTGCCGAACAGGCCGATCAGGTCTTGAAGAACTTGGGTGCGGTTCTTGAGGCGGCAGGTTCCGGGTTTGACCGGGTCGTCAAGACGACGGTATTTCTAGCGGATATGTCCGATTTTGCGGCGATGAATGACGTTTACGCCCGATATTTTTCCGACAACAAACCGGCACGGGCGACGGTGCAGGCAGCCGGCCTTCCAAAGGGGGCGCTGGTCGAAATCGACTGCATCGCCCTGGCATAGCCGCCGGGAAACAAGAAAAGCCAAATGCCGAACTTATCGACATTTGGCAACCAAAACCGTGCTAAGCAGCACAAACTGTTTTACGCAGCTTTGATAATTTTGCCCGACTTGATACAGCGGGTGCACACCTTCATTCGGCCGTTGCCGCCATTGGGCAGCTGAACACGAACCGGCTGAAGATTGGGATTGAACCGCCGCCGCGTTTTGTTATTCGCGTGCGAAACATTGTTTCCAAATTGCGGGCCCTTCCCGCATACGTCGCAACGTTGTGCCATAATTATTGCCTCCGGAATTACGAGGATATTAAATAGAGTTTTGTAAAACTCAAAAACAAGTTTTATACCAAATCCGATATCAGTTAGTCAAGCTATCATGTTAAACGAAACCCTTAGAGGAGCAAATTCCACTGTGCTTAATTTTAATACGAGGTACATCCTCGTTGCCGTAATGGCTGTTTTCGCGTTGGTCGCGGGGGCGTGCTCCGGCGGTCCCGGTGCGGGGCCCGGCGGAACCGACAGCAATGAGGTTGCCGCTCGCGTCAACGGTAAAGAGATCCGAATGGAAGAGATCGAAAAAGCCATCAAGGCCCAGGGCCGCGGCCAGGAGGCAAACTTTTCGCCGCTCGAGCTCGCCTCTGCGCGTCTCAGCGTGCTTGAACAGCTGATCCAGACCGAGGTCATGTTCCAGAAGGCCGAAAAGGAAAATACCGTCCCTTCGGAAGAAGAGGTGACCGCCGAAATGAACAAGCGAAAGACCTCCAGCGGCCTTTCGGCAGAACAGTTTGAACAGCAGATGACGCAGGCGGGCGAGACCGAGGCGACCTGGCGCGAGAACGTGAAAAAAGAGATGGCGATGATGCGGCTGCAGGAGAAGATCGCCGGCCGCGTTGATTCGCCCCGCGACAGCGAGATCGAGGCCTTCTTCAATACTAATCGCGAGCAATTCAAAAACAAGCGCGGTGCTGAGCTTGCGGCCATCGTCATCGACCCGGCCAACAGCGGCCCCGGCGATACGACGACGAATGAAGCCGAGGTTCAGATCCGGCTCCGCGAGATAGCTCAACGGCTCGGTTCCACTGACTTTGCGACCGTGGCTCGTGAGTTCAGTGAGGATCTCGAAACCCGTTCGCGTGGTGGAGACTGGCGTTATTTTTCCGAGGAGGAGCTGCAGCAGGCCTTTGGAAATCAGGTTGCCAATATCATCATGAATCAGATGACCAACGGCCAGGTTTTCCAGAACGCCATACCCTTTGATAATCGCATCCTGATCGTCAAGCTGCTTCGCAAACAAGAGCAGGACGAAGACCTTTCGCTCGAAAGCCCGCAGGTACGACCGCGAATCACGGAGCTGTTGATCAACGCTCGGAAGAATTTGCTTTGGCAGTCATACGCAACGATCGCGTTGAACGAGGCCAAGATCGAAAACCTGCTCGCTCAAAAGGTGGTCGAGAATCCGAACGAGCTCAGCGGCGCACGTCCTGCGGCACCGGTCACGCCCGATGCCAATGCAGATGCGAACGCCAACACTGGCGTGAATGCAAATACCGCGGTCGGCAATTCGAACGCGAATGCCTCGGCGGGAAATGCGAATGCCAACACAGCGGCGGGAGCTAATTCGAACGCCGCGGCAAACTCGAACGCGGCCCAGTAACACCGCCGCGGAGGTTCGTTTATAAACGGCCACAGGGGGCTGCGAGGCGACGCTCCCTGTGGCACTTTTGTGTCCAAATGCTTTTCCGGCTTTCAGACGTAACAAAATCTTTTGGCGGGACTGAGATCCTCCGCGGCGTTTCGTTCCAGATCAACCCTAATGAAAAGGTCGGGCTGGTCGGGCGAAACGGTTCGGGCAAGACCACGGTTTTCCGCATCGTTACCGGCACTGAATCACCCGATACCGGCGACGTCGTCAAGATGAACGGCCTCAAGCTGGGACTGCTTGACCAGCATGTCGAGTTCAAAGAAGGCCGCACCGTCCACACCGCAGCGCTTTCGGCCTTCAAGCATCTCCAGGATATCGAGAGCGAGATGCGTCAGCTTGAGGAGCGGATGGCCACCGACCACTCCGACGCCGTAATGGACCGGTACGCAGACCTGCAGACTGCGTTCGAACAGGCGGATGGCTTCACTTACACGGCCCGGGCAGAAGCGATCCTGCTCGGTATGGGCTTTACCCGAGACACCTGGGACCTTAAGACGGAAAATCTGTCCGGCGGGCAGAAAAATCGGCTCGGGATGGTACGGCTGCTCCTTTCCGGGGCGGACGTCCTGCTTCTCGATGAGCCGACGAACCACCTTGACGTTAATGCGGTCGAGTGGCTCGAGCAGTTTCTCGGCGACTACGACGGTGCATACGTCGTCATCAGCCATGACCGCTATTTCCTGGACCGCACGACCGAGCGGATCATCGAGATGGAGAACGGGCGGGCAGTCAATTACAAGGGCAATTACAGCGCTTTTCTTATTGAGCGTGAGCTTCGCCGTGAACAGCAACGTCGCGAGTACGAAAATCAACAGGCACTGATCGCCAAGACCCAGGAATTCATCCGCCGCAACATCGAGGGGCAAAAGACCAAGCAGGCAAAGTCGCGACGCAACATGCTCGAGCGGATGGAGCGGGTCGATGCCGTGGCATCTGAGCGTTCGGGCGGGAATTTCGGATTGAAAAAGGTCGAACGCGCCGGGACCAACGTCCTGACGGTCGAGGAGCTAACTGTGGGCTACGGCGACACCGCCCTGGCTTCCGGCATCGATTTCACGCTGATGCGCGGCGAGGTGCTGGGCATCATCGGGGCGAACGGCACCGGCAAAACCACGCTGCTCAAGACCCTGCTCGGACAGATCCGCGAACTGGCGGGCGAAATTCGGTGGGGAACCAAGACCGATATCGGTTATTACGCACAAAACCTGGACGAGTTGGATGCCAGGAATGAGGTGATCCAGGAGATGCGTCGCATCGCTCCGCTTGCCGACAGCGGCGAGCTGCGTTCTTTTCTGGCGCGATTTCTCTTCATGGGGGAGGATGTCTTTAAGCGTGTCGGCGACCTGTCGGGCGGCGAGAAGGGAAGGCTTGCCCTCGCAAAGCTGATCTATTCCCGTAAGAACGTCCTGATCCTTGATGAGCCCACGAACCACCTCGACATCCCGGCGCGTGAGGCTCTCGAGGCCGCGCTGGCCGAATACGACGGCACCATTATCACCGTCAGCCATGACCGTTTTTTCCTCGACAAGCTCGCGAGCCAGATCTTAAGTTTCGACCCGGAAGGGAACGTGGATGTCTATTACGGCAATTACACGCAGTATCATGACTGGAAGGCAGAGCAGCCGCAGCGCGCCGTGAGTACGCAGCAGTTAGCTACGCCCGTCTCGAGCGTTGATACGTCGATCGATAAAGAAGCGAGTGGGCTCTCAAAGAATCAACGCGAACGGCTTGAGAAAAGAATGTCCGAGATAGAACGGGAGATCGCAGAACTCGAGGAACGTTCGGCTGGGCTCTCGGAGGAGATGTCGAGCCCCGAGGCCGCTGCGGACCACGCTAAGTATGAACGGTTAAGCTCCGACTATCAGGATGTGGAGATCGAGACTGCTGAGCGTTACAAAGAGTGGGAGTCCATTTCCAAACAGCTCGGCTAACCTTCGATACGATAATTCGGGGCCTCTTTCGTGATCGTGACATCGTGGACGTGCGATTCACGCAGGCCGGCTGAGGTGATCCGGACGAACTGTGCCTTGGTCTGCATCTCTTTAATATCCCGACATCCCGTGTATCCCATGCCGGCCTTGAGGCCCCCGACGAGCTGAGTCACCATATCTGCGACGGAGCCCTTAAACGCAACGCGGCCCTCGATGCCCTCCGGGACGAATTTTGAATCGGCGGTCGTTCCTTCCTGGGCATAGCGGTCGCTTGAGCCTTTTTTCATTGCCCCGATCGAACCCATACCGCGATAGGTCTTGAAGTTGCGCCCCTGGAATAGAATGACCTCGCCCGGTGCTTCTTCCGTTCCCGCGAAAAGGGAACCGATCATAACGCAATCCGCACCCGCGGCGATCGCCTTTGCTACGTCGCCTGAAAACTTTACCCCGCCGTCAGCGATGATCGGAACTCCGGCGTCGCGGGCGACACCGACGGTTTCCATAATTGCCATTATCTGCGGCACGCCGGCACCGGTCACGACACGCGTGGTGCATATCGATCCGGGCCCGATGCCGACCTTTACCGCATCAACGCCTGCGGAGATCAACTCGCGTGCGGCATCCGCTGTCGCGACGTTGCCGGCAATCAGTTCAAGCTCCGGAGCTTCGGCCTTGAGCTTTTTGACCGCTTCAAGCACCCGGGAGCTGTGCCCATGGGCAGTGTCGATGACGATCGCGTCAACCCGCGCATCTATCAACGCCTGGGCCCTTTCCATAAAATCGCCGGTTGCACCGATGGCCGCCGCGCATCTCAAGCGACCCAGCTCGTCCTTCGCTGCGTGCGGATATTTGATCGCCTTTTGAATGTCTTTAACCGTGATCAGCCCCTTCAGATGGCCGTCGTCATCGACCACCAAAAGCTTTTCGATGCGGTGTTTTTGCAGTTTGACCTTGGCCTCGTCGAGCGTTGTGCCGACGGGCACGGTCACCAGCGGCTGCGGCGTCATTACTTCGGATACGGGAATATTGAATCGAGTCTCAAACCGGAGGTCGCGATTGGTGATAATTCCCACGAGCAGGCCCTCAGCATCGATCACCGGCACGCCACTGATCTTGTAGCGCTCCATTATATTGAGGGCCTGCGAAACGAGGGCGGTCTGATCTATCGTCACCGGATCGACGATCATCCCCGATTCGCTCCGTTTTACCTTGTCGACCTCTTCGGCCTGTTCTTCGATAGTAAAGTTCTTGTGAATGACACCGATCCCGCCCTGCTGAGCAAGAGCGATGGCAAGGGAAGCCTCCGTGACCGTGTCCATCGCCGAGGAGCACAGCGGGATATTGAGCTTAATTCCGCGCGAAAAATGCGTTTTCGTATCGACCTCTCCGGGCAGCACCTCGGAGTAAGCCGGCACGAGCAGCACGTCGTCAAAGGTCAGTCCCTCTCGTATTTCATTGATCTGCATATATAAGTTCGCTGCATGTCCGGCAATACCCGGCCGAATATTACAAAAAAACCCGCAGCCGTTATCTGCGGGCGCCTTTTATCGCTTTTTCAATCTCGCTCGTGTTCGCGTAACCGCCAAACATTACTCGGGCGTCGCTCGGGGCGTCGGCGTAGCGTTTCCGACGACTATTACCCTCCGCGTCGGCAACGGTTCCGGCTTGTTTGCCGGCGTTGCGGTCCGCCGAGCTGTCGGAGTCGGTTTCGGCGTCGATCTTGCTACCGTCGGGGCCGCGGTCGGTGCGGGCGTCGAGGGCGCCGGAGTCGCAGTTGCCGTCTCGGCCGGCGTCGCTTCCGCCGACGAACGCTCCTCGGTGGCGTTCAAGTCACCCGATCTCCAGATCGCCTCCGCATTTTCTTTCGTTATTTCAAATGTGATTATGTTTCCGCGTTCCGGCGGTCCGGGCGGCGTTATCTCTTTGCCGTTCAGCGTTATAGCTACCATGTCCGCGAATCCGCGGTAATAGCTGAGTTTAACGCTCTCTTTCGCGGCGATCTCACGTGTTTCACCCGCTTTTACAACTTCGGTCCGTGTGGTCCCGTCGGCGATGGAGGTCAACGAAACGTTCTCTTTCTGCGGGGTGAAAGCCACCTTTAGTTCGCTGAAGTCAGGTACTGTCGTATTAGCAGTATCGGGTTCCGTGGCGGTATTACTGTTCGCGGCCGTATTGACGGTTGATGTGTTCGCCTGCGGAGTGTCGGGCTGATTCTGCAGATAGTTAACTATAAAGAGCACCCCGCCCGTCATCAGTGCCAGTATGATCCCCGCAAAAATGATCGTCGGTATCATCGAACCCGAACGGTCATCCGTCAAAACTTCCGGACGGTAGCCTTTGTTGATCCCCTCGTTCGAGCGGCCCTCGGTCTCTGCTACGATCTTTGCATAATCCTGCAGCGCCTCGGTCTCGTCGACACCGATAAACCTCGCATAAGATTTAACGAAGCCCTTATTAAATATGCCGCCAGGCAGCGGCTTGTAGTCATCGTTCTCGATCGATTCCAGGTATAAAGAGGAGATCCGCGTCTGTTCGGCGACCTCGCTCAATGATATACCTCGCTCCTCGCGAGCCTGTCGCAATTTTTCTCCGAGAGTCAATGACATGTTTACTTGATTTACTGCCGCCGAAACAGGGCCTGACCGCAAGTCTGTAAACTTGAAATATAGCCCTCGCGGGCGGAAAATGTCAATTCTGAGCCATTTCTTTATTCCTTGAGTATGGCTTGATTAAACGCGGCAACGCGTGATACGTTTAGAAATCGTTCAGCTCTCAGATCTCAAAAATCCGGGAAAATAAGTGAGGAACTGCTAATGAGTTTAGAAGCTCTCGGGATGGTGGAAACCAAAGGATTCGTCGGCGCCGTCGAGGCGGCCGATGCGATGGTCAAGGCCGCGAATGTCCAACTGGTCGGCAAAGAGTATATCGGTGCCGGCTATGTCACGATATTCGTCCGCGGCGATGTCGGTGCCGTTAAGGCAGCGACCGATGCCGGGGCAGCCGCAGCCCGGCGTGTAGGCGAATTGATCAGCGTCCACGTCATCCCCAGGCCGCACAACGAGGTCGAACGAGTGCTTCCGAAAGGCGGCAATATCGGCCGCAGCCCCGATGAACGCTCGCTCGGCGGCGGAGGCGGTAAGCAGCTTAGCTCCGGCGCGGCCGGAAGTTCTTCGGTCTCGGAAAACGATCGGAGCAAATCTAAGACGAAATAGTTCTCCCCGCTGTCGAGCGGGAATGGCCCTCCGGATTAGTCAGGGCAGGGACCGATGGGTGATAAAGACACGGTTGCACAACAGGAAGCACAAGATGCTGTTGCGGCAGCGGCCCGGGCGTTTCGCGCCGTTTCCAAATTTGACCAAGACAAGATAGATGCTAGTTGCGAGGCGATGGCCGCCGCGGCTCTGCGCGATTCTGCACGGCTTGGCCTACTCGCGCATGAAGAGACGGGCTTTGGCCGTGCCGAGGACAAGCGTGAAAAGAATCGCTTCGCTGCCGAAGACGTCTGGAACCACTTCCGCCCGATGCGGACGGTCGGGATCCTGAACGACAACGGCCCCGTAGTTGAGATCGCGTCGCCCCGCGGCGTCGTCGCCGGCATCGTACCTTCGACCAATCCGACATCCACAGCCATTTTTAAGATCATTATCGCGATCAAATCGCGAAATGCGATCGTTCTGTCGCCGCACCCCTCAGCGGCGCGCTGCATTGCGGAAACCGCCCGTGTTATGAAGGAGGCCGGCATCGCGGCGGGACTGCCGCCGGACGCGATCCAGTGCCTGACAAAACCGACCATCGACGGGACCGAGACGCTTATGAGCCATCGGGACACAGCGGTTATCCTGGCGACCGGCGGCATCGGCCTTGTCCGGGCAGCTTATTCATCCGGCAAACCCGCATTCGGCGTCGGGCCCGGCAATGTGCCTGTCTTTATTGAGCGCTCGGCCGATGTGCGCAAAGCTGTGGCCGATATCCTGACGGGAACGTGCTTTGACAACGGCACTATCTGCGCATCTGAGCAGGCTGTTGTTGCCGATGCGCCGATCGCCGCACGCGTTCGCGAAGAATTTGAACGACAGGGCGGCCATTTCCTTTCGCCCCAGGAGGCCGAAGCGGTCGGCAAGATCCTGGTCACGGATAAACGCACGCTCAATCCATCAATAGTGGGGCGTCCCGCCGAGTTCATCGCCGATCTGGCCGGCATAAAGATCCCGGCGGGCACCCGATGCCTTCTGGCAGATACTGCGGGCGTCGGACGCGACCATCCCTGGTCGATCGAAAAACTCTCGCCGACCCTGGCGTTCTACGTTGAGGATGGGATCGACGCGGCAGCGGCCCGTTGCGACGAGATACTCCATTTCGGCGGAATGGGCCACACGGCGGGAATGCACACGGCAAACCGCGAGGCGGCCATCCGCTATGGCGAAGCAATGCCGGCGTCGCGGGTCATCATCAACTCCCCGACGACGCACGGCGCGATAGGCCTCTCGACGGGGCTTCCGCCTTCGATGACGCTTGGCTGCGGTTCATGGGGCGGCAACGTGACCTCAGACAATGTCTCGCCCATCCACTTGCTCGATATAAAGCGAGTGGCATTTGAGACAAAGCCGGTGAATGCCCCGAAAGCTTCTGAACAAGCAATGGGCACGGGACAAAGGAAGCGGCCCATTCGGCGGGAAGATGTCGCGGCGATCGTTGACCAATTCCTGAGCAAAAAGCTCGCCGAAATGCCGGAGAAGCCGCAAGAGCCCACGGCAAAGGCACCCGAACCGCCGCCTGTTGAAGCACTGACTGCGCCGGAATCGCCGGTCCGGACCGTAATTCATGAACTTCGGACCACTCCCGCGGACGCTAACGGTGCAGACCGAACGCCGGTGGATTTCGTCAGCGAGTCGGACGTCCGGGATGCTATTGCGAAAGGCCGCAAGATCTATATCACTTCGAAGACGATCCTTACACCCTCCGCTCGCGACCTCGGCGAGGAAAAAGAGGTGTTCGCCCGCGCTTAGGCTCAATGCTGAGACTCCTTATCTTTTCGATTTTTATCGCCGGCGGGATCATTTCCGCCGCCGGACAATCCGACGAAACATCGGAACCGGGGCCGGACCGGTTCGTTTACGGTATAGTCGTGAACAATTCGGGCACATTTCGCATCGGGCTGGAACGGGCCGTGGGGGTATTGGCGAAAGTGGCTGAAGCGAACAGCGAAACCGATTCCGCATTCGTGATCACATATGCCGGTGCGGACAAGATAAGGCTGCGGCAGGAATCGACGGACGACAGCCTGGAACTTGCCGATGCGATCTTGAATCTCTATGCCGAAGCGGGAAGCGGTGCACTGCTTGACGCCATCCGGCTTGGTGCCGAGCAGCTCATCGCCGGGCGAGCGTCCGCTGACGGCCATCTATCGCTGGTGATCGCGACCGACGGAGACGCTCGCGACAGTGCTGCAAAGCCGGACGAACTGCTAAAATACCTTCTAGAGAATCGCGTCCGTTTGCATGTGCTGGTCATAGCGGACGCAAGATCGAAACACGACGCTCTCGACCGCCTCATACGCGGTACGGGCGGCAAAAAATATATGGTTGCCGGTGATCCCGACGCACTCGCCGCGGAGATCGCGCGGGACATCAGGGCAAAAGATTGATGGCAGGATCGGCTGTTACAGGGGTGGAATGTGAGAAGTGCGGGGTCGAGGTCCGCACCGGCTCCGCGTTTTGCTACAATTGCGGCGCACCGGTCGGCGGCGATAACGGCACGGCCGCCGCGAGCAATGCTGACCGCTCCGGTGGGCTCAGTGCGCCGGCGATCCCTATGCCTACCGAGCCGCCGCCCGAGATCAAGGTGCCGCCGCCGGCCGATAAGCCGGCAAAACCGAGACTCGATGAGGCAAAGCTAGAACCCGCGCCGCCGGCACCGCCCGTCCGCAAACGGGGACGGCGTCCGCGGCCCGAACCGAGGCTTGTCGAGGTAGTTTGGGAAGAGCGCGGGCAATCCTGGGGATTCATCGTTGGGGCGATCGTACTGGTCAGCATTGCGCTGGCAATCGTTTTGCTGGCCGTTTATCTGAAATAGTCCGCTTGAGGTTCAATATGCAGGCACTTGGAATGGTCGAATGTTTCGGGCTCGTGGCTATGATCGAGGCGGCGGATGCAATGGTAAAGGCCGCTAACGTCGAGCTTGTCGGCTATGAAAAGGTGGATGCGGGCCTTGTCACCGCGATCGTCAGAGGCGAGGTCGGGGCCGTAAAAGCTGCAGTCGATGCCGGTGCAGCAGCCGCGCGGCGTGTCGGCACGGTCACCGCGGTTCATGTCATCCCACGGCCGCACTCCGAGGTCGATGACGGCATTCCCGTTCTTGCGACCGGCGAGACGAACCGCAAGAAAATTTCAGGGTCAGTCCCTGAGCGGTAGCCGCCATTTAATAGAAAAGGCTGCCCATTCGGACAGCCGCAAGATTCAAAATTATTCAGTTAATTCGAACGCTGCAGCGTCGGGGCACCGCCCGGTGCGGCCACGCGGCCCGCTCTCGTGATGGGGATACGTTTCTCCCTGTTGGGCCCGTCATTCACTACCACTCGAATATTACGGTAGGTGCCGTCCTCTTTATCATTCGTCGGAATATAGCCGATCGAGTACTGGCTGCGCATCTCTGAACCGATATCCCGCGCTATCTCCGGTAATTCCGAGACCGAATCGGGAAAATATGCCTTCCCTCCGGTCTGGGTCGCAAGTTCTGTCAGGAACGACTTGGCCTTGGACTTGGCACTCTTGGAAATGAAGCCGCCGCGGTCATCCAACTCGTTGATAAAACCGACGGCATAGATCTGAACATCCGTTTCCTTTAGCAGGTCGAGCAACTGCTTAGAATTGTAATAGCTGTTGACGTCCTCGCCGTCAGAGACGAGCACCAACGCACGCCGCTTTCGGTCCATATCGGCACTCTCGTATTCCGAGATACGCTGCACCGCAAGATAGACCGCATCGATGATAGCCGTCCGGCCGCCTTCGATGAAAAGATTCTCAAGCGCGTAATCAAGATCGTCCTTGCTCGCCGTGAAATCCTGAAGTATCTCGATCTTGTCCGAGCTGACGAACCTGATGACGCTCGTCTCATCGGTAGGGCGGTTGGTGTTTACGATGATCTTGCTTGCCTCGATGACCTCGCCGATCTGGAAACGGAGCGAGCCGGAATTATCGATGACCAGCGAATAATTCGTCGGGACCTCTGATTGCGAGAAAAACTCTATCTGCTGCTGAACCCCGTCCTCAAAGATCGTGAACTCACGCTGCCCGAGATTATTAATAGGGCGGTTGTTGCGGTCGACGACGCGAACATTCAGGTTGACCAATTCTGTGTCGACCTTGATAACATCCTCTTCTTCGGGGATTATCGCCGACGGAGGCGGGGTCGAAGCCGGCGTAGCGGTACGGTCGCGCACCGGTTCCTGGCCAAAGGCGGCCGTGCCGGTGGCAGCCATTAAAACTGCCGCAAAGATAATAGTAAAAGCAGCGAATAGGGAACGTGTCATGTTTGGACCTCGATCAACGATAACTGGTCAGCGGCGAGGCGTAATAGCCTTCGCGGCTTCTTACGGTTAGACGCGGTAAACCGCGTGGAGGTTTGACACGAACTCGAACCTTTCTCCATTTTCCGTCAGGTTCGAAATCAGGAGGGGTATAGCCGACCGAATACTGATGGCGAAGCTCAAGGGCGATCCGCTCAAAGATCTCGTCCATTTCAATATCGGTGGTGGGATAGAACGATTTTCCGCCGGTGACCGATGCCAGTTCGTCGAGAAATGCCTGGCCCTGCATACCGACCGGGCTCGCGGCATCCCCGCGGTCCAGGATGCCGACGCCGTAGGTCACAACGTCCGACTCTTTCATCAATCGGCGGACCTCGTTGAAATTGTAGCGGGATGAATTGTCCTGGCCGTCGCTGATAACGAGCAGGGCTTTCTTTTGGTGAGCCCCGCGTGTAACTCTTTCAATTCCGAGATAAACGGCGTCGTAAAGCGCGGTGTTCTTGCTGGGCTGCACCAAGGTCAGCTTTCGGATGACGGCCTCGCCGTCCCGAGTGCGATCCATTAGAAGCTGTGCACGGCTGTTGAATGCGATCAGGAAATACTCGTCCGACGGGTGGCTCGAATTAATGAAACGCTCAAGAGCGGTCCGCGCCTTATTTATCTTGTCCCCGCTCATCGAACCGGAAACGTCAAAGATGATACCAACCGAAACGGGGGCATCGCTGTCGCTAAAAAAGGTGATCTCCTGCTCTTTATTGTTGTCGTAAACCGTGAAGTTGTCCTTTGTCAGGCCTGAAACATAGCGGCCATAGAGGTCCGTGACGGTCAAGGTCAGAGTGACCAGGTCGGTCTTTACCCGTACCGGGCGGTTCGGGTCATCCTCGGGCGGCGTCGGTTCCGGTTCCTGGGCAATGGCTGCGCCGGCAAAAAGCGCGCAGATCGTGAGGATCAGAACCAGACGCACCGGGAATGCTCGGCTTGGGACAGATTTTCCGGCACGGTTCATAGGATCTCCTGTTTGAGGTTCACTTATTCTAAAGGACAAATACAGCTTCCGCAAGATATTTTTGAGATGTGCATCGGCCGCGCAAGGTTGTTTCAACACTTAGGAATAACCCATCCGATGCAACTATTTTCATCTCCGCTCGTGTTATAATTCGGACACCGTCTCCACGGGGTGCCCGATATTTGTGTTCGGCGGGCTGCCCCGGCCGGATTCGTCAACCCAAAGATCCTATGGCCGAATTCATTTGCCGTCTGGGAACGCCTTCAGGCGAGGTGATCACTCGCATCGTTGAGGCGGGAGCCGCAGGCGATGCTAAATATCAGCTCGAGCAGGAGGGCTTTCGAGTTTTCTCGGTCTCGTCCGCCTCGGGCTCCGTGCGCTCGGCCCTGTCGCTCAGCGGCACCGGGCAAAAACGCGTCAAGCAGGCGGACTTTCTGATGTTCAATCAGCAGCTCTCCGCTCTGCTCCGTGCCGGTATCCCCGTGCTGCAATCGATCGCATTGCTGCGTGCCCGTTCCGGTTCTGCCACTCTTCGCGACGTTCTCGCAAACGTCGAGGAAAAGATCAAGAACGGCGTGCCGCTTTCTGAGGCTTTTGAAGCGCAGGGCATTTTCCCGAAGATCTACACAGCATCGATCTACTCCGGGGAAAAAAGCGGAGCGCTCGACGCCGTGCTCATTCGTTACGTCGATTATCTGCGTCGAAGCGTTGGCCTCGCGCGAAAGCTCCGCGGTGCCCTCGCTTATCCTGCGTTCCTGCTCGCGGCATCGGGGTTCATGATCGCGTTTCTGACGCTTTATATCGTCCCGCGGATGTCGGACCTTTTCCGCGGACTCAGTGCAAACCGTGGACTCCCGACCATTACGCTGGTTGTGCTGGGCATCTCGAACGCGGTGGCGAACAACTTCTGGTGGCTGCTTCCGATGCTGCTCGTCCTGTTCTTTGCCCTTTATATTTGGCTGAGGACGGACAATGGCCGGTTGATATTGCACCGGTTTCTTTTGAGGCTGCCGATCGTTGGCGAGCTGATACGCCAAATGGCGACGGCGCAGCTTGCCCGGTCGCTCTCTACATTGCTTTCGGGCGGTATAACCGTGCCGGATTCCTGGGAGATCGCGTCGCAGGCCCTGAATAACCTCGACCTTCGCCGCCGCAGTGCTGAGGTGCTGCCCCTGATCCGCGAGGGCCGCGGGTTTACAGATTCGCTGGAACAGGCGGGCTGGATCCCGGAATTGGCACTTGACATGATCGGGATCGGTGAAAAATCCGGCAGCCTCCGCGAAATGCTTGACGAGGTCGCCGCATTCTATGATGCCGAGTCTGAAGTAAAGCTCGAACAGCTCACGACCCTAATGGAACCGCTGATCCTCGTCATAATGGCACTTGTGGTCGTGTCGATCTTGCTCGCCATCTATTTGCCGATCATCGACACAATTTCAGCGGGCCCGGCAGCCGGACGCTGACGTGATTCAAATGAAAGAAGAAGTGACCGAAAAGAACGTTTCATCGCCGCGCATCGAACTCTCCGACTTTATCGAGAATGAGCCGCCCGAGGTTGTCGAGGCGAAGCAGTTGGCGCGCCGTTACCGCTTGCCGTATATCGACCTGTTGCCGCCGGACGCCCCGTCGCCCATCGATTATGAAGAGCTCGCCGCGATCCCGGTCGAGATGATGCTGCGGAACCATTTCGTCCCGCTTAAACGCGAGGGGCGTAACCTTCACGCGGCGATGGCCGACCCGACCAATCTGGAACGCCTCGACGAGATGGAGAACGCCCTGAACGTCAGGATCGTCCCGTATATCGCTACGCAAGGCGCCATCGATGTAGTTCTCAAAAAGGGCGATGCGACCCAGCGTGTACTTCAAGAGGCAGCGTCCGGCTTTAAGATCTCTCTGGTAAAGGAAACGGAGCAAGGCGAGGAGGTGCTCGACCTTGACCGCCTGGCGACCGATTCCGATATGTCGCCCATCATCAAGCTGGTCGACACCATCATTTATAACGCGATGGAATCGCGTGCGTCGGATATCCATATCGAGGCCGGCGACCGCGACGTGCGGGTCAAGTTCCGCATTGACGGCGCCTTATATTCCAAGGTCGACCCGATCGACATCGCATATCACCAAACCCTGATCTCGCGTATCAAGGTAATGTCCGAGCTTGACATCGCCGAACGCCGGATACCGCAGGACGGCCGCTTCCGTGTGCGTTATAAGGGCCGAACGGTGGACTTTCGCGTTTCGATACTGCCGGCGGCCTACGGCGAGAACTGCGTTATCCGTATTCTCGACAAGGAACAGATCTCTGAGGAATTCAAGAACCTCTCGCTCGATGTCGTGGGATTCGATCCCGAGGATCTCCGCCGTTTCCGTATATATATTAAAGAGCCGTATGGCATGGTTCTGGTAACGGGCCCGACCGGTTCGGGTAAGACGACTACGCTTTACGCCGCGCTCAACGAGATACGGAATGAGGAGGACAAGATAATCACCGTTGAAGACCCGGTCGAGTATCAGCTCCAAGGGATCATGCAGATCCCCGTGAATGAGAAAAAGGGCCTGACCTTTGCCCGCGGCCTCCGCTCCATTCTCCGTCACGACCCCGACAAGATCATGGTCGGTGAGATCCGTGACGAAGAGACGGCCCAGATCGCTATTCAGTCCGCACTGACCGGCCACCTTGTCTTCACCACGGTCCACGCCAACAACGTTATCGACGTTATAGGCCGCTTCCTGAACATGGGCGTTGAGCCCTATAACTTCGTCTCGTCGCTAAACTGTGTGCTGGCCCAGCGGCTGGTGCGTTTGCTCTGCACCACATGCAAGCGGCAGTATCAGCCCTCCGAAGAGGAACTCCTCGAGTCGGGCTTGCGTCCTGATGAGGTAAGCGAACACGTCTTCTATCGTAACGTAGGCTGCGACGCGTGTAACCACACAGGTTACCGCGGCCGAACTGCTATCCATGAGCTGTTGGATATGTCGGACCGCATCCGTGAAATGATCATCGAACGCCGGCCGGGATCGGAGATCCGCCGACAGGCTGAGCAGGAGGGGCTGTCGAGCCTCCGCGAATCGGCAAAGAAGAAAGTATTTGCAGGAACAACGACGCTTTACGAGATCAACCGTGTGACCTTTGTTGAGGAAGTGAGATAAAGATGAAACGCCCTTTCGTCCTGGTAATGGCCTTGATGGCCCTAAGCATCACGGGATTTGGCCAACTGGCCGGCAATCCCGAGAATTGGTGCCGTGGCGGCTTTTTTACCCGTGAAAGCGACGAATTCCGCATCGGCGTTGTAAAGGGCGCTAAGAACCAGAAAGCTTTCTTTTTCGGGGATGATAAAGATACCTGTCCTGGCCCCGCGTGTCGTCAAAAGGCTTATTTGGTGCCGGGCGACGAGGTTGTCGTCAATCGCGACTATAAAGGCTTTTCCTGTGGATGGTATACAAACACCGCCGGACGAGTGACCGTCGGCTGGGTGGAAACGTCGCGGCTGGATTTTCCGGAACGGCTGATCAACGGATCGTCCATGGCCTGGTCAGGCGAATGGTCTTATGCCGAAAACTCGATCGAGCTTACGCCCGACGGCGACGGGTGGCTGCGGGTGAAGGGAAATGCGTTTTGGCAGGGCCTCGGCGACAACGTCCACATCGGGGAACTCGACGGCCGCTCGGCGCCTGATGGCGGCATACTCAAATATTCCGACGGCGACGACGAATATGACTGTAAGGCGACGATGCGGTACCTCGGTGATTTTCTGGCCGTGGCAGACAACAATTACTGCGGCGGAGCGAACGTGTCCTTTTCGGGTATCTACCGCCGAGTTCCGATCAAATAAGATCGCGATAAACGGCCGGGTCAACATTCCCTCCGCTTACGATCAGGCAGATCCGCCGGCCTTCAAACTTTGAAGTGTTTTCCAGGACCGCGCCCAAACTGATCGCTCCGGTAGGTTCGCATTTCAAATTTACCAGCCCAAAATAGAGCCTCACTGCTTCGATGATCCGCTCATCGGAAACCTCGATTATCTCCGGAACATTCTCTTTGATGATCGGCCAATTGAGGTTTCCGAGCGATATTGTACGGGCACCGTCGGCGATCGTCATCGGTTCCTTTTCGTTCGGAATAAGCTCGCCCGCCCTCAGCG
>JAEWBM010000011.1 GCA_023391155.1 Acidobacteriota bacterium
ATTGTGGGTTATTTTTCTCGCGCCGCCCGGGCCGCGACCCCGCGCGGGATCGCCGCACTCGATCTCGACTACGATTTCAAGAACGACGTCGCGACCGCCGGGCCGAAGGGGGTTCGGCTCTTTCGCCGTGGGGATGCGAACGCGTTCACGGATATAACCGCTTCATCAAAGCTGCCCGCTGATCTAGCCAACGGAGCTTTCGCGGGGATATGGCCGATGGATGTCGAGCACGACGGGGATCTTGACCTGTTGGCGGCTCGCGAATCCGGTCCGCCGGTGGTCCTCCGGAATAACGGAGACCTGACATTTGCAGTGCAAGAACCGTTCGCGGGCGTCGAGAATGTTCGCGAGTTCGTTTATTTCGATATTGACGAAGACGGCGATGCGGACGCGGTCATTTTATCTTCGGACGGAACCGTTCGGATCTTTCAAAACGAAAGAGGCGGCCTGTTTCGCCCGCTTGATACTCCGGCAATGACCGGCGTCCGTTCCATCGCGGTTGGAGATGCAAGCGGGGCGGCTCGGCTTGAATTGGTTGCCGCTAATGCAACGAGTGTTTCGACAACCTTCTTCGACGGAACCGGTTTCAAAACGCAGGAGCTTGTCTCATTAGACGAACCGTGCGAAGCGGATTGCCGGCTGCTCATTGCCGACGTCGACAACAATGGCGCGGAAGACATTTTGGTCTCGCGGCCGGGCGGCACTGCACTCCACCTTCGAAATTCGGACGGTTCGTTTGTAAGGCACAAAACCGCGATCACCACGAATGCGACCGCCGATACCAATGGGGACGGCCGACTCGACCTGATCGGTGTTTCAGAAGGCCGAGCGGCTTTCGCGATGCCCGCTTTCGTGAGCGAGAATCACTGGCAATCGATCCGCACAAAGGCCGCGAAAACGGAAGGAGATCAGCGAGTAGATAGCTTCGGGATCGGCGCAGAGGTCGAATTGAGATCTGGATTGCACACGCAAAAGAGGCTGGTTACCTCGCCTCAGGTGCACTTCGGGTTAGGCGGCCAAACCGCTGCGGACGTGATGCGGGTCATATGGGGCAACGGCTATACTCAGGCGGAATTCGATCTTGAGGCCGATCGCACCGTTGCCGCCGAACAGCGTCTGAAGGGTTCGTGCCCGCACCTGTTCGCCTGGGATGGTGAGAAGTTTGCTCTGGTAAAGGACGCGCCGCCGTGGAGCCCCGCTCTCGGGCTAAAGATAAACGCTCAGGACACCTACGGAATTCTTCAAACCGAAGAGTGGTTCAAGGTGCCCGGTGATGCGTTAAAGCCGAAAAACGGACACTACGAGCTTCGGATTACGGGGGAATACTGGGAATCGTTCTATCTTGATCATTACCGGCTGATCGCGGTGGACCATCCGGAAGGGACCGAGGTGTTTACCGATGAGCGGTTTGCGATACCGCTGCCCCCGCTAAAGGTGTTCTCGACCGAAGAGCGGCGAGCGTTTGCCTCCGCTGTCGACCACAACGGCCGTGATGTTATGCCGCAGACGGTGCGCTTGGACGAGCACTACCTTGGCGACTTCGAACTAGGCCGGTATCAGGGCGTGGCCGAGGACCATTGGGTCGAGCTCGAATTGCAGGCCGATGCACCCCGCGACGGAAAGATGTGGCTCATAGGCGATGGGTGGGTGCACCCCACCGATGCGTCGATCAACGTCCAGCGCGGTCAGGGTGAGCCGGCGCCCCCAAGGTCACTTTCGCTCGACGTGCAGCAGGCCGATGGTTCGTGGAAGGCCGTTAAAGAGGGCCTCGGGTTCCCGGCCGGCAAAATGAAGACGGTCCTCATCGACCTGGAAAATGTTTTTCCCGCGGATGTGAGTACGCGAAAGCTTCGCCTGCGCACCGAGCTTGAGATCTATTGGGACCGCCTCGCATGGACGGTCGGAATCGAAGATGGGCAAAGGATAGAGCGCCCCGTTTCGCTGGCTTCGGCTGAACTTCGCTATCGGGGGTTTTCGGTTATCGAAAAGGCGGGACATTCGTCTCCCGAGAAACCCCGTTATGATCAAATTCTCACCACGGGCCAGCGCTGGCGTGACCTTGAGGGTTATTACACACGATTCGGCGATGTGACCGAGCTTTTGGCCGGCGTTGAGGGACGGATGGTGCTGATGAACGCGGGTGATGAGCTTGTTCTCAAGTTTCCCGAACTGCCGCCCGTACGCCCGGGTTACCGCCGCGATTTCGTTTTCATCGGGAACGGCTGGATCAAGGACGGCGACCTGAACTCGGTGTTTTCAAAGACGCTTCTACCGCTTCCGAATCACGCGACGAATGACTATTCGACCCCGCCCGCAGGGCTTGAGAACGATCCGGTTTATCGTCGGTTTCGCTCGGACTGGGCCGAGTTTCACACTCGCTATGTAGGGGCGGACGGGTACCGCAACGCTCTTCGCCGGCCCGCGGGCAAATAGCCGAGAGTTGGCGCCCGCCCGCCAAATTGAGCATAATCTAATTATTCCCGGCACCGGACGCCTTGCCAATGAGAAAATTCGGCCGCGTATTTGCTGTATTGCTATTCCTGGCGCTTCTCGCCATCCCGCTCCTTCTGCGTCAGTACTATGTTCCCGCTGCAGCGACATTCGATCACAACGCAGCCTCCGAACGTTACGGATTCTATTTCGAAGAAACAGCCAAGTCCGCAGGGGTCGATTTCACACACAGTTCGCCGAAACTCGATCCCAAACTCGACCACATAATGCCGATCATCGCGGCCATGGGTGCCGGTGTCTCGATCGTCGATGTGGATAACGACGGCTGGAACGACATCTATTTTACGAACAGCGGCGAGGGGACGAACAACGCTTTGTACCGCAACAACCGCGACGGCACCTTCACCGATATTGCAGAGGCCGTTGGGATCGCTGCGGTCAACAGCCGAGAGGCCGGCGTCTCGATGGGCGCGGTCTGGGGCGACTACGACAATGACGGGTTCGAAGACCTGCTGATCTATAAATGGGGGCGGACAGAGCTCTATAAAAATAACGGCGGAACGTCGTTCACCCGGGTCGAGGGTGCCGGATTTCCCGAATGGGCCAATATCAATACCGCCGTCTGGCTCGATTACGACCGCGACGGCCTCCTGGACATATTCTTGGGCGGGTATTTCCGCGAGGACATCGACCTCTGGGCGCTCAAAGATACGCTGATGATGCCCGAGAGCTTTGAATACGCAAAAAACGGCGGGCGAAAGTACCTATTCAGAAATCTCGGTGACGGAAAGTTCGAGGACGTCACCCGCGAAGCCGGCATCGATTCGACCCGTTGGGCATTGGCGGCCGGAGCTGCTGATCTCAACAACGACGGCTTTCCCGACATCTTCATCGCCAACGATTACGCGGTTTCGGAGCTATACCTCAACGAAGGGGGCAAACGCTTTATCGCTGCGGGAGAAGCAACCGGCGTCGGATTTTCTCCAAAGAGCGGGATGAACGCATCCTTTGGCGATGTAATGAACGACGGCAGGCTGTCGGTCTACGTCTCCAACATTTCGGAAGAGGGCATCCTGCTGCAGGGCAACAATCTCTGGGTGCCGAGGCCCGGCGGAAATGGTACTCAACTTAAGTTCGATAACCAGGCCAACAACTTCGGCGTGGAACTCGGCGGTTGGAGTTGGGGTGCCCAGTTCGGCGACCTTAATAATGACGGCTCACAGGATATATTCCTTACGAACGGCTATGTTTCCGCCGATCAGGCCGCAAATTATTGGTACGATTATTCTAAGGTCACCGTCGGGCACAATGCTATAATCGGCGACGCAGCCAACTGGCCCGATATGAAGGGGCGCAGCCTCGCCGGGTTTCAACAAAAGCGCGTTTGGCTAAATGACGGTGCCGGCCGGTTCAACGAGGTCGCACTTGCCGTCGGCGTCGATGAAACTTACGACGGCCGGGCAGTTGCCGTGGCCGATCTTTGGAACCGAGGCGTGCTTGATGTGATCGTCGCCAACCAGAACGCACCGGCACTGATCTACAAAAATCATCCTGCCCCCGGCCGCAACTGGGTCGGCTTTCGGCTCGAGGGAAGCGATAGCAACCGCAGCGCGATCGGTGCCCGCGTCACGCTCTTTTGGGAAGGCGGCCGGCAAGTGCAGGAGGTGTACGGCGGAGTGGGATATTGCTCACAGAATCAGCGCCGCCTGCATTTTGGCCTTGGAAAAGCGGACAGCGTCGAACGTGCCGAGATCCGCTGGCCGTCGGGGAAAACGACCGTCATAGATGCCCCGGCCATTAATCAGCTCCATCGGATCAGTGAGGCCGTAGCGAGCGAATAAATAATGAGTACCAACGTTTCTGAACTAAGGCCCCCGGTAATGGGCGACGCCATCCCCACAAAGATGTGGGGCATCGATTCGCGCTTCATCGCACCGATCCTGATAACGCTGATCTTGCTCGCGGGCCAGCTTTCGTTCGGAATGCTCGAAAGCTTTCCGCACACGCTCACGGCTATCGGTGTTTGTATCCTTACCGAGATAGTTCTTTCCTATGCCGTGTACGGCAAGTTTCCGCACTTGGCGAGCGCTTACATTTCCGGCATCAGCGCGGGCATACTCATCCGCTCACCTGATATCTGGCCGTTCGCACTGTGCGGTGCGATCGCCATCGCGTCAAAATATGCACTCAGGCTCGAGGGCCGGCACCTGTGGAACCCCACGAATTTCGCGGTCAGCTTTATGCTCTTCGTGGCGCCGTTCGCCGTCGCAAGCCTCTCGATCCAATGGGGCAACAATATCTACGCCCTGCTGACGATCTGGCTGCTCGGTTCGATCATAATCTACCGGCTGAAACGGCTGCACATCACCCTCACTTACGTCGCGGCATTCCTGGTCTTCAGCCTGCTGCGAAGTGCCTGGACCGGCCATTCGTTCCTTGCTGAGGTCGCGCCCATAACCGGGCCGATGTACCAGCTTTTTATATTTTTCATGATCACAGACCCGAAGACGACCGTCCGCCATTCGAAGGCGGCTCAGGTCATTGTCGTGATCCTGGTCGCGCTTGTCGAAAGCATCTTGCGGCTATTCGAAAATATGTTCGCGATCCACGCGCCCTACTACGCCCTCTTTATCGTCGGGCCGATCGCGAACCTGATAGATATTTATTGGCTTTCGCCGCGGTCAAAAAAAAAGCGTCTAAGTATGGCAAAGAAGATCTGCGAAGTTCATAACGTCCCGATGAAAAGGGGAACCGTCCCTATTCGATACGGCCTTGGACCGGCGCCCCCCGGATGGGGCGGCACTCGTGAAAAAGAATTTCCCAATGCGAATTCCTATATTATGGGCGGCTGTCTTGTGGACGTCGATAACCCGGAAACAGAACGCGTTACCTACTGCCCGGTATGCAGGGCCGCAGAAAATGAATATATCGCTTCCGGTAGAAACTAAGCTCTGTGAAACAAATGGTATGTTGCATGTTGCATCTCTGAAACGCCGTGTGGTATTATTCCCGCCTAAATTCAACTTAAAGGAGTTACTGATATGAGTACAAGTTCTGCTGCTGTCGCAAATTCGCTCGCCGGCATTCTTATCGGCGAAATGGAACAGGAAGCCTCCGTCGCACGCAAATGCCTCGAGCGCATTCCGGCCGACAAATTTAGCTGGAAGCCGCATGAAAAATCGATGACCATGGGTGCTCTCGCCTCTCATGTCGCGGAAATGTTCACCTGGACGCAAGCCACGCTCCAGAGCCCCGAACTCGATTTCGCCAAAATGGATTACAAGCCCTTCGAACCCGCTACGACAGAAGAACTTGTCGAGTTTTTCGATAAGAATGTCGTCGAGGCGATCGAGGTCCTCCGCAATACGACCGACGACGTGTTCCTTGAGAACTGGACTCTGCGAAACGGCGAGAATGTTTATTTTACTCTGCCGAAAGCTGCCGTGATGCGTTCGTTCGTCCTCAACCACATCGTCCATCACCGCGGCCAATTGTCGGTATATCTGCGTCTCAATGACATTCCGGTGCCGTCGATCTACGGGCCATCTGCCGACGAGGGCAATATGTAACTCGTCGCCTGGATAAATTAACGGGACGGGGTGCTTCGGCATCCCGTTCTTTTTGATTTAGTCGATAAAAATGCGAAAATTGGCTTTCGTTTTCAATAGATGCCGACTGCCGAATTAATCGAAAAGCTGCTTAGCGGCGACACCCGGTCCATCGCGCGGGCGATCTCCCGCGTCGAGAATGCCTCCGCCGAAGCCGGCGAGATTATGAAGGCCGTATTCCCCCGCACCGGAAAGGCTACGGTCATCGGCATCACAGGCTCCCCGGGCGCCGGCAAATCATCTCTCGTCGATAAGCTTGCTCTGTATTACAAAGATCAAGGCGAGCGGATCGGGATCATCGCCGTCGACCCCTCGAGCCCCTTTTCCGGAGGCGCTATTCTCGGCGACCGTATCCGGATGTCCACTCTGGGACTTGATAAGAACATCTTCATTCGTTCGATGGCGACCCGGGGCAATCTCGGGGGCCTCTCACGTGCCACCGTGGATGCCGTCGCTATCCTGGACGCGGCCGGCTTTGACAAGGTGATCGTCGAGACGGTCGGCGTCGGCCAGGACGAGGTCGAGATCGTAAAAGCCGCGGACGTGTCGGTCGTCGTTCTCGTACCGGGAATGGGCGACGACATTCAGGCAATAAAGGCCGGGATAATGGAGATCGGCGACGTTTTCGTGATAAACAAGGC